>JBCAXQ010000489.1:0-506 GCA_038534015.1 Pseudomonadota bacterium | reverse complement strand
GAAGGGCTGCTGTTGCTCACCGATGACGGGCAGTTGCAGGCGCGCATTGCCGAGCCGCGATACAAGATGGCGAAGACATATTGGGCGCAGGTCGAGGGCGAGCCGGATGACGCCGCGATTGGCTCGCTGCGGCGAGGAGTACGGTTGAAGGATGGCATGACCAAACCGGCGCAGGCGGAACGGATGGGCCCGCCAGCCCTTTGGGAGCGTGATCCGCCGATTCGATACCGCAAGAATGTGCCGGATAGCTGGATCGCGCTTACCATCTCGGAAGGCAAGAACCGTCAGGTGCGCCGAATGACAGCGGCGGTCGGCTTTCCGACCCTTCGCCTCGTGCGGTGGAGCGTTGGCGACTGGACTGTCGAAGGCCTTGCGCCGGGCCAATGGCGCGAATTGGACGTTTAGGGAGAAACTGAATGACCTGCGAAACCTATATCGACCCGAGCCCTGCCAACTTTCAGGCGTTCAAGGATCTGCCGCGCGATGAGCCGATCAACATGCTCAAC
>JBCAXQ010000488.1:0-507 GCA_038534015.1 Pseudomonadota bacterium | reverse complement strand
ATCGCATCCATCCTGACTTTGCCGAGTTGGTCGATAGCAATGTCAAATGGGCGCTCTCAAGTGACCTCAATGTGGTCCTGAACGTGCATCATTTTGAAGAGATCATGGAGGACCCGGGCAACCAGATGGCACGCTTGCGCGCGATCTGGGATCAAATCTCACTGCGCTACTCAAAACTGCCGCCAAACCTGTGGTTTGAAGTGCTGAACGAGCCGCACACCAACTTGAAGGGCCCGCAAATGCGGACGCTGCAAAGGCAGGCTATTGAGATCATTCGCCGTGACAATCCGACCCGGATCATCATGCTGGGTGGTGAGGAATGGTCAGGGATCAACTCACTGGGAACGAACCTCGCATCCGATGATCCGAACGTCATGTACACGTTCCATTATTATGATCCGTTCAGCTTTACGCACCAAGAGGCGACTTGGCTGGGTGACGACATGCCCAAAGGCAAACGCGGCTGGGGTTCGAGCGCGGACAAGGCCGAGCTGGCGCGGGCAGTGG
>JBCAXQ010000487.1:0-510 GCA_038534015.1 Pseudomonadota bacterium | reverse complement strand
GGCGGTCAGAACACCGATCATGTTTTGAAAGCGATGGAACAGGTTGCATCTTCGCAGATGAGCGAGTTCTCCCGCTATGGCTCTGATCAGGACAAGAAGATGTACATGTATGGTCGGCTCGATCTCGGCCCGACCATCCTGACGCCGAGCTATGGGTTGCAATGGTGCGTTCAGGGCTGGCTGCTGACGCCATTCCTTCAAAAGGCTGGAATGGAAACGGTCGTGAAAATGCGCACCCGCGTGCAGCAGAACCTGACCACGACGTTTGCTTCAAGCTACAAGGCCAAGGTAAACTTGGAAGAGATGCTGACCAAGGAAGCGATCACCGATTATCGCCAGATGAAAACCGGCGAGAAGTATCTGGTGGCGCCGCAGGGGTGATTTGGTGGGGTGCGGGTCGTACATCCGCGCGACCCTTTGGCCCAGCCACCCACTCCCTCCGCCCTTCCACCCGGATAGTGCCCCGGTAGGTTCCGGGTGGAAGGGCGGAGGGAGTGGGTGGTCACGGAC
>JBCAXQ010000486.1:0-524 GCA_038534015.1 Pseudomonadota bacterium | reverse complement strand
GTGAACCATTTGTCGATGACCAGCTCATTGCTGTCGTAGCGGTCAAAAAAGGTCTTTAAGCGCTCCGACCGTTCTGGCGAGTCAAGGCCGCAGAGCACCATCAGCGCGCCCTGCCGGTCGGTCATATTGTCGGCCCGGTCGTACTGGTAAGCAGCCAGTTCTGCCGCCTTGGCAGGATCACTTGCCGCGGCAAGCACCAGCACCTGAGTCTTGATTTTTCGCGCTCCGCGCCCCGCCGGATCGTCGAAGGTCACGTTTTGCAATCGATCGTAGATCTCGTGCAGTTCGCTGGCGAGCTCGGCACCGAGGGCCGCCTTTAGCGCCTCCCGTTCGGTATGAATCGCTCCCGGATCAGCGAGGCGTTCGCCTATTGCCATCTGTTCGAAAAGATAGGTTTCGCTCGGCAGCATCATCAGCTCCGCGCGCATGGAATCGTCCAGCTTCTCGTCTGTCAGGACAGCGCGCATGGCTTCGACAAGTGAAGCCCGGCCAACGCCCTGCGCTTTGGCATCGAGTTCGCCGCT
>JBCAXQ010000485.1:0-544 GCA_038534015.1 Pseudomonadota bacterium | reverse complement strand
TTTGCTTTCGCGAGATCGCTCGCGTGGCTGGCTGGATGTCAGCGGCTGCGTCTCGACCTTTCCACACGCGCCCCCCTCTCCCGATCGCGGGAGAGGGAGGCGCGTGGGTGGGGTCAGCGCCACTTGCCGGTCTCTCGGGGGAGAGCCGGGTGTGCGGGTCGTGTCGCCCCAAAAGTGAGGCCGAGTGCGGAGGCGGCGCTTCGCCTCGCTGAAAGTTTGAATGCGAAATTCGGCGCTTGCGCCACCTCCGCACGCCAGCAGCGTTCGCAACTCTCCCGCCGGGCCTCTGAACCTTGGTCCGTGCTTGAAAGCCAGTGCGTTGCCACGCTGGCCAGCACGGAGGCTGGGGGGACTTCCCACCCGGCATTTGGGCCGGGCACCCGGATCGGCGTCGCTAGGCGGGGGATCTCACAAACCACTTGCAAGGCCCGCCCTTGCCGCTGACACCCCCCACATCCGCCAGTGGTCGACCGACCGGGTGCCCGGCCCAAATGCCGGGTGGGACGTCCCCCCAGCCTCCGTGCTGGCCAGCGTGGTAACGCAC
>JBCAXQ010000484.1:0-580 GCA_038534015.1 Pseudomonadota bacterium | reverse complement strand
ATACCGCGAGTAAGTTCGCCATATCCACCAGCGTCTCTTCGGTGGTTTGACGCACGGTTGGCTTGAGTTCTTGGACTCAGACTGTTTTTTCTCTACTTCATCTTAGTCGGAATGACGGCTTACATGGTGAGTAAAACTGTCGTCCAAGAGCTTAAGCCAACTGTGCGTCAAACCACCGAAGAGACGCTGGTGGATATGGCGAACTTACTCGCGGTATTGGCTGAAGAAGACGTCGCGAACGACAAGTTATCTGAGAGTCGCTTTTCCAAACTGCTAGCGGCTTATGGGCAGCGAGAACCTCAAGCGCGCATTTGGAGAAGCGACTCTCAGACAACTTGTCGTTCGCGACGTCTTCTTCAGCCAATACCGCGAGTAAGTTCGCCATATCCACCAGCGTCTCTTCGGTGGTTTGACGCACGGTTGGCTTGAGTTCTTGGACGACAGTTTTGCTCACCATGTAAGCCGTCATTCCGACTAAGATGAAGTAGAGAAAAAACAGTCTGAGTCCAAGAACTCAAGCCAACCGTGCGTCAAACCACCGAAGAGACGCTGGTGGATATGGCGAACTTACTCGCGGTAT
>JBCAXQ010000483.1:0-616 GCA_038534015.1 Pseudomonadota bacterium | reverse complement strand
GCGCTGGTCGAGGTCGAGCCCGGCATAAATCGAATTAAGCCATTTGAGCTTCGTTGCGGCGCGCAATGTATCTGCCAATGGATGTCCTGATTGAGCGCGAGATCACTGTCACAAATGGGGCGGGGATCAACGCGATCACCATCGCCGAATATGTCGTGATGGGCATGCTCAACATTGCCAAGGGATATCGCGATGTGATGCGCGCGGCGGAGCGCCGCGAGTGGTTGCAGGACAGCCCTGGCAAGCGCGAACTGGCGGGATCAAAGGCGCTCCTGCTTGGCTACGGAGCGATCGGGAAACTGATCCAGCCGCGTCTCGAAGCCTTCGATGTCGATGTAACAGTGGTCCGGCGGACACCAGCCGAGGGTGTGCTGACGCCGGACGAGTGGCGCGCCAGGCTGGGCGAATTCGATTGGATTATCCTTGCTGTTCCCGCGACGCCCGAGACCGACGGCATGATCGGTGCGGATGAACTCGCGGCGATGAAGTCAGACGCGGTAATCGTGAACATTGCGCGCGGCGCGGTCATTGACCAACCGGCGCTGGTCGAGGTCGAGCCCGGCATAAATCGAATTAAGCCATTTGAGCTTCGTTGCGGCGCGCAATGTATCTGCCA
>JBCAXQ010000482.1:0-650 GCA_038534015.1 Pseudomonadota bacterium | reverse complement strand
CCTTCTGCTGCCGGTTCTTACCTGTTGCGGCATGATATCGATATGGAGGAATTGCAGGACATAACCGTTTCCATGATCATCGGCTCGATCAACGGAATTAGAGATGACTACATGATCCGTAAGCGCAAGCTGAAGCGCTAGATCAGATCAAGGTCGGTCGGTTGGACGAACGGTCTCTCCGAGCAATTGCAAGATCGCCGTAGTCACTTCGTCAGTACGCTCGACATGAGGCCAATGCCCGGTTTCCGGTAGGGTGAGAATTCGGAGATTGTCTGAAAGCTTCGCGAGGCCTTCATTATAGGATTCGACTGCGACCTCGCGATCAAAGGCCGTTGGATCCTTGGTTCTTGAAATTGCAGGGTCTGCCTGAAGCCGCTCAATGAGGAGCCCCTTCTTCGAGATGTTATGCAGGTAGGTTCGGGTGATCCCCTGGACCATCTCTTCGAACGTGTTGGCAGCTTCAGCCGCTTCAAACTGGGTGTGTCGTAAATGCGCCAGCTCGCGTTGCAGGAGCTTGTGCAGAATCTCGCCGATGCTGTCGAAATACTTATAGATGAGAGACTTGCTGATATCCGCATGCTTTGCGACGCGTTCCATCGATACCTGCATAACATCTCGAAGAAGGGGCTCCTCATTGAGCGGCTTCAGGC
>JBCAXQ010000481.1:0-653 GCA_038534015.1 Pseudomonadota bacterium | reverse complement strand
CCCAATCGATATCCACCAAGCCAAAATTCTCCTCGGAGTTAAAGTCGGTCAAGCGCTTGAGGTCGGGTTCGCGTTCGGTGTTGCGCTCGGTCGAACTGAACGAATAGTTGAGCGAGGAGCTGGTCAGTTCCCAGAAGGTTTCGCCGCCGCCAACTTCGGGTGTGTCACTGTAGATTCCCCCAGCATGACGATCTCCCGAAAGTAGGACCAACCCGCTTTCCTCACGGCCAGCCAGCATCGCGTAGAGTTTTTCCCGCTCAAGCGGCAGGTTCTCCCAGCTTTCATAATTGTGCGCGTCGGTGATCACCTGGATCGATGACGCGACGATCCTCATATCCGCTGGCTTGGCCAGTTCTTGTTCGAGCCAGGCCCATTGCTCGGCTCCGAGCATGGTCTTCGACGCATCAGCGCTGGGCGCATACACACCCAGAGGCGGCCGTTCCATCTGGTATGGAATGGTAGCGAGATCGGACCTGAAGAAGCGCGTGTCGAGTACGATCACCTGGGTGACCTTGCCATCCTCCCCGAACATGCGGCTTTCATAGACCCCGGGGCGCGACTTCACCTCATTCGAAGAATTCCAGAATGTTTCAAAGATGGTTTCCGCCCAATTGCGGTAGGCGAAGCTCGCCCCGCCATCGTTGAAGCCATAA
>JBCAXQ010000480.1:0-736 GCA_038534015.1 Pseudomonadota bacterium | reverse complement strand
GTCTACCCAACGAATTTTAACATCGGTATTGAAGTGGGTGCCCGCGTGGCGCAGCGCTTCAGTGACTGAGAGATAGGCATCGTTGAGCTGGATGTATTTGCCCACACTGGCAATCTCAAGGCTTTTATCCGGCTTGTGCATTCGCTCAATTAGGTTGGACCACTTGGTGAGATTAGGCGATCGCTGCTCCAAGTTCAGTAACTGTAGGCTCTGTTCTGCCAAGCCCTCTTTTTCCATATACAGGGGCACTTCATAGATGCTCGGGGCATCTAGCGCCTGAATCACGCAGGGCATGGGCACGTTACAAAAACTCGAAATCTTCTGGCGCATCTCGTCAGGGACAATCCGTTCACTGCGACACACTAAAATATCTGGCTGAATACCAATGGATCGCAGTTCCTTCACCGAGTGCTGCGTCGGCTTGGTCTTCAGCTCATGGGCGGCTGGAATCCAAGGGATCAGCGTTACGTGCATATAAATGACGTCATGGGGGCCCACATCCTGTTTGAACTGTCGAATCGCCTCCATAAACGGCAAAGACTCAATATCGCCCACCGTGCCCCCAATCTCTACAATCACCACATCCGGATTGCGGTTACGCGCCACCCGATGAATCCGCGACTTAATCTCGTCGGTCACGTGGGGAATCACCTGCACCGTGCCCCCGTTGTAGTCGCCCCGTCGCTCCTTGTTAATTACCGACTGATAGATTGCACCAGTGGTCACGCTATTAAGC
>JBCAXQ010000479.1:0-750 GCA_038534015.1 Pseudomonadota bacterium | reverse complement strand
CATCCGGCGGAGTGACCAGAAACCTGTCGATCCGGCCACACGTGTTCGCACCGCATTTGCCAATCTTGACCACGGCATCCTTGTCTTGCGTGACCCAGCGGCCGTCTATCGCATCGGCAGCCAGCACCGGAGTTGCAGTCGTCAGGCAAACCAGAGCGATCATTGCAGTACGTGCGCGCATCAACTTCTCCCTAAATGCTCAAGAGCATTCGTTCAGAGGTGACGTCTGGTTACATTTGACGTGGGCGCAAGGCGAATTAGTCGAATCCGACCCCGTTGGGCCAACCAGGCCCGGCAATGCCGAGCACCTTGAACAAGGTGCCCATCTCCCCATCCGCGACCAAGCGATCGCGCTGGCGCTGCAATCTCCCGCCATGCCCAGGCGACTTGCGCTGCAAAGCCTCCAGCCGCGTATCGATCCCGAGATTGAGCAGCCATTCGCCCTGCATTTGCAGCCCCATGATCTGCGCGCCGTGATTGGTTGCAACCTGTCTGAGCAGTTCGAAATCGACATGCGCCGTCAGATCAGCCGAACCGGGATGGGCGAACACATCCACTTTCTGATGCGCCTTGATCGCTTGCAGGGTGGACCCTGCCCGCAACTCCATCGCGCCGTAATCCATGATCAGCGCTACCCCGCCCTGGGCGGCAAGCCGGGATGCAATCTCACCCATCACAGTCGCTGCCGCTGGGCTCGTCTCGATCATCGTTCCCTGGCTCGCATTCCGCCAGCTGGGCGGGACAACCGAA
>JBCAXQ010000478.1:0-895 GCA_038534015.1 Pseudomonadota bacterium | reverse complement strand
GTGAACCAGCGCAGCGGCATAGGCAGATCAAGAAACGAGCTGCCTTTCAGCGCCGCTTCGTGGAATGACCAATCGCTCTTGCGGTCCCAATGCGCGGTTTCGAACTGGTGCTGGACGTAGAACAACCACACGCCCATCGATGCCGCCATCAGCAGCACGGGCAGGAACACCAGTGCAGTCGTCGCAATGCCGAACTGCGATGCGAGTGCGAGCAGGATGATGCCGGCAACCGCATTGGTGGCCATGGCGCTGATCCAGTAGATCCAGCCTGCGCGCATCAGTCCGATCGGCAGACGATGGCGCAGCAGGAAGAGATAGGCCGGGCCAAGCCCCAGCAACACGATCGGATGACGGTACAGACGGTATCCAAACCTTTGCAGCGCGGTGAGTGCCTGATACTCGGCGACGGTCAGCGTATCGACATCGCCAAATCCCCGGGCATCCAGGTTGCCCGTGCTGGCATGGTGGAGCGAATGCGAGCGTCTCCAGCAATCATATGGCGTAAGCGTGAAAACGCCCATCGCACGGCCGATCCAGTTGTTGCGATGCTTTCCGGGCATAAACGATCCGTGTCCGCAATCGTGCTGGATGATGAATATCCGCAGCAGGAACAGGCCGGCCAGTGGGGTCAGCAGGAGCGCGAGATAATAGCCGGCATCCACTGCAAACAGAATCAGCCCGAACAGGGCCAGGAAAGGCAGCAGGGTAATGGCCAACTCCAGCCAGCTGCGCGTAACGTTTGGTCGTCGGAATGCAGCAAGGCCACGCGCCAGCGCTCTTGGGTCGGGAGACGACGGAGCCATAGGAGTCGAGACCGGCGACGGGTCCTTGTCTTCGGTCAGTGGCGATGGATATGCATCGCCGTTCATTTGTAATGTCACGATCTGCCCTGGTG
>JBCAXQ010000477.1:0-909 GCA_038534015.1 Pseudomonadota bacterium | reverse complement strand
CGAACACGAGAAGCAATGTGAGCAGGAAGCTGTCCATCGCGTCGCCTTAGCCATCGGTCTATCGGCAGGCCAGCCGGGCGATGCATTTACTGGGAAACGGGCATTTTTAGCGCTTTTAGGGTTTCATCCCAGCGAACCAGCTTGAAATTCTGCGCCTCGGTTCCATTCACACCGTCCTGCGCGACAAACAAACCGCTTGGAAATTCTGGCCCGAAGGAACGCGGATCGAGCGCTATACCATCCGTTTCTTCAGCCGCACCAAAGCGACCGTCCGCGATGCGGAAGCGCCCGAGCCTCTCCATACCCGGGAGGGTGTAGACGGCATAGGCGTTGTCACCCTGGCTCGAAGCGACGAGATATCCGCCGTCGGCACCTTCAGGGGCGATCGCCAGCCCTTCAACGTCAGCAACCAGCATCGCGTTGTCGATATTTGCGACCAGCTGTTTCTCGCCTGTCGCTGTATCAATAGCCCATATCCCGGCATTTTCTTCGCCAATGTACAGCGTGTTGGTGCGCAGATCGACCACGCACCCTTCCGGCTGGGTCGGAACCGTGGTGAGTACGGTGGTTTTCGACCCCATAAGGCCTGACGGCGCATCAAGGCCCGACAACTCGGTGCGATAGATGATACCGTTCTTCGGCGCGCTGAATACCAGCAACCCGGCACCGGACGTCGCATCTCCAATGCAGATGCCGTAGCCTTCCCCCGCGCCAACGGGTTCGCGCGCAATCTGAGTCAAAGTCCCTGTCGTCGTATCCAGCGTGGCGAGCAGGATGTGCGCGGTGGCCAAATCGCTGCGGTCGCTCGCCGCGACGAGCACGCGCCCGTCCGGCAAATTGACCAGATCGACATTGTTCAACCCAGCGCCTTCGAAAAAGCTCAGCTCATTGCCGGCAAGATCATAGACA
>JBCAXQ010000476.1:0-929 GCA_038534015.1 Pseudomonadota bacterium | reverse complement strand
ATGATCTTCCCATCGAGACGAAGCTGAATGAGGTACCCCCAACATTCCGAAGTTTCTTGGGCTGCGATCGTTTGCAGCACGTCTCCAGCGCCACCTGATCGGGTTACGTCCAACAATCCTGAATCCGTCAATTGGGCAGATTTCCAACCAAGCAAAACACCTAGCGTGCCCTCATCGGGGCGACCTGCGATCAATTCCAAAACACCCTGCTGACGCTCGACCTGGCTGCGCAAGCGTCGAAAGTTCTTGAACCGCTTCGGGTGAGCCGCCCTCTGAGCTTCAAGGTGCTCGTCGGCAGAGACTTTCGACAGATCTACTACAAAGGTTTCGTCATCTTCGTCTATGTAGTTGTCGAACACCTGCCAAGGGTCGGGAATGCCCGCAAACCGGTACGCAGACAAATCGGCGAGCGAGAGGATGTCGACCGGTGAGAGCTCAGCATCTCGCGATAGGACAGGCCCCGAATAATCGGCAAACGGTGTCCCGACAGCCCGGGCGAACCTGCCTGGTCTCAGATGATAGGCGAATACACCCACAATGCGGTCATTCTTCTCAAAAAGCGCGACGCGCACATCGCTGCGCCGCGCCGCAATCATCATGGCAAAGCCCGGTCGCAGGAGGGGCGACCCATAGTCGGCATGGCCATCGCACAAGGCATTCCATGCCTCCACATCGGCCTCCGACAAATCAGCAATGCGCAACACTCGTGCGCGCGTCTCCTCAGCAAGACCGGCACCGGTTGTAGGTTCAGGTATCGTCATGGAGAAGTGTTCCGTTTCGCCACGCTTCTCGCGCCATTCCAACGCGCCTGCGCCTAATAGCAGGGTTCGGGCCAGTTGCGCCGGGCCCAAGCCTCTCTTACCCAGCGTCAGCCAGCCCATTGATCGATTGCGGTGCTATCCGGCTACCCATATTCTCACATGCATGAG
>JBCAXQ010000475.1:0-1014 GCA_038534015.1 Pseudomonadota bacterium | reverse complement strand
AAGCCCCTCTTACCCAGCGTCAGCCAGCCCATTGATCGATTGCGGTGCTATCCGGCTACCCATAGTCTCACATGCATGAGCGATGCAGCCGCGCCTACTCTTGCAGAAGAAGATGTCCCCCTACGCCCTTTGACGAGCATTCAACAGAGCGTGGTTGCCTTGGCGAGCGTCGCCATGGGTGCTGGCATGACAATAAACTTTGTGGTGGTCGCCCCACTTGCGAGGCAAGCGGGCCTGACCGAAATTCAAGTCGCCAGCATTCTGACCCTTTCGACTATTATATACACCGTGAGTATCCCCTATTGGGGGCGACTAGCGGACCGGTTCGGGCGGAAGCGGGTCATGGTGTTCTCGCTGCTCGCAATGGCATCGACAAACATGGCGTTTCTCTTCGGGCTGAAAGCCGCGCTCGCTGGTGTGGTAACAGGTCTTTCAACGCTCTTTCTTCTTGCATTCCTTCGTATCTGGTTCGGGCTGCTGTCGCCAGGCCTGCAACCAGCGTCCATGGCAGCAATGACGGACGCCACAACACCGAAAAATCGCGCTGCTGGGCTCGGTTTGTTGGGAGCGGCAATGAGTCTCGGCTCGATCCTCGGACCTGCCGGGGCTGCTGTACTTGCACCTTTTGGGGCCCTCGCACCGCTTTGGGGTTCAATCATCTTCTGTGCACTATGTGCCGGGATCATTGCCTTCACCTTGCCTAAGAGTGTCGGTGGGCACAGGACGAAACGGCCAAAACCGTTGCGAATCCGCGATCCACGCATTCTACCGCATATGGCATTTCTCTTTGCCTATTTCGCCGCAGTTGGCATGGTTCAGCAGACGCTCGGCTGGCTGATCGAAGATCGCTATGGACTGTCCAAAGCAGACAGCGTTCAATCCACGGGAATGGCCTTCGCTGCGCTCGCCGCGGGCATGATTATGGTTCAGTTCGGCGTTGTGCAGACCATGAACCCAAATCCGCGCCGGATCCTGCCGCTAGGCTTGGGAATGATCGCCATTGGCTATGTCGGA
>JBCAXQ010000474.1:0-1035 GCA_038534015.1 Pseudomonadota bacterium | reverse complement strand
GAGCCGGATGTTGCCAAAGCGCGCGAGACCTGGTCTGGCCCGATGCAACCGATCCTATCCTATCTGGACGGGGCACTCGAGAACAAGGAACACTACGCGGGCGACGCTCTCTCGATCGCGGATATCTCGGTCACATGTATATTGATGCAAATCGCGCTCGTCGCGGAAATGCCGCTTGATGACTATCCGGCTTTGGCAGCTCATTACGAGAGCATGAGCGTCCACCCCGCGATTGCGGGTCCGTTCTCCAGAGCAGACGGTTTCATTCGCAAGGCCTTGCCCGAACGCTTCGATCTGACTTAACGCTTTCTTGGCGGGCCCTGGCACAATGGGAAGCCCGATGGGAACCAAAGCAAGGGGACGATCATGGCCAGCCCATGGACTATCGGCATCATCGGAGGGTCCGGCCTCTACAACATCGATGGTATGGAAGAGACGCAATGGATCAGCGTGGAATCGCCGTGGGGCGAACCATCGGATCAGATCCTGTGCGGCAAGATCGGTGACGTTCGGGTGCGGTTCCTGCCGCGCCATGGCCGGGGCCACCCGGTTTCGCCAAGCCAGCTCAATGCTCGGGCCAATATCGATGCGCTGAAGCGTGCAGGCTGCACCGACATACTTGCGATCTCTGCCGTAGGATCGCTGCGCGAGAAGATCGAACCCGGCCGATTCGCTATTGTCGAGCAGTTCATCGATCGGACGTTCGCGCGCGAGTCCACCTTCTTCGGCAGCGGATTCGTTACCCATGTCTCAATGGCCGATCCGGTCTGCCCGCGCCTGTCCCAGATGGCCGCTTCCGCTATTGCCGGGGCCAAGGGCAAGGTTGCGACCGGAGCGACCTACCTCGCAATGGAAGGTCCGCAATTTTCGACCCGCGCGGAAAGCCGGATGTACCGCGAATGGGGCGCCGACGTGATCGGGATGACCGCCATGCCCGAGGCCAAACTCGCCCGCGAAGCGGAGCTCCCTTATGCGCTGGTCGGGATGGTCACGGACCACCATCTCGCGTGCACGATCGCCATTAGCCTGCATTTG
>JBCAXQ010000473.1:0-1040 GCA_038534015.1 Pseudomonadota bacterium | reverse complement strand
TTGAGTGCAGGACATTGTTGCCATCGCCAAACCAAGCGATTTCGAGTCCCGGCAGAGGCTTTCCATGTTCGATGATGCTGAGTTCGTTGATCTGGCGCGTACAGGCGGTGCCAGTGTTACTTTGACACAGGATGCGGTGGAAGCTGCTTCAGGAGCAGACGTGCTTGTGACGGACACGTGGATTTCGATGGGGCAGACAGATGCAGCAGCGAAAAAGTCTGCAATGGCTCCCTATCAGATAAATCGTGATCTCATGGCCAAAGCGAAAGCGGAAGCGATATTCCTCCATTGTCTGCCGGCCCACATTGGCGACGAAGTAAGCGAGGAAGTCTTCGAGGGACCACACTCGGTTGTATTCGATGAGGCTGAAAATCGCATTCACGCGCAAAAGTCCATCCTTCTCTGGAGCCTCGGCTTGCTGGCATAGTGGCTCGGAATCAGGACCTTCATTTTGCTGAGCAGTTTCCCATATCAGCGTGATGCAAAATCCGACCGAGACTTTCTCCGACAAGCTTATGGGGTTCACGCTCCCAACTCGGAATGCGCGAGGGCGTGCTGTGCGTCTCGAAAGTGTATTGGACGAGGTCTTGTCGGCACATGATTACCCCGCGCCTATCACCCACTTGCTCAGTGAGGCTTTGGTCCTTGGTGCATTGATGGGCGGCCTGTTGAAGGGAGACGATGCCCAGCTGACCATGCAGGCCCAAACGCGCGAGGGTCCCGTAAGACTGTTGGTGTGCGATTATCGCGGTGGGGTCATGCGCGGCTACGCCGATTTCGATGCATCGGCTCTTTCGGGGCTAGGTGCGAATCCTGCGCTCTCCGCATTGTTTGGAGAAGGCTTCCTGGCCATCACTTTTGAGACTGGAGAGGGCAGAAGGTATCAGGGGATCGTGCCGCTTGAAGGCGATAGTCTTGCACGCGCATGCGAAAACTATTTCGTTCAGTCAGAACAGGTGCCGACCCTTATCCGGGTTGCTAGTCGATCTTTGGGCGACCGGCATGTCGCCGGCGGGTTGTTGATCCAGCATCTGGCTGAA
>JBCAXQ010000472.1:0-1098 GCA_038534015.1 Pseudomonadota bacterium | reverse complement strand
TCCTCCGATCCGTAGGCATAGATCGGATGCATTACGAGGCTGGATTGAACTGAGGCCATGGAGCGGTATCCGCTATCCACCCGTTCAATTTCACGGGCGATCAGACCGTAGGCGACATAGCTTGCACCGACACCGCCATATTCTTCGGGAATGGTCGCGCCGAGCAAGCCGGCTTGTCCCATCAATGGGAACAGTTCGGGTGCGGAAACCTCGTTGCGATAGGCCTCGATCACGCGCGGTTGAAGCTCGCTTTGAGCGAAGGCGTTCGCGCTATCGCGGATCATCCGCTCATCCTCGGTCAGCTGGGTTTCGAGGTCGAAGGGGTCTTCCCAGTTAAAGGGGACCATCTCAGCCATTGGTTACTCCTGAAACTATCTTGGGGTCGCTCTTGCAGGCTTGCCCGAGTCTCGCAAGGCTGTCGTTTGCAATTAGTGACACAGGAAGTGCGTGTTTCGAAAAAGTCGCAGCGCCCGAAATATCACTCTTAATCAAACATTTGATACAGGCAGTTTGAGACAATGTGTGACTTTCCATTTTTGGGCAATGACGCGTCCAATCGACCTTGCGCAGCCTAGCGGGCTTTGCCCCCGTAGGACAGCGCAGCGCACGCTAGCTCTTGGGACGATTGGCCACCAGATCATCCACCACGGATGGATCCGCCAGAGTCGACGTATCACCCAGGTTGCTCATGTCGTTTTCGGCGATCTTGCGCAGGATTCGGCGCATAATCTTGCCGCTGCGGGTCTTGGGCAGGCCGGGTGCGAACTGCAAAACATCGGGCGTAGCAATCGGTCCGATCTCCTTGCGCACCCACTGCACCAATTCCTTGCGAAGATCCTCGCTGTCCTGGGTCCCTGCATTGGTGGTGACATAGGCGTAGATACCCTGGCCTTTCACATCGTGCGGCATTCCAACAACGGCGGCCTCGGCAACGAGATGGTGTTCGACCAGTGCGCTTTCGATTTCGGCGGTGCCCATGCGGTGGCCCGAAACGTTGATCACATCGTCAATCCGGCCGGTGATCCAATAATACCCATCCTCGTCCCGGCGGCAGCCATCGCCGGTAAAGTAGTTGCCGGGATAGGTGGAGAAATAAGT
>JBCAXQ010000471.1:0-1157 GCA_038534015.1 Pseudomonadota bacterium | reverse complement strand
TGCGGTGTGCTAATGCCGCGCGGGGCTTGGCAAGAGGAGTGGGGACATGCGTATTTCAGTTTTGGCGGTTGCCGGTTCTACCGGCCTGATCCTGGCGAGCGGCCTCGCAACGGCAGAAGAGCCGCCGGCGAAGCGCTGGACGCTGGAAATGCCGCAGGAGGAGAACACGCCTGCACCCGAACCGACAGTGCGCGGCAACACCAATGCCAGGTAAACATCGCAGGATTCGCACGATCGCCATTCGAACCAGGAAGTCTCGCATGTGGTGCAGCAGCGCCCGACAAGTACGACTGCTGCCTCCGCACCGGCAGCGTCGGACCGATTGAAGCCGCGTCAGAAGATGGTCGGCCATAACCCCAGCTTTGTGAAGTTTTACGTGGGCAAGGGTGACGCCAAGACGGCCGCCAATGGCGGCCACCGCGCGAGCGCACACCGCCGCATTCAGCCGGTCGAATTCATCGCGCGGATCGGCAAGAGCCAGTCAATGCTGGTTGGAATGCCGGTTGCGAACTGCGCGGTTGGACAGACCTATCCGAACCTGACGCTGAAACGCGGGACGATGGTGATCGAAGTCGAAGATGCGACAGTGACTCACTGCGGAGAGAGCGAGACCGCCTATTCGATCCCGCTTGAGAACGCGACGGTCGCGGACCTCCGCATAGAACAGCTAAACCGGTAATCTCCGGATTGATCGCTGTGTCATCAGCATCCGCCGAGGTTCAGGACCGTCGCAGTTTCGCTCGCTCCGCCATAGGTCAGTGTCATCTCGTAGACCGTGAAGCCAAACGCACCATCGGAAAGGCTTGCTCCCTTATTGCCGAGCGACATTGAAACCTCCCTATCGCTGAAGATGCGCGATGGCGCATCATAGCCATTGGTCAGCGGGAGGACGCGGCGCGTCCCTTCGAGTTCGATCTCGTAGCCATCGCGTCCGGTGCTTTCGTCCCACCAGCCAGTACCGATCACGCGGCTTGCCGAGCTGGAAAACGCATCTTCAACCGAAACCGGGAGCGGTGTGTCGGCGGACCACAGATAGAGATCATCGGTGCATTGTGCATCGCCCAGCAGGCGGCTCTCGACCGTGCCGAGGCCGCGCAACAGGGCTGAGGAATCCTGCGCGCCCATTGTAGCCAATACGATCCGTTGCCTGGCGCTGT
>JBCAXQ010000470.1:0-1166 GCA_038534015.1 Pseudomonadota bacterium | reverse complement strand
AACAACTTGCCCCGGCAGGTGATCTGTCATGCAGTCACCGAAACCGGGGCTTGGCTTGTTTAATAGGCCCAACTGCTCGCTTTGGCAATCGCATTGGTCCGGATTGAGCCCCTCCGGGGCCGATGGATAAACCCGTTTTCGCGCTGCTCGCGATAGGCTACGGCCAATGCGTGAACCGGGGAAATGTTGCCATTCGTGAGGATGAGACCGCTATTGAAGCGAGGCGTTTTCTGCTGCGTCTTGCTGCGACAGGCGGATCCGCTGCCCTATCGTCCGAAGCATCGCGGCTTGCGCCCGAAGACTGGGATTGGGCGATAGACCGCGCAAGGCAACATCGCATCTTCCCATTGCTCAGGGACTGGATGGGCAAGTTTTCGCCCGACCTCCTGGATCGCCTTTCCGAGTCGGCGCACAATGGCAATTCGGCCCGCCACTGGGCGATGAAGGCAATGGCTCAACGCGGTGCGGCGATCGAACTGGCGCGGCGGTTTGATGAAGCGGAGATCAGGTATACGTTGCTGAAGGGCGGTGCTCTTGCGCTTACAGCCTATCCCGATCCGGTGCTGCGCCCGATGCGCGACCTAGACATACTAGTGTCCCGCGCAGACGCCTTGAAGGCCTATGAAATCGCAATGAAAGCGGGTTTCTTGCAGCGCGCTGATGTCGCACCGCATGGCCTCGATGATAAGCACCATTTGCCAATTCTCACCGGTAAGAACGGGGTGCTTCTCGAGGTGCATCATCGGCTGGCAGAGCGGGGATGGAGCGGAGAGGCTGACTTGTGCCAACACCTTCTCGACAATTCCGTCCTGGCCGAAATTGGTGGCTATAAAGTCCGGATTTCGAACCCTGTCGGAACGCTTCTGCATCTCGTGGCGCATGCTGGCCTGTCGCATCTTTTCAACAACGGCCCACAAGTTCTGGCCGACATCCATCATCTTGATCGCGCGCACGGACTCGACTGGCTGCTATGCCGACAACTGGCCGAACAAATGGGTCTGGGCAGAGCGCTGGAGCTGCTGCTCGCGGTATATGAACGCCATACGGATGGCGAGAACCCGATTAAGACCGACAATTCCGTGCCCGCTGATCTGGTTGACCACACCGAACAATTGATGCTCCAGCATTCCGCTCTCGAATGGGAAAGGTCATTGATGCGTCGCCAT
>JBCAXQ010000469.1:0-1216 GCA_038534015.1 Pseudomonadota bacterium | reverse complement strand
ACTCGTTCTACTCACTTTGACAGGCATATTTATACTACTGACGGCGGTACCTGCGGCGTGGCTGGTAACGACATACGACAGCAGCTTGGTTTCAACGACGAAGTCCCAGGTTTCGCCGCCGCCGAAAGCCAGTCCGCCGAGTACAGCTGCTGCCACAGGCGTGCCCAGCACAATCGCAACCAGCCAAGCTGGAATGTCTGTCAGCCTGCCGAGTGAGCGTAGTTCAGCGGCGAGGATCACTTAGTCCCAACCGGCCTGAGTGAAGATGCGCTGCGCCTCGCTTTGCTGGGCTCCGAGATCCGATAGTTGGATATTGCTTTCCAGGAATGCGGGCAGGGCATCCAGACCATCTGGAAGAGGAACGCTCTCTAGCACGGGAAACTCCTTTGTTTCGGCAACAAGAAGCGCCTGTCCTTCAGGCGTTGCGAGGAACTCGATGAAGGCGACAGCACCTGCTGGGTTCGGAGCGTTCGCGGCGACGGCCGCTGCCGTCACGTTGATATGAGCACCCGTGCTATCCTGGTTGGGAAAACTCAATGCGGTTGCCGCGGCGATGTCGCGTTGCTGCTGAGATTCGCTCTGCGCGAGGCGCACCCAATAGTAGTGATTGACGATGCCCGCTGCGCACTCACCTGCGGCAATGGATTCGATCTGCGCCGTATCGCCGCCCTGTGGCGTGCGCGCGAAATTCGAAACAACACCTTGCGCCCATTCTGCTGCGGCGTCTGCGCCGTCGCGAAGGATCGTCTCCGACAAGAGAGAGAGATTGTAGATGTTGGAGCTTGACCGAACGCAGACTTCATTGCGGAGCGATGGGTCCGCGAGATCGGCGTAGGTGTCTATCTGATCAGGCGTCAGGCGTTCAGGATCGAACACGATGACACGCGCTCGCTTGGCGAGCCCGAACCAATGCCCGTTCGTATCCCTAAGCGTTGCGGGTATGGCCTCCGTCAGCGCGTCAGAATGAACGCCCTGCGTAAGACCGGCTTCCTGAAAGCGCCAGATCGCGCCCACGTCTGCGCCAATGATAATGTCAGCCGGGCTTCGGCTGCCTTCGGCTTTCATCGTCTCCAGGAGTTGCGGGGCACCGGCCTCTCTAAAGCGAACGCGAATGCCTGATGATGCTTCGAACGCGTCGTAGAGGACACGATCAGAGTCGTAGTGCCGGGCGCTGTAGACGTTGATGACAGGGCGCTCTGTTGCTGACGTCTCGTCC
>JBCAXQ010000468.1:0-1218 GCA_038534015.1 Pseudomonadota bacterium | reverse complement strand
CGAAGGAATGCAAGAAGAAAGAGCGTTGAAAGACCTGTTACCACACCCGCGAGCGCGGCTTTCAGCCCGAAGAGAAATGCCATGTTCGTCGACGCCATTGCGAGCAGCGAGAACACCATAACTCGCTTCCGACCGAACCGGTCCGCTAACCGCCCCCAATACGGAATGCTTACCGTGTAAATAATAGTCGAAAGGGTCAGAATGCTCGCGACTTGAATTTCGGTCAGGCCCGCTTGCCTGGCAAGTGGGGCCACCACCACAAAGTTTATTGTCATGCCGGCACCCATGGCGACGCTCGCCAAGGCAATCACGCTCTGTTGAATGCTGGTCAAAGGGCGTAAGGGGACATCTTCTTCTGCGAGAGTAGGTGCAGCTGCATCGCTCATGCATGTGAGACTATGGGTAGCCGTATGGCACCGCAATCGATCAATGCGCTGGCTGACGCTGGGTAAGAGAGGCTCGGGAACGGCGCAACTGGCCTGAACCCTGCTATAGAATCCGGACGCGTTCGAATGGCGCGAGAAGCGTGGCGAAACGGAACACTTCTCCATGACCGTACATGATCCTAGGAACGATGCCGGCCTTGCTGCGGCACCGCGCGCACGAGTCTTGCGCATGGCTGATCTGTCGGAGGCCGATTTGGAGGCGTGGAATACCTTGTGCGACGGCCATGCCGACTATGGGTCGCCTCTGCTGCGCCCGGGCTTTGCCATGATGATCGCAGCGCGGCGCAGCGATGTACGCGTCGCGTTTTTTGAGAAGAATGACCGCATTGTGGGTGTATTCGCCTATCATCTACGACCAGGCAGATTCGCCCGGGCTGTCGGGACACCCTTTGCCGATTATTCGGGGCCTGTCTTATCGCGAGATGCTGAGCTTTCACCGGCCGACATCCTCTCGCTTGCCGACTTGTCTGCGTACCGGTTTTCTGGCGTGCCCGACCCCTGGCGCGTGTTTGATAACGTCATAGACGAAGATGATGAAACCTTTGTAGTCGATCTCTCGGCAGTCTCTGCTGACGAGCATCTTGAAGCTCAGAGGGCGGCTCATCCGAAGCGCTTCAAGAACTTTCGACGCTTGCGCAGTCAAGTAGAGCGCCAGCAGGGTGTTTTGGAATTGATTGCCGGTCGACCGGATGAGGACACGCTCGGTGTTTTGCTTGGTTGGAAATCTATCCAATTGGCGCAATCAGGATTGCTAGACGTAACCCGTGCAGGT
>JBCAXQ010000467.1:0-1287 GCA_038534015.1 Pseudomonadota bacterium | reverse complement strand
TAGTGGCAAGCGCCCTAGGCAGAGGAATGCAATACGTCACGACAATTGGGCGGATTCAGCAACCAGAAAGCAGTTCTGGTTGAAAGACGGCAGCCTGTGGGGCATTATCCATATGTATCAGATCGCGCCTGGTTTCGGCGCTGGCAGTGGGATCGTTTGAGGAAAGATATGCAGCGAGTAGTCAGCAAGATCACAGCGGGTGCCGCGGTGGCGGTGCTGTTTGCAACAGGGGCATTGGCGCAGCAGGCCGAGCCCGATGCGACGGAAGATGCCGCAGAGGCGTTCGACGATGCGTTCCCAGCTATGGTCTCTGACCCGGTGGTACAGGGCGGGGAGGAGCTTCCCAAGCCCAATCCGATGGTTCAGCCGTGGAGCCTGCAGCACGCGGGGCAATTGATCGAACTGATTGAAGGGATCGGTGCCGAAGGTCTCGATCCTGCGGACTATGACTTGCAAGCTCTCAAGACCGCGTTGGTGTCAGGTCCATCGCCGGAGCTGGACAAGCTCGCATCGAAGAATTTTCGTTGGCTGATTGAGGATATGCGCGACGGACGCACTCCGATGGATGCCCGCAAGCAATGGTTTGTTGTCGACCCTGATCGTAATCGTCATAAAACGCGCGACTATCTCGCCAAGGCAATTGAAAGCGGCGATATCGCCGGGACTCTCCAGCAACTCGCTCCCGAGCATCCGGACTATGCCCGGTTAAAGGATGAGTTGGCCAAGACGCCGGCAACGGAAACAAAGAAGCGCAAGCTCATTCGGGCCAACATGGATCGATGGCGCTGGCTAGCGCGAGATCTCGGCGGTCGCTACTTGATCACGAACGTGCCAGAATATCAGCTGCGCCTGACAGTGAATGACCAGATCATCTCGACCTATCGTACGATTGTCGGCAAGCCGGGGCGCACTGCGACGCCCCAGCTTGCCGAGAATGTCTCAGGCGTGGTGTTCAACCCTACCTGGACTGTGCCACAATCGATTGTGAAGGGTGAAGGGTTGGGCGCCAAAGTGCTTGGCAATCCAGCCTGGGCGAGAGCCAATGGGTACAAGGCGACCAAAGGTGAGAATGGTTGGGTCACCGTGGTTCAGCAACCGGGACCGGGCAATTCTCTTGGCCGGATGAAGCTCGAAATGCCTAACAGGCATGCGATTTTCTTCCATGACACACCATCGCGCCCGTTCGGTGCGAATACAGCCATGGCTTAGGGCGCGGTTGGCATTCGCAAAAAGATGGCGCGATGGTGTGTCATGGAAGAAAATCGCATGCCTGTTAGGCATTTCGAG
>JBCAXQ010000466.1:0-1291 GCA_038534015.1 Pseudomonadota bacterium | reverse complement strand
TGATGTGAACTGGCTCGGAGTGGTGCTCGCTGCGCTTGGCGGTTTTGTGGTTGGCGGCATTTGGTACGGGCCGATCATGGGCAAGAAGTGGATGGGCGCAGTAGGTCTGACCGAGGACCAGATCAAGGACGGCAATATGGGCGTGATCTATGGCGGCGCTTTCGCTTTTTCGTTGCTCGCTAGTTGGACGCTCGCCCATACGTTTCAGAGTTATGAGGTCAATGACATCGAGCTATCTTTCTTCGTGAAAGTGATCACCGCTTTCGGAGTTGCATTGGGCTTCATTGTTCCGGCGTTGGGCACCAACTACCTGTTTTCCCAAAAGGGGAAGGCGCTCTTCTTTATCGACGCGGGCTACTGGCTGTTGTTCTACACCGCTATGGGAGCGGTGCACGCATTGCTGCCAAGATACTACTAAGCGAGTTCAGTCATGGGGAGCGCGCTCAGTGCTCTCCATCTCCGTTGGAATGGCCATTTTCGGTCGGGACAATCTCGACCACGATATCGCCAGCCTGCAGATTGCGGCATTCGTCTTCCCAGAACCCGATTGCTTTACCATCGCGATAAATGCGCAGGCCGCGCCCACCGGAACTGAGCGAGAAGATCGACGATCCACATTCGTCATCGGTAACAGTGCGTTCCACCAGCTGCACTCGACCGCTGACAGAAGCGAGATCAGCGAGGTAATCGGCGATATGCGCACCCTTCGCGGATCCAGCGAGCAGCAATCCTGTAAAGCGCACGGGATTTATAACATTGTCCGCTCCAGCCTGCCGAGCGAGCAGCTCATTATCGTCAGCCCGAACGACCACGCTGATTGGTACATTTGGCGCCAGGTGACGCACAGTCAAGACGATCAGGATCGACGTATCATCGCGGCCAGCCGAAACCAGAACGGACTCCGCCTTGTCGATCTGGACATCCTTTAGCGTATCATCACGGGTTGCATCGGCGGTCATAACATTGACGCCCATCTTTTCCGCTTCATGCAACCGATCTTCGCTGGGATCGACCACAACGATCTTGCGTGGATCGGTACCCCGCTCAATCAGTTCTTCGACGCTTTCCGAACCCGAAACGCCATACCCAAGTACGACGATGTGGTTTGACAGCTTCTCCTGGATTCGGGCCATGCGCCACTTCTCCCAGCTACGCTTGATAATGAAGTTATAGGCAGTGCCTACAAAGATGAAAAAAACCGCGAACCGGATCGGGGTCACGATAACGGCCTCGACCAGCCGCGCGCGATCGGTGACTGGGGCAATATCGCCAAAGCCCGTGGTCGTGATCG
>JBCAXQ010000465.1:0-1320 GCA_038534015.1 Pseudomonadota bacterium | reverse complement strand
CGCTCCCCTGTCCGACTCCCAGCAGCGCGCCCATGCCGAGCTGCTCCATCTCGGCTTCGTCCAGAACCGTGATTTCAGCGCCGGTGTCTGCGAAAGCCTCTTGGCACAGCGCCACAAAGCTCTCCGGGTAGACCACATTCGCGGGTTCTGCGACGAGCATGCGCGTGAATTCGACACCTTTGGCCATGGCGGCCGCTTCAACCCATGCGGTCTCTGTTCCTTCGGGCGCACCGATCACATGAACTGTGGCCAAAGTCGCCCGCTTATTCTTCGCCAGCTTGGTCCGATATTTATCATGCCGCCATGCCCGAAGCCGTACTCCCAGCAATGCCGCCGCCGCCTCTTCGCCAGAGAAGTCGGCATGGCCAAGATCGACCACCATATCGGTTTCGCCTGACGCAAGATATTTGGCCGTCAGCGCCGCGCCGGCCTTTTCAACGTTCAGCCGACGCGTTTCAGCATCAGTCTCGCCCGCACCAGCCATGGCTACCCGGCGCAACGTGCCAGCATCCATGGTGAAGCCCTCGAACACCTGTCCGGTCGCACCGGTGAAGCGCGCCGCCTGCGCGCCATCGATCAATGCTGCGTCAAGGTCACTCGGCGTATCGCCTTGATTCACGATCCGCGCAATCAGGCGAACATTTGCAGGCGGCGTGTCAACGAAATGGATTTGCATGGTAACTTCCTACGCAGAAATCGGAATAAGGCAGGTCTTGAACGAACGCACGAGACGCGCAATCGGACCCTGAAGGAATGGCGATTGCGATTAGGCGCGACCGATGCGATAGGCAAGCCATGTCGGGAGGTTCTAAGGTGGCGATGCGCGCCGCAATTCCAATCATGGTCAATCGTGTTGCGCGTCATGGGGGCCGGTGCTTGCTGGCGACCAGTCTGTTCGCGCTGAGCTCCCATGCTTCGGCCCAAGACAACGAACCCAAACCGGAAGATTTTGAAGCCATCGAAGTCGAGCTGGAGGCACAGCGAGACGTTTTCGATGCGCCTCCTGAAACCGACACGCCCGAACCGGTCAATCCTGTCACCGCTCAGAACGTGCCCGCGGGGGATGGAAACCAGGGTGAAATCGTAGAGTTCGAAGCGAATGAGCTCGCTTACGACAGTGAGGCGGACACAGTCCTTGCAAAGGGTGACGTTATCCTTCGCAGTGAGGATCGATCGGTCCGCGCCAATGAGGTTTTCTGGAATCGTCAGACTGGTTCAATCGTCGCGTCCGGCAATGTCCGCTTCGTCGATGAGCGCGGCAATCAGCTGTTTACCGAGCAGATCGAACTGAATGACGAGTTCGAAGCGGGTGCAATGGAC
>JBCAXQ010000464.1:0-1347 GCA_038534015.1 Pseudomonadota bacterium | reverse complement strand
GTGCTGAACCGATGCAAGCGGCGTTGCAGCGCGCACCCGTCTCGCTGGGTCATGCAGCGCGCAGTCCCGCTGCCGCCCCGGACATCGCAATTGGGCGGTCCACCTCCCATGCCCGGCGAAGCGGGCCCGCACCGAGACTGCGCGCTGCATGACCCAGCGAGACGGGTGCGCGCTGCAACGCCGCTTGCATCGGTTCAGCACCCGCAGCAGCGAACCGGCTTGCATAGATCCAGATCAGCAGCGCGATCGCTGTGAAGCCCGTCAATGTCAGCGGCGTCAGGGTCAAGACGATCAATCCTCCAACAGCAAGCACAGCGCCCGGCACAGCGTAGCCAGACGAAGCGGACGCTCGGGCAACGGCAGCAGCGGGACGTTTCATACGCGCTCCCAAAGCAACAACGACGGCAAGGCCGAACCCGACGGCGGCACCCATCCCGGCCAGCAATATCGAGTTTCGCAGCGCCTCACCGACCGGGGCGATCGCCTGTTTCTGTTCGGCTGCAATCCAGAGTAGGCGTCCCACTGGAATACCAAAACCCCAGGCAACGATGAGGCCGCAGAAGGCGGTCGCCCCTGCCGCTTGCAGTGGTGCCATCGGAGCGCGAACCTGCCGCCGCCAACGAGCAGAACTGGCTTGTATCCCTGCCTCGCCGCGGTTTTGACGCTCCAGCCATTGGAAACCAAGGCCGATCACCACCAGGAGGATAGACATGCGCGCGGCGGCGGCAGCATCTCCGAAGCTGGTCCATGTTCGCACGAGGCCCACCGTGAGTGTTTGTACGCCGAGAAAATCTGCAGCTCCGTAATCAGCAGCAGCCTCCATCAGGGCAAGGCTTAGTCCTGCCGCAATCGCGGGTCGCGCGCCGGGCAGGGCGACCCGCCTGAAGACGCGTCCAGGGGAGGCACCAAGACTGCGAGCGGCTTCCAGCGTGCAAACCGATTGGGTGGTGAACGCAGCGCGTGCCGTCAAATAGACGTAAGGAAACAGGGCCGCGCCCAAGACAAATGCACATCCGGGAAGACTGCGAATATCCGGAAACCAATAGTCGCGAGCCGACAAGCCGCTTGCGTCCCGGATGAAGCTTTGAAGGGGGCCAACCACGCCGAAGAAGTCGGCATAGGAATAGGCAATGACATAGCCCGGAGCGGCCAGAGGTAAGACGAGAGCCCACTCGAAAATTGCGCGCCCGGGAAACGCGTATGTCGTTACCAGCCACGCCGCAGGTACCGCCGTCAGTAGTATAAATATGCCTGTCAAAGTGAGTAGAACGAGTGTGGTCGCCACATACGACAGCAGCTTGGTTTCAACGACGAAGTCCCAGGTTTCGCCGCCGCCGAAAGCCAGTC
>JBCAXQ010000463.1:0-1414 GCA_038534015.1 Pseudomonadota bacterium | reverse complement strand
CTTGTCGACTTCCTGCGCCACATCCGATGCGACGGCGGAATTGCCGATATTGGCATTGATCTTGACCAGGAAATTGCGCCCGATCGCCATCGGTTCGGTCTCGGGGTGGTTGATGTTGTTGGGGATGATCGCCCTGCCCCGTGCGACTTCGCTGCGGACAAATTCCGGGGTGATCACATCCGGGATTTCCGCGCCCCAGCTTTCGCCATCGCGCACCATGTCTGCGGCGATTTCGCGGCCAAGGTTCTCACGCTCGGCGACATATTCCATCTCCGGCGTGATGATGCCTTTGCGGGCATAGTGGATCTGGGTGACGTTGTGGCCAGACTTTGCGCGCAGCGGGCGCTTCACTGTGTTGGGGAATTGCGGGACGCCGCCGGAGCGATCCGGACCGAGCTGGCCGTTATCCTCGGGCTTCACTTCGCGCGCTTCGTAATCCTCGACATCGCCGCGTACCATGATCCAGTCGCGCCGCTTCTGTTCCAAACCGGCATTGATGTCGATGTTCGCTTCCGGGTCAGTATAGGGGCCGGACGTGTCGTAGACCCGCACCGGAGCCTCGCCGCCCTCAAGGTCGATCTCGCGCATCGCGACCTGCACGCCTGATCCGGTGCGCGCGCCGACATGGATCTTGCGGCTGCCACGGATCGGCCCGGTGGTTACGCCAATCTCTACTGGTGAATTGATATCGGCCATGATTGCGAAGTCTCTCCTAGAAAGCGGATGGGACTTCGGGCGATGTTCGCCGCCCGCTCCCTCCGCCGATGCTAATCGGTTCAGGTTCGACGGGTCGGATGGCGTTACCCATCCCTCTCAGCCAAAACAGGCTCCCCGGGGATGCGTTCTGCGATACAAGAGACCGCTGCGCTTGTCCATTAAGTCCGCTGCAGCGAATCCAGCCTGCACATTTGCCGCAAGCCGTTTGCGACAAACTGCGCGACGATCGGCGCTTGGTCCTCAAGCGGCCCCGTTACGCGACCCCTTCGCCATTGGCTGCAAATGAGTTCTGCCGGGCCCAGCATAAGCGATTGAATGACATGGGGCTGGAGCATCGGCAATCGCCCCTCCGCCAAATGGGGCACAGCCCATTGCATGACGGGGCGTTCAATCTCGGCGGCCAGCTCGTTCCATCCCCCTTCGTTCGTCATCAACCATTGCGAATTCGAAAATTGCGATACGAGGCGAAAATGGCGCTGCGGATCGCGCGCCTGGAATTCGACCGCTGCATATGCGCCCCGCCCCATTGCATCGCAGGGATCGCCCTCATGCGAGACGATGCACTGCGCCACATAGCCCAGATAGCGCCGGCGCTCAGTTTCGAAAATGGCTCGCAGCACCCCGTCTTTCGAACCGAAATGATGAAAAATCGACCCATTCGAAACACCTGAGAGCTTCACCAGCTCCTGCAACGACA
>JBCAXQ010000462.1:0-1423 GCA_038534015.1 Pseudomonadota bacterium | reverse complement strand
ATCACCATGCTGCTGACCGATCGTAACTTTGGGACGACGTTCTTCGACCCTGCTGGCGGCGGTGACCCTGTGCTTTACCAGCACCTGTTCTGGTTCTTCGGTCACCCCGAGGTTTACATCATGATCCTGCCAGGTTTCGGTATGATCTCGCAGATCGTTGCGACCTTCAGCCGGAAGCCTGTGTTTGGCTATCTCGGCATGGCCTACGCCATGGTTGCGATCGGTGTTGTCGGCTTCATCGTTTGGGCGCACCACATGTACACTGTCGGCCTCGACGTGAACACGAAGATGTACTTCACCGCAGCGACCATGGTGATTGCTGTGCCGACTGGCGTGAAGATATTCAGCTGGATCGCAACGATGTGGGGCGGCAGCCTGGAGTTCAAATCGCCGATGGTCTGGGCGCTTGGCTTTATCTTCCTGTTTACTGTTGGTGGTGTGACCGGTGTCGTGTTGGCCAATGGCGGAATCGATGACAACCTCCACGATACCTACTACGTGGTCGCGCACTTCCACTATGTTTTGTCGATGGGGGCAGTGTTCTCGCTGTTTGCGGGCTTCTACTACTGGTTCCCGAAAATGAGCGGCCGGATGCACAGCGAGTTTCTCTCGCACCTGCATTTCTGGGTTTTCTTCATCGGCGTGAACGTGATCTTTTTCCCGCAGCACTTCCTTGGGATGAACGGCATGCCACGTCGTTACCCTGATTACCCAGAGGCGTTCACATTCTGGAATCAGGTCAGCTCCTACGGCTACATGATCATGGCGCTTTCAATGCTGATCTTCTTCGTGAACCTTGCCTATGCGTTTGCCGCAGGCAAGAAGGCGGGCAACAACCCATGGGGTGAAGGTGCGACGACGCTGGAATGGACTCTAACGAGCCCTCCGCCGTTCCACCAATTCAGCACGCTGCCGGTTATCGAAGATCATCACGATTACCACGATCACATGCCGCGTGATGAAAAGCCGGCGACGGCTTGACTAGGCAAGGTATGATCGCCGCAATTGGCGGTATGACTTTGCCGTAAGTACTAAATTGGGAGGGCGCGCCATTCGGGTGCGCTCTCTTATGGATAAGACAGAAGCAATCTAGAACCGCAATGAGCGCAACCGTACAGACAGCAGCACAAACAGCCGATTGGCGTGACTTCCTCACGCTGACAAAGCCGCGCGTGCTGACACTGGTTATCTTTACTGGAATCTGTGGCCTGCTCGCGGCGCCCGGTTCTATCCATCCAGTGCTTGGCTTTACCGCAATTCTGGCGATTGCGATGGGTGCTGGCGGTTCTGCTGCTCTCAATCACTGGTGGGAAGCAGACATTGATGCAGGCATGAAGCGGACGGCCAATCGTCCGCTGCCAACCGGCCGTTTGCGCCGGGAAGATGCACGCGATTTCGGCATTTTCCTGTCACTGGCTTCCGT
>JBCAXQ010000461.1:0-1435 GCA_038534015.1 Pseudomonadota bacterium | reverse complement strand
TTGATGCGCCAAAAGGCGCATCAATCGCAATCGCATCCTCCGCATGCTGAATTTCCAGCACCGCCACGCCTTTTACATCCCGGTGCATCCGTTCAAGATTGGCGGAAATCGCGGGCAGCGCCGCCATGTCGCCCGCCATCAGGTAGAGATCGAACCCCTCGGGCAATGGCTTGGGTGCGCCGGGCCCGCGAATGGTGATCGGATCGCCCAGCTTGGCATCAAGCGCCCATCCGGTCGCCGGGCCAGCCGCATTGCCACCATGCAGCGCGAACATCACATCGAGCTCCCGGTCCCGCTGCGCGCGGATCGTGTAGGTCCGCAAAAGCGCCTTTTTGCCGTCACGCGCGGGTTCGAGAACGAGCTTGAAATACCCGCCATCCTGTCCCTTTGGGAAATGATCCAGATCCTCTCCGCCAATGGTAAGCTGATGCATCGAAGGCGAGACACGCTCCGACGCCAGAACGGTGAGATCACAAAAGACTTGAGCCATGCGCCTCAATTAATGAGAATGATTCTCAAATCAATGCGTGACGCTGAATAAATCTCGACAGCGACGCGTCAGCGCGCGATGGGATGCCCAACATATATGGGAGATTTCCGCACATGCTAACCGTCCACCACCTGCGCATTTCACAATCCGAACGCATCGTCTGGCTGTGTGAGGAGCTTGGCCTTGAATACGATCTCAAGCTCTACAACCGCGATCCGGAAACCAGGCTCGCCCCAGCGGAGCTGAAAGCCCTGCACCCGATGGGCATTGCTCCCCTGATCGAAGACGACGGAAAAATGCTCGGCGAAAGCGGCGCCATCGTCGAGTATATCGTCGGGAAATATGCGCCCGATAGTGAGCTGGTGCCCGGCCCCGATCACCCGGACTTTGCGGACCATCTTTATTGGTTTCACTTTGCCAATGCGACGCTGATGACCAATGGCATGATGAGCATTGCGGTGAACGCCGTCGGCGCGGAGATGCCTCCGCCCTTGATGAAGCGCATCACCAACGCCTGGGAAGCGATCGAGCGGCGGCTGGGCGAAGCGGAGTATTTCGGCGGTTCGCAGCTGACCACAGCCGACATAATGCTCGGTTTCTCGCTGACCACCGCACGGGCATTCAACGATATGAGCATCGATCACATGCCGAACCTGAAAGCGTACTTGCAGCGGATCGGCGCGCGCGACGCGTACCAACGCGCGATGGCCAAGGCCGAGCCCGGTTTCCCGCCCAAGCTGGATTGAAACGGGCGTGCTGGCTGAACGGAGCACAACCCCATTGTTCAGAAAAGTGAAGGCTAAGATGAATTACAGCAATTCAGTATCAGGGTCCGATATTCGAATAGGGGAAATGCAATGTCGAATTCAGTCTGGAAACTACCGCTTCTTGCAGGCGCTGCGCTGGCAACCGCGATTGGCGCAGGTGCGCCCATTGCTTTGGCAG
>JBCAXQ010000460.1:0-1460 GCA_038534015.1 Pseudomonadota bacterium | reverse complement strand
TGTCACGTTCGCTACAGGCCTTGCACCGTAGCCGGACCAAGATGATGCGCCTGGGCCACAAATCGGCACGCCAGAGGGTGTCCGACTTTCTTTATTCGATGGCCGAACGCCTGTGTGGTTGCAGCACGGGAACTTGCGAACTCACGCTTCCAATGAGCCGCCGCGATATCGGAGAGAGTTTAGGGCTGACGATCGAAACAGTCAGTCGGCAATTCACCGAGCTGAAGGAGATCGGCCTGGTCGAAACGCAGGGCCGCTCGATCGTGCGATTGCTCGATCTGAATGCACTGGCGCTCGAGGCCGGACAGCCAAGACCAAGCTGCAAATCTCAAGAAATTTGATCTGGATCAAATACCGCAATCGCGCTGCATCCTAGGGGTGCGGCAACGGAAGGGATAAACATCATGGAAGCAGTTCTAGGCCGTATCGGCATCTGGGCACTTGTCCTGCTTGCGTCGCTGGCCGCGTTCGTGGGTGCGCAGGACACCGGATTTGCCGTGCATATGGTCATCATCGGCATTGTCGCGCTGGTCCTCATCTTCGTGACGGCTAACAACTATGATCCGATGGCGCGGGCGCAAAGCATCTTCAAGATGCCGCCAGGCCCCACTCGCTATGACGATGATGTCATTCGCTGGGGGGTCATTGCGACAGTCTTCTGGGGCCTCGCTGGCTTGCTGGCAGGCCTCTTCATCGCGCTCCAGATGGCGTTCCCACAACTCAATTTTGAACCCTATCTCACATTCGGTCGGGTTCGTCCGCTTCACACTTCAGCTGTGATCTTCGCCTTTGGCGGAAACGCTTTGCTTGCTACCAGTTTCTATGTGGTCCAGCGGACTTGCCGGACGACCCTGGCATTGCCGGGAACGGCCCGGTTCGTCTTTTGGGGCTACCAGCTATTCATCGTACTCGCCGCGACTGGTTACTTGCTTGGCGTCACCCAATCCAAGGAATACGCCGAGCCAGAATGGTATGTCGATTTGTGGCTGACTGTTGTCTGGCTGGCTTATCTGGCGGTGTTCGTTGGCACCCTGCTGAAACGCCGCGAACCCCATATCTATGTCGCCAACTGGTTCTTCCTCGCCTTTATTGTAACGGTCGCGATGCTGCATGTTGTGAACAACCTGTCGATGCCGGTAAGCCTACTTGGTTCGCGAAGCTATAGCGCCTTTGCCGGCGTCCAGGATGCACTCACGCAATGGTGGTATGGCCACAATGCGGTCGGGTTCTTCCTCACCGCAGGTTTCCTGGCGATGATGTACTACTTCGTGCCGAAGCAGGCCAATCGCCCGGTCTATTCATACCGCCTTTCCATCATCCACTTCTGGTCGCTGATCTTCCTTTATATCTGGGCCGGTCCGCACCACTTGCATTACACCGCGCTGCCCGACTGGGCACAGACGCTTGGCATGGTGTTCTCGATCATGCTGTGGATGCCCAGCTGGGGCGGGATGATCAAC
>JBCAXQ010000459.1:0-1470 GCA_038534015.1 Pseudomonadota bacterium | reverse complement strand
GGAACGCAAACTGAAGCGAACGATAATGTCGTCCCCACACTCGCAATCGAGTACTTCGTCAGTGACAACTTCTCGATCGAAACGATTTGCTGCCTGACACAGCACGATGTCGATGCCGTCTCGGGCCTTCCTGGGGCGGAGCTGGTTTCGAATGCGCAACTGATCCCGGCGACTGTCACGGCAAAGGCCCATTTCGATATTGGTGGTGTGAAGCCCTATATCGGCGCTGGGCCGGCATACTTTCTCTGGATTAGTGACAAACCGGGCGCTGCGACCATTCCGCTGGGGGTTACCGACACCGATCTTTCCGACGAATTCGGCTTCGCATTGCAAGCTGGATTCGATCTCGAGCTGGGTGATGGCGGATTTGGACTTGCTGTCGATGCCAAGCGCTATTTTGTCGATACGACAGCACGCTGGTTCGATGGGACCGGAACGCTGGTGATCGAAACGGAGCATAAGCTTGATCCGTGGGTGGTAAGCGGCGGTGTAACTTATCGCTTCTAACTGCTGGACTGGCTATTCGGCCAGACGGATTGGGCATGGCGCAAAGAGAGAGGTTTCGCGTTTTGAGTGAAACAGAATTACCTCAAAAGACCGGAGGGAGGGTTAGCGAGAATCTCCAATTGCGAGACCTCCTAGCCGCTCTCTCAGCCGGTTGGGGTGATTTCAAGGCTCATCCGCAGTTCGGACTCTTCTTCGCATCGGTGTTCGTGGTATCAGGTCTTTCGCTTGGCTATGTGTTGGTAGCACAAGGCCAGCTGACCTGGTTGATCCCAGCAGCCGCCGGGTTCCCGATCCTTGCGCCTTTCACGGCGGTTGGACTCTACGAGGTCAGCCGCCGACGCGAGGCCGGTTTGCCGATGACCTGGTTTGGTATTCTCGGAGCGCTGAGGGGGCGAGGCGACGAACAGATCCTGAGTATGGGCGTGATTGTGTTTGTTGCCTTTGGCTTCTGGGTGATTGTCGCGCATTTGATCTTTGCGATATTTCTGGCCGAAGCCGGGGCTGGCTCTGAAAATCTTGCCTTCTTTACGACCCGCGCCGGGATAACCATGCTTGCAATCGGAAGCGCAGTTGGCGGTGTTATGGCGCTCGCATTCTATTCAATCACGGTGATAAGCCTACCCATGCTGGTCGATCGCGAAGTCGATTTCTTAACGGCCATCATCACAAGTCTTCGCGCATTCAAAACAAATCAAACTGTATTCCTGGTCTGGGCTGGAATGATCGCGGGCATGCTTTTCGCAGCGATGATTCCCGCATTGCTCGGCTTGTTTGTGGTTTTGCCAGTCCTGGGCCACGCCACATGGCATCTGTATCGACGGACAATCCACGCGTAGACGTGTGGGTATGCCGTTGAATCTTAGCTCCTGAACCAAATGCCCCTGTCGGGTGAAAAATGCGGCGCGACGAGTTAGTCTTGCTGACTTCTTAGTATCGATCCACCTGTTGGCGCAACACAAAAAA
>JBCAXQ010000458.1:0-1629 GCA_038534015.1 Pseudomonadota bacterium | reverse complement strand
TTGGGGAGGGGACCGCGCTTATTCAGTCATCCCTTGGTCAGATCAGTTCTTTGCTTCAACTCGTGGATGCCATGGGATGACTGAATAAGCGCGGTCCCCTCCCCAAGCCGTTCGATTGCCCGTTCCGACAAGAGCCTCGCTTCGTCGCTCGCTTCCGAAACTTTGGCCTGATCGTTTTCCAACTCTCCGACCGTATGTTGCAGCGCTTCATGCTCTTCGCGGAGTGCCTTCGACGATTCTATTACGCCAGCGACGATCCCGGCCACGTCGGTGCAACCCAAGGTCACGGCGCTACAGCTCTCGGGAATTTGCCTTAGGGCACTCGCACCCTCGGTATCGATTTCGAACGGCTTCATTTTCGCCTTATCACGCCCCATTTTGTGGAGTGACGGGCAGTAAGAGATGATGGTTAGCGAACGCTTAAACCTTCACCTATTTTGGGGGCCTTAAGTTGCAAAACGGGACTGGCGCGCTTGTTCGGTGCCCGTTAGAGGTACTGGCATGTTTTTCAATTTTGTCGATGAACTGCGCGAAGCCGGAATCCAGGCGAGCTTCAAAGAGCATCTCACTCTGCTTGAGGCGCTCGACAAGGATGTGATCGAGCAATCACCAGAAGCGTTCTACTATCTGAGCCGCGCCACCTTCGTGAAAGACGAAGGTCTGATCGACCGTTTCGATCAGGTCTTCAACAAAGTATTCAAAGGCATCCTGTCCGATTATGGCCAGAACCCGGTCGACATCCCCGAAGACTGGCTAAAGTCTGTGGCCGAAAAATTTCTCAGTGAAGAGGAAATGGCTGAGATCGAAAAGCTCGGTTCATGGGATGAGATCATGGAGAAGCTCAAGGAGCGTCTCGCCGAACAGGAAAAGCGCCACGAAGGCGGCAATAAGTGGATCGGGACCGGCGGCACCTCTCCGTTCGGCAATTCGGGATACAATCCTGAAGGCGTACGCATCGGAGGCGAAAGCAAGCACAAGCGCGCGGTGAAAGTCTGGGAAAAGCGCGAGTTCAAGAACCTCGACAGCACCAAGGAGCTTGGCACTCGCAACATCAAGATGGCGCTGCGTCGGCTGCGGCGCTTTGCGCGGGAAGGCAACCCCGACCAACTCGATCTTGATGCGACGATTGATGGCACAGCCAAACAGGGCTGGCTCGACATCCACATGCGGCCCGAACGGCGCAATGCAGTGAAGTTGCTGCTGTTCCTCGATGTCGGCGGGTCAATGGATCCTTTCATCAAGCTGGTCGAAGAGCTGTTCAGCGCGGCAACCGCAGAATTCAAGAACCTCGAATTCTTCTACTTCCACAATTGCCTCTATGAAGGCGTTTGGAAGGACAACAAGCGCCGCTGGCAGGAACGCACCAAGGTGTGGGACGTGCTGCACAAATACGGTCACGATTACAAAGTGATCTTTGTCGGCGATGCCGCGATGAGCCCCTATGAGATCACTCATGCCGGTGGCTCCGTCGAGCACATGAACGAGGAAGCCGGTGCGATCTGGATGCGGCGCGTGACCAACACCTATCCCGCGACGGTGTGGCTGAACCCCGTACCTGAAAAGCAGTGGGGCTATTCCCAATCGACCAAGATGCTCAAGGAACTTGTCAATGACCGCATGTTCCCTCTG
>JBCAXQ010000457.1:0-1633 GCA_038534015.1 Pseudomonadota bacterium | reverse complement strand
CGATAGACAAGGATCGATGCATCGGGATCGCCCGGCAGGATCGAAACAGCATGCCCGCCCGATCCGCGCCCGGCAGCGACAGGCGGTTTGCGTATCCCTATCGCATGGGGATCTTCCTGCTCCCAACGCAGGTCCAGACCCGAGTTGGAGGCGCCACCCCCCGGTTGGTGGCAATGGGCGCAGTTCACATCGAGATAACCGCGCGCGAGCGATTGCATGGTGTGTTCCGCTTTCGAGCCCCAATCAGGCAAAGCGTCAGCACCGATCGGGACGCGGTCCAAATGGCGATTGCGGACCATCACGTTCAGCCACTCGGAACTGAGATTGCGGGCCTTGGGACCAATCGGAACCACATCACCATCCTTGCTGTGGCAGGTTTTGCACTGGTTCTTGTTCGGTATGCGATAACTGATTTCGCTGCCATCTGGCGTTGTGACCGGCAGACGCGCCCCAGCCAATGCCAGCTTGGCCTCGGTCTGTTCCTCGTTCCAGCGATAGGGCAGCGCCACCCAACCCTCTGGCCGATTGAGCAGAACTCTGGTCTCAACGAAACGCTGGTCCTCGCCTTCCCCAAAGGCGAAGGTTTTGATCATTGCTGCCCCGACCGGGAATTTCAGCAATCCTTCGTCGTCAGCAGTCAGCCGGGTTCCTTCAGGCAAATAGATGTAGCGCAGCTTGTCCGCTCCGTCCGAATAAAGCGGCGTGTTGAGCTGATAGGGTGTCACGCGATAGTTCGGCTGGCGCGCGCCATCGTCAAAGAAGAACCCAAACTCTGCCAATGTGCGAGGAATGTTGTCTTCGATAATCGCTGCATCATTGACTTCCGGTTCATCGATCACAGTCGCGCGAACGCTCATAGTCGATGCGAACGCGACCGTTGCCAACCCAAATATCAGGGCGTGTTTGATCACTTCAGGCGTTCTTCCATCTCGTCGGGAAGCGCTACTCCCCCAAAGGTGGCAGGCTCGGATACTGCGGGAATGAACGCCCCCGCTCCAATCCATTTGGGCTGTGCTTCCGTCAGCGACTGTCCAACTTTGGTCAGCCCCAAGGAAAGGATGGTTTCATAGTCTCTGATGATGAGATTATCATGAAGTCCATCGGTCAGGATCGGTGGAAGGGGAAGGCCGTTGTTCGCTTCAAGCAGCATGTCTCCGCCCGGAAAATCGGGGGCGTCGCGACCGGAACCATAGATATTCCCACGCAACTCCACATTTACAGGGCGCGGTTCGTAGCGCTCATCGTCGAATTCCTGCGTGTAAGCGATGAGCATGACGTGCGACGTTGAATTGTTGATGAGCGCATTGTCCACGACAAGAACGCCCGTGTTGGCCATCACCATCACGCCGGTGCCGGCGGGTACGCTGGCGACAATATTGCCTTCGGGAGCGAAGTTTTCGGTGTTGTTGTCAATCACCGCGTTGCGAGCGACGATCACGTCGCCACCGCCCACTTTTGGCAGGCCAGGCAGGTCGAAAACCAGAATTCCGCCGGTGTTCTTGGTCGCGAGATTCTCGAACACCTCTGCACGGTTGGAGTTCTCGATCTCTATCCCGGCGACATTTTCTACCACTCGGTTGCGCCGCACGATGATGTTTTCCGACTGACCGACATAGATGCCTGCATCGGACGC
>JBCAXQ010000456.1:0-1642 GCA_038534015.1 Pseudomonadota bacterium | reverse complement strand
CTCAATTCTGGAGAAGCACGCTTGCGAACAAGAAGCAGTGACAGGCACGAGGAGACCAACTCGCAATTTTGTTTCGCCACACCTTCCCCCACGGCAATGGCTGCCGTTTGCGTGAGCTTGTCTCGCAACTGAAACATCCCTAGATCGATGGCAGAGCTCAAAAATGAGCCGAAGCGAGACCCGTTCTGGCTCGCCCGTGGGAGAAACCCTTGCGTCAACTGCAAGGCATGGATTCATCGTTTGTAGCGATGGAGTCGCCGAATTCGCCGATGCATATCGGCAGCGTATTGATCTACAATCCGGAGACCGCTCCGGAAGGGTTCGTGCGGTTCAAGGATATTCTGCAATTCATTGGATCGCGCATGCAATTGTCGCGCACAATGCGTCAGCGATTGGTGCGCGTGCCATTCGATCTCGATTATCCGTACTGGATCGAGGATCCCGATTTCGATCTGGAATACCACGTCCGCCATGTCGCCCTGCCCAAGCCGGGAGACTGGCGTCAACTCTGCATCCAGGCAGCCCGCATCCATGCCCGCCCGCTCGACCTTGATCGTCCACCATGGGAGTTCACGGTCATTGAGGGGTTGGACAATGTCCGCGGCTATCCGCCCGGATGCTTTGCCTTCGTAACCAAGGTTCATCATTCGGCTATCGACGGGATGAGCGGTATCGATCTGATGGAAGCATTGCACACGCTTGCCCCGGACACTCCGCCGCCCAAGAAGCCTGACGAATGGAAGCCGGAGAAAGTCCCCGGCCCGGTAGAATTGCTGGGTAAATCCTACATCAACGCGCTGCTCAATCCGGTGAAGCAAGCGCAGGTCGCGGCGCAGGCATTACCGGGCGTCGCAGGCGCAATCAAAGGGCTGGTCGCGCGCGAGTTCAAACTGACAAGCGATATGGTTCCGCCGCGCACACGCTTCAATCGCAGCATCTCATCGCACCGGGTGGTCGAAGGACGCAGTTTTGACCTCAAGGAATTCAAATCGATCCGCGCGCTTCTGCCCGAGGCGAAAGTCAACGATGTGGCAATTGCCGTCATCGGCGGCGCGCTCAACAAATATCTCACTGCGAAAGACGATCTGCCCAAAGGAACCATGACAGCCATGGCGCCGATTTCGGTGCGCTCCGACGGGGAAAAGGGCGATATGGGCAACCAGGTATCGGCCATGGTCGCTCCGCTGGGCACGCACATCGCCGATCCGGCCGAGCGGCTCACCTATGTCCACGGCCAGACGAAGAACTCCAAGGCGATGACCAACGCCATGGGCGCGCGCACCATGACCGAGGTGAGCAAGGTCAATCCCGCGCTCTACATGGCACTCGGCGCGCAATTGTTCAGCCGCGTGAGCCTCGCGCACAGGGCCATGCCGTTCAACACGGTCGTGACCAATGTACCCGGCCCACCCGTGCATATCTATTCGAGCGGTGCGCGGCTTGAGAGCATGGCATTATCGCTGATTTGCCTGACCGATGGCCTTGGCCTCGCTCATGTCGTGCAAAGCTATGTCGACGAGGCCTATATCAGTTTTACCGCCTGCCGTGACATCATGCCGGATCCGGATTTCTATTCCGAATGCCTGCAGGAAAGCTTCGATGAATTGCTCACTGCGGCCAAGGCAGTGACAGCCAAACAAAC
>JBCAXQ010000455.1:0-1652 GCA_038534015.1 Pseudomonadota bacterium | reverse complement strand
TATGCCGAGCCCGATGATAGGCCAAGTCGATCACGAGTACCGTCCCGACAAGAAGCGCGATGACGGATAGGGCTATTTTGAAGATCATGAGCCTAGTGTGCGGGTGACCCAAACGGCCGGTGCAATCGCAACGAAAGCAAACCCAATAGCGATATGCCACCATTTGCGCAGAAATATCATGCCCGTGATCGCTACCGAATAGACAGAGTCAAAGGCGAGCTTGTTGAACACTTCGCCAGCCGTTTCCGAGCTCTGAATCACATGCACAGCGTACCCGATATAGACCGACCAGAAATACAGAGCCATCAGTGTCCACTGATATCGGCGATTGGCCTGATAATAGTCGGCCAGATCGAGCCCTTCGTCGCCGATCTTGTCTGGGAATGACGCCGCGGCCATGAGCGCAAGCAGGACAAGCTGCCCCATCATTGGAAGAAACCGGCCGAGCGAAAACGATCCGCCGTCTTCTTCGCTCGTATTCTCAGCCCAGTTCACCGCACCCCACCAAAATGCGATGATGGTCAGCAGGACGAAAAGCGCAAATAGCGGCTGCGCCCAATGCCATGTCACGTTCTTTGCCCTGAGGACACCGTTGAGATGCTCCAGCTCGAAAGCGATCGCGACCCCAAGCACGATCGAGGCAAGGACTAGGGCCTGCTCCATTCGAGCCTAGCTGCCCGATTTCCTTTGGCAACGATAGATCAGGCGCTCGTTTGGCGTATCCGGTAGCGATGCCAAAACACTACCTTGCATGTCTCCCAGTCGCGTGGCCGCATCGATTGCGCCGCAACTGGGCGGGTTATAAGATTGCCGCTTTGACCGCGCATCTTCCATGTCATCCAGTCCGATCAGATAGCGTTCTACTTTGTACTCGCCGGTACCTGGATCGAAGCTGTTGACGGAAACGGCACGATCGGAATTGGGCACGAACACTCGCGACCAGACTGCGCCGGCGCGACCATATTGGGTGCGATTGTTGACGCAGCCTTCATCAGTCCAGTCAAAATCGATATCGCGTTCGGGCGATCCGGTGATGCGGCTTCGCTCCAGATCGAGCGTGCAGGTCAGTCCGCCGGCGAGCGGGCCAGACATGTCTACTTCATCACCGTCAGGACTGACCGTCTCATCTCCAAGCAAGCGTGTATCCACATCATCCGGCCCGGGCCGCTGGAACCATACGATGGCCGCGGCAAGTGCTGCCACGGCACCGATCCCGCCAAACACATACGCACGGTTCTTCCCACCTTCGCTGTTCCAGGCCTGGTAAGATAGCGCTCCGCCGCCAGCCGCCAGCAACAGGAGTACAGCTGCGACAGCCATCATGTTTTCCCGCTCTTGCTGAATCTGCAATTCTATCTTTTCGCGCTTTTCCTCCTCTTCTGCTTCAAGCGCGGCAATGCGTTCCTCCTCGGCTTCGGCCTGGGCCTCAGCGCGTTCGGCCTCTTCTGCCTCAATCTCGGCCAGTGACCGGCACGGCAAATCGCTGACGCGGGGGCTCACATCATTGCTGCGCAGAAAGGACAGCACTTCGCGGTTGGCGATTGCGAAGAAGAACTCACCTTCGCCGGTGCCAGAAAGAGTGCTGGAAGAGTTCACGCCTACCACGCGACCGCACTCATCAAACAAAGGTCCGCCGGAATTGCCGCCAGCAA
>JBCAXQ010000454.1:0-1654 GCA_038534015.1 Pseudomonadota bacterium | reverse complement strand
GTAGAAAACGTCACGATTGGTGGAATGGAAATCGATCAAGACGCGCAAATCGCGCATCGGATCGGCCTCCACCTGCTCAAGCAAGTCGCGCATCAAGGATGTTTCGGGCTGCGTCCACAGCCCCCAGTCCCGGTTCAAATCGACGCCGCCAGTGTTGTGTCGCCAATGGCCGCGGACAACGCCATCGGGATTGAGCAGCGGGACCACCAGCGTCTCAAACCGGGCGCGGTAAGCCTTGGCAAGGTCGCTGTCCGACATGATCGTTTCTACAAATGGAAACATGGCCAGCGCACCGGTGACCTCGGGCGGGTGTTGGCGCCCAACCAGCACAATTGTTTCGCGCTGCCCCGCGCCGGGATGCGCAATGGTGAGCAATTCAATGTCTCGCTGCTCAGCGGATTTCCCCAAGAGGCTGCGGACTGCGAAAGAGCTCCCCTCCAACCCGTCAAGCCATGCATCATAGGTTGAGGGAGGCAGGATCTCCTGCGCTGCCACGAATATCGGCTGATTGTGGACCCGTAGCGAGAGGCGCGCTGTCCGTTCGCCGCGCTCGCCTTCAACGGTCACCCTGTTCGGCGACATATAGGTCCAGTTCACTCCGTCTGTGCTGGTCTTTGGCCAATAGCGATGGCCGCAAGATTCATAGTCGAGATCAATTGTGATCCGCGCCCGCCGCTGCGGAGTCACGCGAAAGGCGTACCAAGCGCTGCAATTGATTTCGCCTTCGTCCTCAGGCGCAATCGTTAGCGTGAAGCGGCGTTTGCCCTTCGCCTCACATCGCGCGAAAGCACCCGTCGGGAATTCCCTGTCAATGCGTGCCGCCTCTGTGCTGCATTCCTGATCCGCCGCTAACCGGTCCGCATGATCATCTGCGAGCGCGGGTGAAGAGGCGGCTCCAATCGTTGTGCAAAGGGCAATGACAATCGCGTGCAGGCGCATCGGCCATGCTCCTTCTACTGGGCTGGTAACGGCTGGGCCGCGAACACATTGCCGCGGCCCAGCGCCTGATTAGAAGTTCTTGCGAATATCAAACGAGAATTGGCGACCGCGCCCGCTGTGCAGACTGCCGTAATAGCCAAAGCTTTCGTCTGCTATGGGCGGATCTTCATTGAAGATATTATTGACGCCAAACCGCAGTCGCGTTCCGTCGAGCGCGGTGTTGTTCTCGATGGTGTAGCTGACCCCGAAGTTGAGCGTAAACCAGTCATCCACTTCAAAGAAATCTGCGGTGTCATCCTGCTGCGCGCCCGGATCGAACACTCGATCGACATAGCGACCGAAGAAATTGACCCGCACTGGGCCGGTTTCCCAAGCTATAGAACCACTCAGCCGCCAGCGCGGACGACCATCAATCTCCAGCAATTCCCCAAAGCCGAACGGTTGCAGCGCCGCGACATCACCAACTGAAAGCTCGGGGATTTGTTCAAGCAGTGGCGTCAGTTCAGTAAACAGCAGATCAGCATCGGGACCTGCCGCTTGTTCAAAGCCCAGCAACCGTGCAGCATTCACTTGAATATCGAAGTCGCCGAAGCCGGTGCCGAATTCATACATTACGCTGAAATCGAGACCTTCCGAAGTACGCCGGTCAAGATTGCGGTAGGGGTTCAATATCTACGCAGGTACGGGAATCGCGCCCGCCGGCGAACTGCAGCAG
>JBCAXQ010000453.1:0-1666 GCA_038534015.1 Pseudomonadota bacterium | reverse complement strand
TGAACCAGCGGCGGAATCCTCCCTTTCCTACTCCCTCCCGAGCATAATACCCTCGCCGGATGTCTCAGCCCCGCATCCCGCCCTTTCACGCCGTTCCGCTCCGCGCTCGCAGCGACGGCTGGACCCCGCTCCGTCAGGCCGAGTTTATCGGCCATCTTGCCGAGACGCGCTCGGTCGCCAAGGCCGCCCGCGCGGTCGGTATGGCGCGCGAAACCGCTTATCGCCTGCGCACCCGACCATTCTCTGAAAGCTTCTGCGCCGCTTGGGATGCGGCTTTGGGCCGGCCGTTAGATTCGGCGTTGCTCGCCAGCCCTTCCGCGCTGATCCAGCCAAATCGGAAAGTCACACTTCCCGCGCTTGCCTGGCGCATCGAAAGCGGGGTCTGGAGCGTGATCCTGCGGCGCGGAAAGTATGCTGGCGTTCGGCAAAAGCCAGACAATTCCGCGGTTTTGGCGGCAGCGTCACGACTTGGCTTGCTAAGCCGGACGCCCTTGCACAGAGCCGATCATTCGGGGCCGGGCCTGTTTTCAAAACCCGGCATAGGTGTCGCATCGGATGGCATATCACCAAGTCAACCCAACGGGCAAACCGTCGCGATACAATCACGTGCCAGTTCAACTGTCCGTCCGAACAAGCAAAGAAATCCGAATCCGGCCAATATGTACAATCAAGACCAGGTGAAGTGGCGTAGCTGTTCTTCAGGAGAGCGCATGGCCGATTACGCTGCTGCGCATCGCACTACGCATCACGTGGGGGAATGCTCATGCCGTGGTTGATTGGCGTCTTTATGCGGTTCGGCCTTGGCGCGCTGCCAGCGAAGATCGTGTCCTGGGGGCTTGTCGGGGCCCTTGCCGTCGGTCTGTTGTGGTGGATACGCCACGATGCCTACGCCGATGGTGTGCGGGTTGAGAACCAGCGCTGGGAAGAGGCGTTGGACAAGGTCCGCGAAGAGGCGGAGGAGCTTGGCGAGGATGTCGCCATGGATGCTGAAGAGCGCGCCGAAGAATTTGAAGAGAAAGTGCTCGAAGAGAAGGAGAAGCTCGATGAAGCTGCTGAAGCAGGCACTGATCCATTCGACGTTCTGTTTGGCACTGAGTAGTTGTTCGAACGAGCCAAAGGTTGTCACGTTCAACCTGCAGCAGGCCCAGCCTGATCTGTTCGAATGTGAAGCGGCGGGCAATCGCCCCAACTTGCCCGCAAGCCACGAGATCGATTGGGAACAGGTGGTGACGGTCGAACAGGCGAAGACCGAGCACGAGGCCTATGTCGCGCGCATGGTCGATCGCAATCAGGTGGTCACGGCCTATCTGGTCGAAATCGAGGGCAGGCTGTTCACCTGCCAGAACAACATGCAGGCGCAGCGCGCGTTCTACGATGATCTGCCCGAGAACCCAGAAACGGGCGACAGGGAGTAGGCGGACGTCGACCGGTTGCCATCGTTAGGCGCGTGCGGCCTTTGCCTCTCGGAATGTCACCATCTCACGGCGCTCCTCATCCCAAAGGGTGAGCAAGAACGGTCTCACGGTCTGGAGCGCAGTCAGGCGGTTTACGTCGGCCAGTTCAGGGTGCGCCCTCAAGGCCTCCTGCAGGCGATAGAACGGTATCTGGCTGACGAGGTGATGGATGTGGTGGACGCCGATATTGGCGGTGAACCAGCGCAAGGGCA
>JBCAXQ010000452.1:0-1676 GCA_038534015.1 Pseudomonadota bacterium | reverse complement strand
TCCACTTCATTCTGCCCTGCAGCGAAATAGAACGCTTCCGCGCCCACCGAGAGGCCATCCCCGCGCAACACGACTTCGTTCTCCCCAACTTGGGGCAGGCCGGTGTTTTCCTGCTGCTGGCGTTCGGTCGGCGATGGCACATCGCTGCCGCCGCATCCCGCAAGACCCAAGACCGCAATTCCGAACATCAATCCGCGCATTTTCGCCTACCCTTTTTTGAGATGCCTCCGCCCAAGCAGTTCGGCAATCTGTACGGCGTTGAGCGCAGCGCCTTTGCGCAGATTGTCCGAAACACACCACAATGTCAGCCCGTTTTCGACGGTCGGATCTTCCCGCACTCGGCTGACATAGGTTGCACCGTCACCAGCGCTCTCCACCGGGGTCACATAGCCTTCGTCCTCGCGCTTATCGATCAGCATGATGCCGGGAGCTTCGCGCAAGATATCCTGCGCTTGCTCGGCCGAAATTTCATTCTCGAACTCGATATTGATCGCTTCGGAGTGACCGACAAAAACCGGTACCCGCACACAGGTGGCGTTGAGCTTGATCTTCGGATCGAGGATCTTCTTCGTTTCGACCATCATCTTCCATTCTTCCTTGGTCGATCCATCGTCGAGGAAGACATCGATATGCGGGATCACATTGAACGCGATCTGCTTGGTAAAAGTCTCAGGTTCCACGGGGTCGCCAACAAAGATCGCGCGGCTCTGATTGAACAGCTCGTCCATACCGGCTTTGCCTGCGCCAGAAACGGACTGATAAGTTGAAACCACCACGCGCTTGATCGTGGCGGCATCGTGCAACGGCTTGAGCGCGACGACCAATTGCGCAGTCGAACAGTTCGGGTTCGCGATAATGTTGCGCTGGGTGTAGCCGTCGATCGCATCCGGATTCACTTCAGGCACAATCAAGGGAACGTCGGGGTCCATGCGATAGAGCGACGAATTGTCAATCACGATGCAGCCGGCCGCAGCAGCCTTGGGCGCGTAGTCCTTCGCAGGGCCACTCCCTGCCGAAAACAGGGCGATATCCCATCCAGCCCAATCGAAATGTTCGATGTTCTGGCATTTGAGCATTTTGCCGGTGTCGCCGAATTCGACTTCGCTTCCGTGCGATCGCGAACTCGCGACTGCCGCGATCTCGTCACAAGGAAACTCGCGCTCCGCGAGCACCTGCATCATCTCGCGTCCGACATTGCCGGTCGCACCGACCACTGCCACCCGATAGCCCACTTTGTATTCTCCAGTTCGAACTTGCTTCCCGCGAAGCGCTGCCTTGGCTAGCCTGTCATGGCAAGGACTTCTTCTGGGGAAACGTATGCAGGCGGATACGCAGAATTGGCGCGACCAGGCGAGCTACTTCGATTTCGAAGGGCACAAGATCGCCTATTGGACAGGCGGCTCCGCTGGTGTCGGGGCAAAACCACTGCTGCTGGTCCACGGATTCCCGACTTGTGCGTGGGATTGGGTGCCAACATGGGAGCAACTGGGGTCGCAGCATCGCCTGATCGCATGCGACCTGCTCGGCTTTGGCCTTTCAGACAAACCGCGCGACGGTTATTCAATCCATCGCCATAATCGTGCACGAGCGCATCGAACTTACCCATGCCGAGGTGCGCCAGTAGAGCCTCTTGCAAGTCAGTCTGGCGATGGATTGAATAACCGTCGCGCGGTTTG
>JBCAXQ010000451.1:0-1684 GCA_038534015.1 Pseudomonadota bacterium | reverse complement strand
CATCGCGTACGGACCACGAGACAATTTGCCCCATGCCCTTCATCAAGTTATGGCGCGGAAAGTTCAGCAACATGGCAAAACTGGCGAACAGTTGCAGCCCTTCGGTGAAGCCACCGAACATGGCGAGCGTGCGCGCAATATCCTCGTCCGTATCGACGCTGAACTGGTGCATGTAATTGTGCTTGTCGGCCATCTCCTCATATTCGAGGAAGGCGGAATATTCGCTTTCGGGCATGCCGATCGTGTCGAGCAGGTGGCTGTACGCCGCGATGTGGACCGTTTCCATATTGGAGAACGCGGCGAGCATCATCTTGATCTCGGTCGGCTTGAACACGCGGCCATATTTGTCGTGGTAGCAATCCTGCACCTCGACATCGGCCTGGGTGAAGAAGCGGAAGATCTGCGTGAGCAGGTTGCGCTCATGCTCGGTGATGTTCTGCGCCCAATCACGGCAATCTTCGCCCAGAGGCACTTCCTCGGGCATCCAGTGGATCTGCTGTTGGCGTTTCCAGAACTCGTAAGCCCAGGGATATTCGAACGGCTTGTAGGTCTTACGGGCTTCGAGCAACGACATGTAGTGATCCCTTTGGTTTGCGTGATTTACCCATATAGGGAATCAGAGCGCGGATTCGAAGGCAAGCATGCAGATTTACGCGGGGATAAACCGTGCAAAATCTGAGTCGAAGCGAGGCCGGTTGCATCGCTCGCACCATGTTAACATGTATTGGCTGCAAGTGCGAAAAAGCGGGGCAATCGGTGGCCGCTCCTAACGGGCTATTAAGCATCTCGGGCTAGGTCCGATTCATGGGCATAATGGGGGCAATTTCTCCGCTGGGAAGCGAGGCCGATGTGCCAAGCGAAACCCTGGTGGGATTGGACACGGGCGAGATCGATGATCTTGCGCGCGATCGCCGCAACCTGCGCGATTGGCCCGGCGCGATCAAAGCGCTGTATCGCGAAGAAATCGTCCAGCGCTTTTACCGCGAAGAACACTTCCTGTTCCTGCTCGGCCTGCTGATCTGCCTGTCGACAATCGTGATCGATCTGATCGTCAATCCGGCCATGGTGAAAGAGGGCGCGATCCTGCGCGTTCTCGCCGTGGCGCCGATCACGATGCTGGGACTGATCGCCGGGGCCCGGAAATGGCCAAAGATGCTGGCCTTTTGCGTCGGCGCTTCGCCCATCGCCTTCACGGCGGTGATCGTGCACCTCGCAGTCCACCTGCCGCCCGACAATTCCGCCCGCTATCTCGCGGCGACAGCGCTGGTGGTGGGGTTGGCCAACATCATCCTGCCCTACACCATTCGCGGCCTCGTGATATTCGACTTCGCCTTCATCGCCGTGGCCGCGGCGACTTTGGCGATCTGGCATCCGCAGTTCTTCATGGCGCATCTCGATTATTTTGTGGTGCTCGCCGTGGTTGGCGGGGCGACGCTGCCGCTCGCGCTCAGATTCGAAAAGCTGCGCCAGCACAATTTCCTGCTTACCTTGCGGGCGCGGGTGGCGTCTGAACGGCTGATCAAGGCGAACGCCCGATTGCGCGATCTGTCAGAGCGTGACCCGCTGACCGGCATGCCCAACCGCCGCCATTTCGAAGCGATGTTCGATCACAAGGTGATGAAGCCGCGCGTGGCCGGGACTGATGTGTTGAGCGATGCCGATGCCGCTCCCGACAGCATCGGCA
>JBCAXQ010000450.1:0-1712 GCA_038534015.1 Pseudomonadota bacterium | reverse complement strand
ATTGTTCAGAGTTCTTTAGAGATGCAGATGAATCGCAACGTAGGCGAAAATATGGGCGGGCGCTGACGAATGACGTTGGGACCGCGGTTTCCACTGTACTTGGGCTGGCGAATGCTGGGGAGAACATCGTAACGGGGGTCGCGGCAGGTGTGGGCTTGGCGGATAGTGCGTGGAGAAATTACGATGAAGCCTTTGTAGTGTCTCCTGACCTATCCAATGTGCGAACGCTCGTGTTAACGTCGCAAGACCTTTTCCGGCAACGTACGCTCGAGAAACTGCCGACTGACTATGGAACCGCACAATCAGTCATACTGCGCTACGCTGAAGAATGCTCGACCCTCGGAATGAAGGCTCTGTTAAACAAGTCCACGAACGCCCAAGAAACAGAGCTCAAAGAGAAAATCGGACAAGAAGATGAATCAACAGACGAGAAAGCCGATAGCGCGTCGAAGGCGATTCCGTCCCAATAGTTTACCTAGCAATTGACAAGGCCCTTGCATCAAGCGCCCATTCGCTCTCTTACACGGTCTATCTGAGGCAAAAAACAAGGGTTAGGTATGCCTTCAGGATTGGCCGCACTGCTAGACGACGTTTCGATCATCGCCAAGGCGGCGTCTGCTTCGATTGATGATATCAGCGTGGCAGCAGGCCGCGCCGGAACCAAGACAGCTGGCGTCGTGATTGATGATGCTGCGGTCACGCCGAGCTATGTCACCGGCCTTAGCCCGGCACGCGAGCTGCCGATCATATGGAACATCACCAAAGGCAGCTTGAAGAACAAGTTGCTGATCCTGCTTCCTGGCGCGCTGTTGCTAAGCGAATTCCTGCCCGGGGTTATCATCTACATCCTTATGCTGGGCGGCGCGTTCCTTTGCTATGAAGGCGCGGAGAAGGTCATTGAAAAGCTGGGCGGGGCCAAGCACGGCAAAACAATTGAAGATGAGATCACCGATCCTGAAGCTTTTGAGAAACAGAGAGTGGCCGGCGCAATCAGGACCGACCTGATCCTGTCGGCCGAGATTATGGCCATCACCCTTAACGAGGTAACAGCTGAAACGCTGTGGGTCCGTGCTGCCGTGCTGGCGCTGGTCGGGTTCGCTGTGACCGTTGGCGTGTACGGCACCGTCGCAGCCATCGTGAAGATGGATGATATTGGACTAAAGCTGGTGGAACGAAAAACGGGCTTTGCCCTGACATTCGGATATTTCCTGCTTCAGTCCATGCCCAAACTGCTCACCGCCTTGTCAGTCATCGGGACAGTGGCGATGCTGTGGGTTGGTGGCGGGATCATCGTCCATGGCACGCATGAGGTCGGCTTTCACCTGCTCTACGATATCGCGCATGGAGCCGAATACTGGGTCGCTGGCGTTACCGGAGCATTGTCAGGCATAGCCGGATGGCTGACCTATGCCGCGATTTCTGCGGTGATCGGCTTGGCGCTTGGCGCGGTCATCACTTTCATTTTGCATAAGGTGATTGGTTATGAGGGTGCCCACTGATGTCTGTGAGACCCACACTCTACACCTGCGCCCGCTCGCGAGGACTTCGCGCAACCTGGGCAGCCGAAGAAGCCGGCGTTGACGTTGATCTCAAAATCCTGCCTTTCCCACCTCGCTATCTCGCTCCCGAATACAAGGAGATCAATCCACTGGGCACGGTCCCCATGCTGGTCGACGGAGATGCCAAGCTGACCGAAAGCTGCGCCATTGCGC
>JBCAXQ010000449.1:0-1716 GCA_038534015.1 Pseudomonadota bacterium | reverse complement strand
GCGATGCTGGCCGCTGGTGCAATCGCGTTGCTGTTGCTCGTGCGAAGTCGACAAGCGCCCAAAGGCGGTCGCTCATGAAGCAATGGGTCTGGATCCTTGCTCTTGCACTCACCGCGAGTGTTGCGGCAGGCGCACAGCTTGATCGTCAAGCACGTTTCATGGGTGCGGTCGCTGGGATAGTGCCCGAGCCATTCCGTGCCTTCGCACAGGAACAGTTGACCGAGCGGGCGTTGGAAAAAGAAGACCCTATTCTCGCTCTGGCCGAGGCGCGCACTCTTCTCGAACGAAGGCCAGTCCCGGCGGAGCATGTGCGCCTTTTTGCGCAGGCGCAGGCTCTTTCCGGTCAAGGTGAAGCCGGGCTGACAACGATCCAGATTGCGGCTCAACGTGGTTGGCGCGATCCGATCGCGCAAGAAGCCCGCCTGAGGCTCGCACTGTCGTCAGGCGCAGAAGGCGAGGCAGCCGTCCGCTACGCTGCCCTATTCGCAAGCAGCAATGTCCTTGACGAAACCTTAGAAGAGTTGGGGCCACAGGTCCTTTCCACCCCTGCAGCAATCGATCAGTTCGCGGCAATACTGTCAGGATCGGAACGCTGGCGTGACAAGTTTCTTCAACGGGGATCCCGGCTACTTCCCTTCCCCCTCTTTGCAAGGATAACCGTGGCCGCGCTTGAACGTGAGACACAGTTTGACTGCCGCGCCTTGCAGCAGGTGGAGCGGCAGTTCACGCGCCGCGATCCGGCTACTGCTCAAGTGATCGTCAACGATATCGCTCGGCGGTGCTGAGAACCAGCGTTCACAACTCCAAAAATGGTGCCCAGAAGAGGACTCAAAAGAGAACAAAAATGGCAGAATTCGAGGGTTAAATGACCTTGGGGGCCTCAAAAAGAGCCCCCACTAGAGCCCCCAAATTTTCATCCCTTCAGAAGGTTCGATTCCCCAACTCGGGTGCTTTCGACTCCTGGGACGGTTATATTTCATAGCATGCCAGCATTGAGATACAGCTAGTTTTCTTGCCCGCTCCCTTCGTACGACGCCAGACATCAAGTTGCCTCCAGTTGCCCTTCCAAAGTGACGCGGAACGGGCATTCACACTTTGGTCTGCTTTGCGCCCCAATCCAAGACGTAGCAATCCCAGATCTTAGTGCCCGAAAGCAGACATTCTTCTCGGCCGTTCCGGCCAAGGAGAATGAAAATGACTTACTCACAATTTGATCCGGCAGCACAAAGCAGAGTGCCGTGGAATTTCGGTGCCAAGATCGGACCCAAGCGTCCGTTCAATCAGAAGCAGATATGGGCGATCCGCTTCTTTCTCGATCGCGAGAAACGCAATCGGGATCGAGCGCTCTTCGATCTAGCGATAGACAGCAAACTTAGGGGGTGTGACCTTGTCGAGTTAAAGATCAGCGATCTGGTAAGCGGACCGGAAGTCAGGACGCGCGCGACGATCACTCAACGCAAGACAGGACGACCCGTTCAGTTTGAGATAGCCAAGGACGCCCGAGAAAGTCTGTTCTCATGGCTCGAACTTCGAGGTGGTGCTGTTGAGGACTTTGTGTTCCCAAGCCGGGTGGACCATGCACGCCATCTCAGCACCCGCCAATATGCTCGGCTCGTTGATGAGTGGGTCGAAGCAATCGGACTGCGGTCAGAAGAGTATGGAACTCATTCACTGCGCCGGACCAAAGCCTCTATCATCTACAAGGCAACGGGCAAT
>JBCAXQ010000448.1:0-1716 GCA_038534015.1 Pseudomonadota bacterium | reverse complement strand
GGGTGCAACCGCAATCATGTGGCTGCCCTCCTTACCGGTCGCAAACTCAGTGAGTCGCGCTTCCCCAAACAGCTTGTCCGTGATCAGATTCTCGATCCGGAAAATCGACTGGCGCCCCTCCGCTGTGACATAGATTGACCCGTCCTCGTGCCAGACAATCCCATGCGGACGCGCGTTTTCTCCAAGTTCGATGCTGGCCGCTTTGCTGAGATCATCGACCGAGAAGATGTCGACCGTGGTCCCGCCATAGCAGGCCAGCGCGACCCATTGCCCGCCCGGCGATGTCGCAAGCTCATGCGGATTGATGCAGCTGTCCACCCGTTGCACCTCTTCCCCACTGAGGAGACTGACCTTGGAAAGTGTGTTGCCGCGCTTGTTTGCAACAAACAGCGTCGGCAAGAGTGCCTGTTGCTGCTGATCGCTTTCAAGAGGTGCATAGATTGCCCGACCTTGAGAGGTGCTTTCTGCCTGCGCACATGCGCTTAGGGCGAGCGCGGGAATCAAACCGAAGAGCGACGAATACAGGGGGCGTCCGTTCATAAACGCAGCATAGCGCCCGCTTCCCGGTCCGGCAAAGCAACAAAGAGATGCAAAAAACTGCACATCGGCGGGAACCGCCTTTGTTGTGACACATTATCTCACTGCGGGACCGGGCCCCTCTGGCGTGCTTCGCTGAGCACGTGATGTCGGACCGCATCGACTTTTGTTGAGAGCGGTCCGAGAATTTTCCGAACCCTATCTCATCATAAGCCGAGTTCGTTTTTCACGCGTGGCCCGAACGCACGCCTGCGTCGGGTCTGGAGGAGTTTTTGAGATGAAAAAGTTTGTAATGGTCCCAGTTCTTGGCGTGAGCGCCCTTGCTCTGGCCGCTTGCGGCGGCGACGAAGCCGCTGGCGGCGATGCCGCCGCTTCGGCTGACGCAATCACCGCAGCCGACGTTGAAGCTGCGCAGACCGCTTGGGGTGAAGGCATTGTCGCAATCGGTGCAGTATCGACCGAAGGTGGTGATGTTGCCGCTCGCGCAACCGAGCACATCAACACGCATTACGGCTATGAAGATGGCATGGAAATCCTCTTCAAGCCGACCCTTGCAGCTGAGGACCAGTTCCGCGGAACCTTTGACGAAGCTCTGAGCTACTTCATTGGCACCGAAGGCACCGAAGACGGCGGTTTTGCCATCGCTCCTTACACAGCCGTGCGTTGGGAAAATGAAGGTACCGTCATCGATGCCGATGGCAGCACCGCAATGGCCATGGGCAATTACTACTTCACCGGCACGGACGGCAACGAAACCAAGGTCGAGTACACCTTTGGCTACACCAAGAACGACGATGGCGACCTGGTAATCAACCTGCACCACTCGTCGCTGCCTTTCAGCGCCGAATAATCGCTTTCAGCGAGCGCGCCGCGCCCCCTCTCTAGCGGCGCGAATTGACCCCCGTGGCCCTATGGCTGCGGGGGTCTTTCTTTGGCGAAGCGCTCAACGATCAGTGCCGCGAGAACGGCGAGAGACGCGCTGGTCCAAGTGAACATCTTGATCGGTCGCAAGGTTGAGGCAAACAGCGCCAACCCGTCATCTCCGGCAAAGTTCGTTAGCTGTATGAACTGCGCGACTGTCTCACCATAATCGGTGACGAGAAAGACGATGCCGGAAACAAACGCAATCCAGCCCAGCACGCTTAGAGCGCTCGATTGCCGCGCCCGATAGTGCAATCC
>JBCAXQ010000447.1:0-1717 GCA_038534015.1 Pseudomonadota bacterium | reverse complement strand
CTGATGGAACACGTCGATGACCTGCTGAAGCGACTACAGGATCTGCACGCTCGCACCCGCGAGACCCCACTTTTCAACCCCGTATTTCAGCTTGGGCTTGATATCTCTCGTGAGCTGGAAGGTGGCGAAACCGACCTCGACACTATCGAGAAGCTTGTCGAGGAGCTTGAATGCGCAAGCCTGCAATCACGCACAAAGCGACTGCGTCGTATCGTTGCTCCGATTGACGATGGCGCCAACGCCGCAGCGCTGACTGGTCGGATCGGCGACCATAAGGATTTCGACGCATTCCGTGCGGACTGGGAAAACCCATCGCTCCATGCGGTGTTCACCGCGCATCCGACCTTCCTGATGACCCCAGGTCAGTCTGACGCCGTAGCAGCTGCCGCGAGCAAGGACGGGGAGATTGGTTGCGAAGTCTGCACCGGCAGCAGTGAACGTCCAGCGATCACTCTGGAATACGAACACGCACGCGCCATGCGCGCACTCGGCAATGCACAGGAAGCGCGCAACTCCATCGTCGCGCAATTGCTATCTCATGCCGCAGAAGGCTGGCCCTCGAAATGGTATGACTTCAATCCGGTCCCGTTCCGCTTCGCGACCTGGGTCGGATACGACATGGACGGGCGGACCGACATAAAATGGTACACCTCGATCGGGTTCCGTCTCTCTGAAAAGGCCGAACGGCTTGGGCGCTACGCTGCTGGGCTTGCCGATATCGCGCCGCGGCATGCACTGATCGATGTGCTCAAGGACGCTCAGCGCCATGCTCAAACAAGCGCGCGCGACTTCGCCGCTGATCTGTCGACGCCCGAAGATCTTTCGATCGCGGCCAATCGCCTAACGGCGGACGATCCAGCGAAGTTGCTCTCGCTCACTCCACTGATTGATCGGCTTGAAAGAGAAGCGCGCGACGCCGATCTTGACTATGCGATCAAGCTTCGCACCCTCGCCTCGGCCATGCGGGCTGATGGTCTGGGCATGGGGCACATCCACTTCCGTGTGAACGCGAAGCAGCTTCACAACGGCATTCGCCGCCGCATCGATCCCGACAACACACTCGACCTCGCCAGCAAGGGCGCAGTCGCCACGCTGCGGAGCTTCTTGCGTGAGGTGAAGCCGCTGCGTTCCAATTTCGCCAGCCTCGCAATCGAAAGCTCAACGGCGATCCGTCAGTTTTTGGCGATGGCTCAGATACTCGGCCATGTTGATGCAGATACACCGATCCGCATGCTGATCGCCGAATGCGAACAACCTTCGACCGTCCTCGCCGCGCTCTATTTCGCGCGACTTTTCGGGATAGAGGACAAGGTTGACGTATCCCCCTTGTTCGAAACCGAAGACGCGCTGGAACATGGCGGTCGATTCCTGGATTCCCTTTGCAAGGAGGAAGAATATCAATCCTATGCCCGTTTGCGAGGGCGTGTTTGCATCCAGACAGGTTTTTCCGATGCGGGTCGTTTTGTAGGGCAAATCCCGGCCAGCCTCGCGATCGAGCGTCTGCAGGGTCGCCTGGCACAGGCGATGACCAAGAATGGGCTGACCGATGTCAGCGCATTGATATTCAACACCCATGGCGAAAGCATGGGTCGCGGCGCACATCCCAATGGCTTTGAGGACCGCCTGAACTGGCCGCTCAGTCCGTGGGCGCGCAGCCGGTTTGCAACCAATGATATCAAGCTGGAACCCGAAGTCAGCTTCCAGGGCGGAGACGGAT
>JBCAXQ010000446.1:0-1725 GCA_038534015.1 Pseudomonadota bacterium | reverse complement strand
GAGCAGGATGTCTGGATCGGGGCACGGGTCATCATCGTCGGCGATGTCAGCATCGGCGAGGGTGCTGTCATCGGGGCGAACGCCTTAGTCAACCGGGATGTGCCACCCTACACCGTTGCAGCCGGAACGCCGGCTAGGCCAGTGCGCAAGCGGTTCTCCGACGATGAGTTACGCGATCACCTCATCCGCCTCGGTCGGGCAGAGACCGCCGAAGCGATGATTGAACGGCGAGACGCCGGATTTGCGGTGGCACCAGACATCGGTAAGCAGGTTTGAGACTGGTCAAACGCTCTCTCCTTCGAATCGCCGTCTCGCTTCTGCGGGCTCAGATTCTAGCGCTTTGGTATCTGCGGTCGGCCCGGATAGGCAGGCTCGTTACCATCGACCGGAACGTGTCCATCTTTATCCTGAAGTCGGGTCGCGTCGACTTCGGCGATCGGGTCCATATCGGCCGTGAAGTAGAGGTTCAAGCACGTGGGGGCACGATCTCGTTCGGGTCCGGCACCGGGCTCAACGCCTTCTCGCGGATCGTCGCCTTCGACCGCATCGAGATCGGCGCGCGCTGCGCGATCGCCCAGTTTGTCACCATACTAGATCATGACCACTCCTTCACTGACAATGGAGCGATGAGCGGCTATGATACCGCTCCCCTCCGCATCGGAAACGACGTTTGGATCGGCGATAAGGCCACGGTTCTCAAGGGCGTGACCATCGGTGATGGTGCAATCGTCGCCGCTGGCGCGGTGGTCACGCGCGATGTTCCCGCTGGCAGCACGGTGGCTGGAGTTCCAGCGAAGGTCATACGGGAGGCCAACAGCGCGAGTTCCGCAGCAACGAAAGTAGACAGCCGCACATAGTGAAACAGGTTCATTCGAACCTAACGATCAGTGCGACGAAATTCATCGGAGTTCCATCCTGCGCGGTACCGTGTGTCAACGTGCTGTTGAGCACCTTGCACACACTGCTCTCGGCGGGCATCGAGCAGATACGAGTTGACTTCGGCAAGGCTAACCCAATCGAGAAAGCGAGCCGCCTGACCGGGTGCGTCGTGAGTCGCACTGAACTACTGCAAACGCGCTGAACAACAGTAACCTCCCAATAGCTGCAGAGAAAGCAGTAGTAGAAAGACTGAAAGCCATGTTGAAATCGCAAAGCATCCTCATCACCGGCGGCACCGGCTCGTTCGGTAAGGCATTCGTTAGCGATGTCCTTAGCCAAGCGCCAGACATCGAACGCCTCGTCATATTCTCGCGCGACGAGTTGAAGCAATCAGAGATGGCGCAGGTTTTCCCCGAAGCTGACTACCCCGGTTTGCGCTATTTCATCGGTGACGTGCGTGACAAGGACCGCTTGTCTCGCGCGATGGAAGGGATCGACATTGTGGTGCACGCGGCAGCGCTCAAGCAAGTACCTGCCGCTGAATACAACCCGTTTGAGGCGATCAAGACCAACGTTCTCGGTGGCCAAAATGTGATCGAGGCCTGCCTTGACAATGGTGTTAAGAAAGTCGTTGCGCTCTCCACTGACAAGGCGGCAGCACCGATCAATCTGTACGGTGCCACCAAGCTCTGCTCCGACAAGCTCTTCACTGCCGCCAATAATATGCGCGGCCGGCGAGACTTGCGCTTTTCGGTTGTACGTTACGGCAACGTGATGGGCTCGCGCGGGTCAGTAATTCCATTCTTTCTCAAGATGCGCGAAAGTGGCTCTCTGCCCATCACGTCG
>JBCAXQ010000445.1:0-1727 GCA_038534015.1 Pseudomonadota bacterium | reverse complement strand
CGGCGCAGCCGGGTTGTCGACGGTGTTTCCCGATACCGCGCTTGGCGGAAAGATGAAGGCGATTGCCGAGACGATTGCCGTGCGCAGTTCGCTGAATATGAACCGCCAAATATTCTATGCGACGGTTGGAGGTTTCGATACGCACAGCAACCAGGTCGACGAACTCCCAGCGCTTCACGCAGAGATCGCCGGCGCTGTAGCGGCCTTCCGAACTGCGATGCAGGAAGTAAGCGCGTGGAATGACGTCACCGTGTTCACCGGGTCAGACTTTGGTCGCTCCATCATCGGGAATGGAGACGGAACGGACCATGGCTGGGGCGGACATCACTTTGTCGCCGGTGGGTCCGTGGTCGGGAAGACCATCTATGGCGATATGACCGGGTTTGATATCAATGGTGCAAATGGCGAGCAGTATGTCAGCCGCAGGGGCATTCTGATCCCTCAAGTATCGGTCGATCAGTATGCTGCGACACTGGGGCGCTGGTTCGGTCTGGATGCCGGAGAATTGGTGGCTGCGCTCCCCAATCTTGCGAATTTTGACCAGAAGGATCTTGGCTTCCTGGGCGGAAGTTAAGGCCCGAACGGGTCCAATATCGCGGCATTTCCGTGCATTTCGTGGTTTCGGAGGGCGTTGTTTGGGCGGCCTGGGCGTGCATAAGATCAATGACATTACCAGTGGTGACAGGTCACAAGGTCTCGATACTGTATTCGAGTTGGTGTTTTTGTTTTAGGTGCGCTAAAATATAGTCTAGAATAGATGTATATTTTCGCGTGTCCGGGGAATTATTTGTGTACGACAGTGTTTCGAAGAACTCACTGAAGATCGCCGTCGGTATTGCAACAACCGGACGACCCGAAATACTCTTACGCACGATCGGCGAGGTCCAGAAGCAGAGCAGGGCTGCGGACCGGATTGTGGTTTGTCCGGCACGAGCAGACGATTGTATGGGACTGGCCGAGGCTTTCCCTGATGTCCAGATTATCGAAGGCGGGCGAGGCTTGCCGCGTCAGCGCAACGCGATTCTGAAGTCGGTTACTGATTGCGACGTGATCTTGTTCCTCGACGACGACTTCATCGTTGCGCCGGACTATCTAGAAGCCTTGGAAACACTCTTCACCGCGAACCCTGACATCATCATGGCGACGGGGCATGTGATTGCTGACGGCGCTCGCAATGAGGGCTTGGGGTTTGACGAAGGTCTTGCGCTTGTCGCGGCCGATACCGCTGCGCGGCCAGAACGATTTGCACCGCTAGAAGCGCGCGAAGGCGCGTATGGGTGCAACATGGCCATCCGCCTCGCGCCAGTCTTCACCCATGATGTTCGGTTCGATGAGCGACTGCCGCTTTACGGCTGGTTGGAGGATATCGACTTTTCCGGCCGTCTCAATGCCGCGCAAACTGCTGGGCGCGTGGTTGCCTGGGAGGCGCTGCGCGGCGTCCATTTGGGTTCCAAAAGCGGGCGGCAATCTGGTGTTCGGCTGGGGTACTCCCAGATGGTCAATCCGGTTTATATCTCGCGCAAGGGCGCGCTGCCGCGTAAAATGCTCTACAACCTCCTCTATCGAAACCTGACGGCGAACGTCGTGAAGTCGGTTCGGCCTGAACCGTACATTGATCGCGCGGGGCGCCTGAAAGGAAACATGCTAGGGCTCTGGGATATCCTTCGCGGCAAGGAAGACCCGGAGAAGATCGAAACACTCGGTTGAAAGCGGCGGGTCCCGTGAAA
>JBCAXQ010000444.1:0-1729 GCA_038534015.1 Pseudomonadota bacterium | reverse complement strand
AATCGGAAAAACCGCCGTTCGGCTTCCGCCCCAGATCGAGAACTAGCCCTACGTCCCTAAGCGTACTGGAAAGCGAACGGCCAACGGCAGACGCTTTTGGCTGTTCGACTTGCCTGCGCATACCGGACCCGTCAATTCAAGAATGCGAACATGATTTCTGCTGGTCTTGCAGTGGGCCCAACCTGTAGCGCAGCGAGGTGACGGGCAGCTGAAATCGTTTTGCATAATCGATATAGAGATCAATCGATTGACGGGTTAGCCGACAACCATTTTCTTGATCGCCGTTCGCCAAGTAGGCCTGCGAGGCCTCATGCAGCCGGTGGGCATAATTGAGCGATGGCACCGTTTCCAATCCGCCCGGCCATTCGCTTGATTTTGCAAATCTCATACCGGTGGCAATCAGACGGCTCGCTTCGTCGCTGTTGCCGTTTTCAGCCGCGATCCGCCCCATAACGATGGCCGTTATTGCCAGTCTTCTTCGAAGATCATTGTCATCCGGGTCGGCCTGGTAGGATGCCACAGTAGCTTGATAGGTGGGCTCCATGACCTTTCTGGCTTCCCCGCTTTCGCCCATTCGCAACAAGGTGCGCGCCAGGTTGGATGCAATCGTTGCTTCAAGCCTATGGTCTTCCGGAGCATCCGTTTCCAAAACCAACTGACGTTGGGCGGCGAGCGCTCGCCGGAAGGGTTCGATCCCCGCTGCGTCACCTTGGTTGAATATTGCAAAGCCGGCACTGAGATTGCGCAGATCATTGTAAGACCGGCGAACCAAGGGATCTTTGCGCAGTGTTTCTGGGGCAGTTCCAAGGCGTTCCAGCCCCCGCTCAATCGCCCTGCCCCCTTCCTCAATCCGGTCATTGCAGCACCCCAGAGCATCACCCAGATATCTTTCGGCTCGGCCGAGTTCCGCAAGAGCTTTTGCATCGCGTTGGGCGACATCCAACATAAGTTGGCGCGCCTTTTCTGCGTGATCAACAGCTCCGGCGACATCAGTGTATGTGAGCAGCTTATCGCGAGCCAGGCTGACATGGCTACGCGCCAAGGCAACTGCGACTTCATCTGAGGGCGCATCGCTATGGAGCTGCTCGAGTATCTCCAGCGAGCGCTCATAAAAACCAAGACCTGTTTCGATATCTCCATAATTCCCGGCCTCCAATGTGCCGGTGGCCGCCGCCAGCCGGAAAAAGCCTCTCCCTGCAGCCAGTCTTGCCTCGACGGTTGCATTCGGGTCAGTGGCAAGGTCTTCGAGATATTGCTGGGCGTTCTGGGCCAGCAGCAGGCGCGCTCCAGAGTTTCCAGAGCGGTTGCTCACTTGATCGAAAACGTCGAACATCATCGTGCTGGCAAGCGCTCTTGTATCGGCGAGGCTCTCTTCGGATTCTGTGTAGGCCTGCGAAGTTTCCCGATAGGCCTGCGTCACAAAAACAAGAGCTGCGGCAACCGTTGCGACTGTGATGGCGCTGGCACCGACGAGGAATTTCTGCCGTTTTGCAAATTTTCTCGCCGCGTAGCCAAAGCCTCCAGCAACCGCCGCCACTGGCCTGCTCTCGATAAAGTTTTCCATGTCCTTGATCAACGCGGAGACGGATGGATAGCGGTCTTCGGGCTTTTGTTCAGATGCCTTGTTCGCGATGGCAAAAAGTTCCCGATTTTCACGACCGCCGCCGATCAGCTCAAGCAGCTTGCCGAGCGCGAAGACATCGGAAAGAGTCGATGCTGCACCATGGGA
>JBCAXQ010000443.1:0-1741 GCA_038534015.1 Pseudomonadota bacterium | reverse complement strand
CTCGGTCGGCAAGGGGGCTGTTCGTGTCCGCGTTGGGTCAGATCGAGCTGAGCGGAGGCATACGCCCATTGGCTACCCTTGGACCAATCTGACCTGTAGACAGCAGAGATCCGATGCTCGCTGTCGGAGTTAAACGATTAGCACGTAGATATAGGCTTGGCGTGGGCCGGTCTCAGTTTTCACGGTGACCTCGATACGGCGGTATTCGGACCCCTCAAACGCGTCTAACCGGTCCCAGTGATCGGGCAGATCAGCGGAGAAGAAAAGATCCACATCGACCTCAGGTCCATCAGGATCAATCACTATTCCAGGGAAGCCCATTTCAGCACCCCAGCCCTTGGTATGGAGCGTGCCATTGACGGTCCCCTTACTCCAACATCCCTGCAATTCCGACAATTGATGATGGTTCGCTCGCCCCGGCGCAAGGGTTCCATATGTGGCCAAGCAGCCTTCAGCCGACCGCTGAATTGATTGTAAGTTTTTTTCTCGATTCAGCATCGACTGGTCTATCCGATCAGAACCCAAATCGGCCGCGGAGTGCTCCAGTTTAGACGATAGCAGCTTCAAGTGCGAGTCATTGAGGCTTCAAAATTGCTCACGCTGCTAGCAATCACTGGTTTGCCAAACGCTAGAAGCTGCCATTGGCGATGACACTTCCTATGGGTCAACCAAAGACGTACGCGATTATGGTGCGCCATAAAGCGCTGCGACGTCCTCAGGAAGTTTGGTCATATCGATGACAATCCCACGCGCTTCTCCGACCTGCGCCAATATTGCGCCAAGCTCTTCAGGAGATGCTGCTTGCGTTTTTTGGGCTTCAAGCGCTACCGCGTCGAAGAAATCGTCGAACTCGCCTTCGGACGTTCCAATGAGGACGATCGCGTCGTGATCAGTATCATTCCAGAAGGCATGCAAGCCGTTCCTCGTCAGGAGCGCGAATCCTCCGGCTGAAATCGTCTTGCGCGCTCCATCAGCCATGAAAGTGAGCTGTCCTTCTCTGACATAGAAAAACTCATCCTCATGGGTGTGAGTATGCGGCGGCGCACCGGCAGTGTTTGACGGTACCTGGAGCTCGAAGAAACTCATGCCCGCAAGACTTGCCTCTGGTCCGGCTAGCGCCTTGGTTTGATGCAACGGGAATGCAACGTTCCGTCCTTCATTGGCATCCAAAATTAGAGGGCGATAATCGGAATTCTCTGCTCCCGCAGCCTTTTGATGGGCGGTTTCGCAGGCCGTACAAGCCCAGACAGCCGCTAGCGCTGTGAACGCCTTTGATGCAGACATTCGTCTCTCCCTCTCCATAGCGGCAAAGGGTCGAACGACAATCGGCGAGCGTCAAGGATTGATACAGCCCAATGACTCCTCCGCCGCCGAAATCAGCCCTCCCGATCCCGAGGATAACCCAGCCCCAATCCACCCCCACCAGAACCCGGCGTATAGTTCACCCATCCCTCACACGGGGCCGGTTTGTCGACCACTGACGGATGTGGGGGTGTCAGCGGCAAGGGCTGGTCCGTGAGTGGTTCGCGGAGAGCTGGTCTAGCGACGCCGATCCGGGTGCCCGGCCCAAATGCCGGGTGGGAAGTCGCCCCAGCCTCCGTGCTGGCTGGTCTGGTAACAGGCTGGCTTGAAAGCGCGGACGAAAGTTCAGAGGCCCGGCGGGAGAGTTGCGAACGCTTCTGGCGTGCGGAGGTGGTTTGCCACCGAACATCGCACTTACTCTCTTAGCGAGGTGCCAAAC
>JBCAXQ010000442.1:0-1744 GCA_038534015.1 Pseudomonadota bacterium | reverse complement strand
GCAAAATCGGCAACGCCCACAGTGCATAGGCAAATTGGGGGCCAAACCAGCGCGCGACCGGTCGCCTTATGACGAGAACCACGGCGATGAGGGCTGCAGTCCAGACGAGCGTTTCGATGAGGAAATCGATCACTGTTTGAGCTCCTTCAGCAGAGACTCAATCTTGGCGAGATCATCGTCGGTCAGCGCTTCCTGTTCCGCGAGATGCGCGAACAGCGATGCGGGACTGCCACCAAACAGTCGATCGACAAGCCGCTGCGATTCACCACCGACATAGGCAGTGCGTTCAATCAAGGGGGAGTAGATAAACCTGCGACCATCGGGCTTGGCCGCGATGGCCTGTTTCTGGACCAAGCGGGAGAGCAAGGTCTTCACCGTTGGCAAGCTCCAGCCTCTCTCTTCGCAGACCGCGTCGCAAACCTCTGACGCGCTTGCGGCGCCATGGCGCCAGAGCGCTTCCATCACAGCGGCTTCTGCGTCGCTGATGCGTTCAGACTTGCTGTCTTCCGAACCACTCAAGATAGCCTCCCAGATCTCTTGATTACACCTGTAGTCATACCGACTACGTTTGTAAACATTGCTGGAGGATGAATGGCTGAATTCCAGGCTTGCTCTCTGCCAAAGTGCCAATACCTTGCGAACGATGACATCAAAGCCCGCCCACTTTTTCGCTCTCGCCTTATCAATCGTTGTGGCGTCGTCGGTTTCTGCCCAAGCTAAAATGGACGTCTCCACAATTCCGGTCGATCTCAACGCTAGCAATCCAGACCAGACTTCGGTCGGCGATCTGACCTACCTTGGCGGTCTGGAGATAGCTGAGGGTGCGAACAGGATTGGCGGCATTTCGGGGCTCGAATGGGCCGATGGTCAGCTGGTTGCGCTTACTGATGACGGGCGCTGGCTCAAGCTCACCCTCACGGAGGAAAGCGATCGTTTGATCGGGATTGCAAGCGGTGAAACCGGTCGTCTGCTTAATGAGAATGGTAAGGCGCTTGAAGGCAAGCTGGAAGCGGATTCGGAGTCTCTGGCGCGGTCCCGCGACGGCAACTGGCTCGTCGGATTTGAGCGCAATCACCGAATTCTGATCTATTCCGATCTGGCGGCAATTGCGGGCGCAGACGATTTTGCCATCGTAAGTCTAGTTGACAATGTAGAGCCAAACAAAGGGTTGGAAGCTCTGGCGGTCACGGATCGGGGTTTGATTGCTTGCGGCGAATGGGCAGGATCGGAAACACCGAACTGCATGCGCGAAGAGGACGACGCGCTGATCGCCTTCGAATTGACGGCTCCTTTTCCCCTGAACGAACGGCGCGGATTCCCGACCGACATCGACTGCGCCAGCAACGGAGACTGCTATGTCCTGTTTCGCAGCTACACCAAAGCTTACGGGAACTCCGCAGCGATCATTTCGATCAATGGCGACTTTCAGGTAGGGACAATCGCGACCTTCCTGCCTCCGCTTGCGCTCGACAATTTTGAAGGCCTCACTGTTCGCGAAGATGGGGACAGGACCTTCCTCTATATCGCATCCGACAACAATTTCTCGCCCAATCAACGCACGTTGCTGATGAAGTTCGAGATTGGCGCTGACCGGCCTTCGCTCCCCGCACAGTCCAGCGCAGAGGAAGCTGCGAAGGACAGCCCGATCATCGTGACAGGTAAGATCGACGAGTCAGATGAGCTGGCCGTGCGGCTCGGTTCCCGGATCAAGAAGAAACCGCGCTTCACCAATCTGACCGTGGCA
>JBCAXQ010000441.1:0-1746 GCA_038534015.1 Pseudomonadota bacterium | reverse complement strand
GCGAGCAGTGCACCAACCTTCGGCATACCCCAAAGGGCATCGCCCAGATCGAAATGCTGGTAGGCGCTTCGTGTAAAAACGAAACAGTCACGGCCTGGATGCGGCTTGCCTACCTCCGCATACATTAACGGGATGTCCGCAACCTCGCTGTTGATGTCGGCTATGACTCTGCGATTGATGATGCAGGAATCGACACCACTCGCAATGATACGATCCAGCGCCGTGTAGAAGTAGGGCTGCAGAGCGATATCGATACCGGAGAAGATCAAATAGTCTGCATCGCTCCCTGCAAAACCTCGTTCAAGAATGTCCGCAATCCGTGCGAGTCGCAGAGTTACGTCGAAGTCGCCGACGTCCTGTGAAGACAGGGAGAGGTCGGGTGTGGCCGTGAAGTCTGGCGGCACCTGGCCGCGGTCTTCGGAGAACTGTGCTGTCAGTAAATCGACCTGGACTGTTCCGGCTGAGGCCTCGCGAGCTCGGCGCATTGTCTCGAAGGTTACCGGCTGCGCGCCGGCAATGTCCGCGCTGCGATCAGGACCAAGCGGATGGACGATATGGGCAACTCGGCGCATCGCCGCGAACTAGCCCGATCCGATCACCTTGGCTAGCAGCATGCCCCTATGTAGGGATTGATCCGCCAACTACTTTGTAGCTGCTCCGAGTGTGTTGCGCTTTGCCCGCCTCAGATCACGTGCAACCTTCCGGGGCAGATCGAACAAAACTCTTTGGCGGGTAAAGTCGATCGCCACGCGATCAAACATCTTGAGGTGTTCCATTCCCAGAGACAGAACCGGCTTGTCCTGAATGCCGAGATGGTCGAACGCTGGCGCGTCCGCAAAGGTCACAGGCACGTTGCGCAGCGATATTCCGCCGATCGACAGCGTGCGCACATAGGACATCGACCCCGCGAGAGTGACGCCATTTACGTCGGTGGTGATGACCTCTTGCTCCCGTTTGGCTCGCAGCCGATCTCGCAACGCCGAGTTTCCGAGGCTTGCCTGTGCTCCGGTATCGATGATCACTGTGGCCCGCACGCCTTCAACCACAGCATCGGTAATCAGCAGCTGTCCCAACTTGCTGCGGGCTCGAACGACAATTTCGAAGCCCTTTGTACTGGCCTTCTTTTCGGTCACGTCTTCGACTGCGATAGTTTCATCACGGAAATCGATCAGCACACGAAAGTCCTGGAGCGTATCCAATCCGATTATGCCGTCTGCGCCCACATGGGTTCGGTTGAGGACCGGCGCTGACACGCTGTTGAAAATGTGGCTCCCCATTTTAAGGTTGTCCACTTCCACAACCTCAACTGGCCGCACGCTTGCCATGCCGACCAAGGTTGCGGTGCCCAAAGTTTGAAGGCTTAGCGCCTCGTTGATCTCATGCGTCACTGCTGTCGCCTGACTGCCCGTGTCGATCATGAAGTCATAAGGACCGGTGCCATCAATGGTTACCGGCAGGGTCATGCGATTGTTCCGCTCTTCATCGAGACCCAGGATTTCTGTTGCCGGATCTGCCAGATTCGGAGTGACCGATTCTTCTGCTGGCTGCTGGCCAAGGCCGACGAGAGTTAGTGCTGCCAGGGGCAGGCTCCAAACATGATGCATAATCCTATCCCATCTCTTCGACGCGTATTGGAAGAAGCGCCGACTGCGTACGAGCGTACCAGAGCGCTGCCGATAGCCCAAATCACGGCGGGTGCTATGCGAGTTGTGGCTCAGTCGGACGGTTGGATCCGTTGCGAAGGAG
>JBCAXQ010000440.1:0-1752 GCA_038534015.1 Pseudomonadota bacterium | reverse complement strand
CTGGGGCAAGGATCCATACCAACCTCAAGACACGCCGCCAGAAGACTACTGGACGCTGTTCTAGAACCAGCCTGACCTGCCACGGGGATGGATTGGATGATCCGGAGCCAGCGGGCTTGCTGACAAGCCCTTTCAAGTTCGAATGTCTGTCACATAGGAAAAGGGAGCCAGCGATCTCTCGCCAGCTCCCTTCAAACCCTGACCTGTCCCTAGAAAACTCAGGCAGCTTCGGCGGTGATCCCCGCTTCGTCCAGCTTTGCAATCCATTCGGGTTCCGAGCCGTAGCCATACTGGCGCATCAACTCACCGCACATACCGTCCATCAAACGCACCTGCTCGGGTGTCCAGTCCTGCCACTTGACCCGCTTTCCGCTGCTTGCATTGCGCACGCTGCCAGTAAATCCATCAAGACTGCCGACCTTGTACTTTCCGTCGAACGCGACGAAATCAACCAACTCGGCAATCTTCCCGTTCTGGCCTGAACTGAAGAGATCTTCGAACCTATAGACCCGGATATTCTCGCTTTTCGCGCCAGCACGCGAAAGCTCACGAGTGATAATCCGCCAGTCCCAAACAAGCCGCCCGAACTGGCCCATATCATCCCACTTATCAGCCCAGTCCGTGTCCTTGACCTGGGCTGGTGTAAGCGGCCCCTGCGGAAACCAGCCTTCGAAGAACTTGGTGTGCCGACGCGGTTGATGGCGTCGCCAGCTTTCAACCCAGTCGCGCGGATCGCGAATGATCCCGACCAGCCGACTGTCCGGAAACGCTTCCTGCAGCACAGGGGCGAGCATCCAGTTGCGCCCGCTGCTTTCAACGATCAACGGCTCTTCAATCGTCGCGTACCAGTGCTCTCGTTGAGCTTTGATACGTTTGGCCGCAGCGGCAAGGTCAAGCTGTCCAGCCATGAACTTGTGGCCGATCACCCGCAGGCCGGTAATGCCCAGCAGGCGCCCGAAAAGCATGTGCCATACGCCGAAATCCTTGATCCGACCGCTCGATTTCTCCCAGTTCTTGACCAGAACATCGGGTTCATGCTGCGAATAGCATCCATCGATAACCTCGATGAGCCTTTCCCCCATAAATGTGGTTCCGGTGCGCCCGCCAGAGGCGATGAAGACGAGATCTTTGCTCACTATATTTCCTTAACTGAAAGATTGGCAGGCGCTGTGATGATCAATGCCACGATCCCGCTGACCGCCAGCCCTGCGATACGGTTTATGGCCGCAGCAAGGAAAGCAGCGGAAGGCAGGATATCGACAATCACCGCTAGTCCTGCGCTCAAAAATTCCGAAATTCCAAGACCGCCAGGAATGATCCCGACATACGTTGTGACCGAGCCTGCGACGACAAACAGCGCCGCCTTCGCGATTGGCACGGCGAATCCGATCGCCGCGAAACAGGCCCAAAACCGCAACACGCTGAGCCCGACATTCGCGATCCGCAGCACGATCATGCTGCAAACCAATAGGACGCCCGATTGGCGCAGCAGCCAGATGGCGGACACCAGAATTCCAGCTAGGCTTCCCGCCGCGACAAACCAGCCCACCGCAGGCACCGCCAGAATAAGCGGAAAAGATGCGCAAAGCCCGACCATCGAAATGGTCAGCAACGAAGACCAGACTAGAATAGTCGCCGTTTGCGCCAGGTTGGCGCCGGAATGCATCAGAGCTACACCGCGTACCATGGCAGCTCCCGGGATCGGCAGCACTTCGGCTATTCGCCCGTATGCCGTCGCCGCCATGGCCGTGC
>JBCAXQ010000439.1:0-1761 GCA_038534015.1 Pseudomonadota bacterium | reverse complement strand
CTCTGCTGCAAAGGCCAGTTGCCCGCCATCGCCTAGCCGGGCTGTTTCCGCGCCAAGTTCGCGCACCATGCTGGCCAGAAGCTTGCCAAGAGCATCCAGTTCATGGCTCGGTTCAGCAAAACCTCGCTTCAGGTAAATTGATCGACATACTTCGAGCTGGAACGCGTGTATTCCGCGCGCTGGCGATGAATGGCGATCTAGGACATAACCGCCAGAATACGGACGATTGTGAGACACTCTGGCGCCTTGGGATTCCAGGAAACTAAACGCTCGTGTGACCAATCCCCCGTGACATGATGCACCAAACCGATCTCCCAACACAAAAGTTGGAGCGCGATCTTGGCCTGCCTTCACTCTAAGGGGTGGCATAGAGTGCAAATCGATCAAAAGAGCTGCACCCCATTGATCGCGCACACGGTCCAATTCCTTGCGTAAGAATTCGTGATAGGGACGATGGATGGAATCGATCCGAGCATCGAGCTCTGTCCGCTCAAGCTTGCGGTTCCAAATCTCCCCAAAGCCCGGCAGTCGGCGGGGAACAAGTCCCAAGCCACTCCGCGCACGACGGTTGGCATGCGAATGGCGGATCCCAACTCTCTCGTAGCCGGCGATCATGTCCCAATCGACATCATCGCGATCACGATTGAGGTCGAGCATCGCACGTGGCGCGTTCGCCACGAGCAATCCAGTTCCCGTCTGCTTGGCAATGGCCACGCCAAGCAGATCAACCAAGCGGTCTTCCAGTCGAAGTGTACACAGTTCCTGGTCTCGCATCTGTTCAAGAACCGATGCAGGATAGGCACGGCCTGCATGTGGCACCGCAATAATGACAGGCAAAGGCATGCTATGAGGGGCAGCGAACGAAAATGCTGGCCGATTGCGGTCCGGTTCGACCGAACCACCTGTTACGTGGCGCGAATCTTTTGTACTTTTTGCATAGCTGACCATCCGAGCTTTGCTGCCCGCTTCGCCCAGGTTAGTCAAAGCACAATTGGCCCGCCAATGTTAACTCAATTGGCTCAAGATGCGCAGCATTGCTGTGTCAAAGCTGGTCACTGATTAGTTCGAGAAAGATTTCTTAAGCGGCGGGTGGTAAGGACATAATTATGACCACCTCCAATGCCCCCCGAATCCTGCTGGCCGAAGATGAAGACGCCATGCGGACCTATCTTGATCGCGCCCTCACCAATGCAGGTTACGAAGTGCGTTCGGTTGATCGGGGCACGGATGCGTTGCCTTTGCTCGAAAGCGAAGAGTTCGATCTGCTGCTTTCGGATATCGTCATGCCGGAGATGGACGGGATCGAACTCGCCCAGCGTTGCGCCGAGGTTAGCCCGCGCACCAAAGTGATGTTTATCACCGGTTTCGCTGCTGTCACGCTGCGGGCAAGCAGGGAACAACCGCATGCAAAGGTGCTTTCCAAGCCATTCCACTTGCGTGATCTTGTCCTGGAAGTAGAGCGCATATTTGAGGATCAACGCGAAGCATCTTTGTAGTCTGACAAAGCATTGCGCGAAACGCTTGCGCGAATGATCAGCGCGCGCTAATGCGCCGCTCCTCTGCTCTTTGGAGCAGCCAATCTGATGGTTCGGGCGTATAGCTCAGTGGTAGAGCACTGTGTTGACATCGCAGGGGTCGGAAGTTCAACTCTTCCTACGCCCACCATCGTTTGAACGACGAGAACCCGCCCAGCCAGGCGGGTTTTTGTTTGTCTAGGCCACTGCGCAAACGGCACTTTGCACCATCTTGCGCAGGCGTGAG
>JBCAXQ010000438.1:0-1787 GCA_038534015.1 Pseudomonadota bacterium | reverse complement strand
CTGAATGGCCCGATCATGCCGGCGGATTTGCGCATGAGGCCGGATGTCTTTCGATAACGTTGGAAACTGCGGAAGAAGGTAGGCTCGCGATTGTCGAACCGGGCCAAGATTGGCTAGGGCGCGAGCCATGAACACGCTTCCTGACGGTTTGCATGACTTTGTTGCCGGAGCTGGCTGGTCCGAAGCCGAAATCAATCCGCTGCCGGGAGACGCGTCGTTCCGCCGCTATTTCCGCCTGCGCAAGGGTTCGGGTGAAGGTGCCATGCTTATGCACGCCCCGCCGCCTCACGAAGATCCCGCTCCGTTCCTGAAGGTGGCCGAATGGCTGGGAGCAAATGGCTTGCGCGCTCCTGAAATACTCGCGGCCGATCCAGCGCAGGGATGGGTGCTGCTCGAAGATTTCGGCGACGATCGCATGCGCGATTGGCTGGATGATCATCCGGATCAGGAACTTGCAGCCTATCAAGGGGCGATCGATGCGCTGGTCGAACTGCATCAGCGCAACCCCGGGCCGTTCGAACCTTATGACATGCCGACTTACCAGAGAGAGGCGGGCGTGTTTACGGAGTGGTACTGCCCGACAATCGGCCTTCAGGTTGACGCGAGAGGCTATGACGCGGCTTGGGAAGAGGCTTTGACCCCAGTGCTGGATCGCCAGCAACCTGGGGTGACAGTGTTGCGCGATTATCATGCAGAAAATATCATGCTCTTGGGAGACCCTTCTGGGGGTGCGCCCCAGGGCTTGATCGATTTTCAGGATGCCTTGGTCGGGCACCCAGCCTATGATCTCGTTTCCTTGCTCCAGGATGCACGTCGCGATGTCTCCCCTGATCTCGAAGGGGCAATGATCGAGCGGTACTTGAAACAGGCCGACGCCGGTCCCGAATTTCAAGAGGACTACGCTCGGCTTGGTGCACAGCGAAATGCCAAGATCGTCGGGATATTCACCCGCCTTTACAAACGAGATGATAAGCCGCGCTATCTCGACATGATACCGCGCGTATGGGCGGCAATGGAGCGCGATCTGGCGCATCCCGCGCTGGAACCGGTTGCACGTTGGTTCGACGCGAATATACCTGACGAACTTCGCAGTAGCGGTGGGGGAACGATCACGTGAGCAAGCCCGGGCTGGCCAGCGACACGGCGATGGTGATGGCGGCGGGGCTGGGAAAGCGCATGCGCCCGCTCACCGCGACACAGCCCAAGCCCTTGGTGCGCGTAGCTGGCAAGCCCTTGATTGATCATGCACTAGACCGGTTGGGAGATGCGGGGCTCTCGCGCGCTGTGGTCAATGTTCACTACCTGGCCGACGCGCTCGAAGCTCACATTCTGGATCGTCACGCGCCCAAGGTTATCGTTTCGGACGAACGGAAGGAATTGCTCGAGACTGGCGGCGGTCTGATCAAGGCGCAGGAACATTTGCCCGACCCGTTCTTCTGCCTCAACGCGGACAACATCTGGCTTGAGGGACCCCGTGATGCCTTTCACGATTTGTCGGCCCGCTGGGACCCTGATCAAATGGATGCGTTGTTGCTGGTGGTGCCACATGCACGCGCACAGAATTTTGCTGGACCGGGCGACTTCCATATGGATGGCGTAGGGAGATTGAAGCGGCGCAGCGCTGGGCGGATTGCTCCGTTTATTTACACCGGCATTCAATTGGTTTCGCACCGCCTCTTGCGTGATGCTCCTGAAGGCAAATTTTCGACAAATATTCTCTGGAACCGGGCGATCGAAGAAGACCGCCTGTTCGGCGTTGCCTTCACCGGGCTGTGGTTTGAAGTGGG
>JBCAXQ010000437.1:0-1799 GCA_038534015.1 Pseudomonadota bacterium | reverse complement strand
CCAATGCGATGCGCGAAGCGACCGCCGATTTTGCCGAGGCCACGCGCGATGCGACCGTCAGCCAGCAGAACTGGCTCACCGCCTACACCGAAGACCGCCGCGAGCGGCTTCGTACCCAGCAGGCCGAAGATCGCTTGCGGCTCGTCTTCTCACCCAGCTGCGCGGCTGTTGCGACCACCGATGATCCCGTCGAGCTCCAACGTGTCTTGGACACATGTCGTGTCAGCCAGGTCGAGGGCGGCCGGATCGTACCGGCCGAGACGTTCGAGGACTTCGAAGCGATCCTTGGCCTCAGCGATGCCTTACAGGATTATGCTGAAAGCCTGATCCTGTTGACCGCCGACTGGTCTGAAGATCGCAAAGCCCTTTCCGAAGAAGCGAGCGCAACGGGTGAAGCGCTCCAGGGGCTGCATGGATCGATTGCGAAGATCTCCCGATCAAAAAGCGATGGCGTTATCGAACAGGCTCCTGCGATTGGCGGGATCATCGGGACGGTTGCCGGCGCCTATCTGGAGGCTGAGCGGCTTGATGCCCTGCGGGATATTCTGGGTGCCGCCGATCCGCTGGTCGCGATTGCGACCGAATACCTTCGTCAGGCCGATGAGCTGGCGCTGTCTCAGGATCGCAAGGACGCCTTGACCGTGCTTTCGGCCCGCACCGATGCCTTGCGCGATCTGCCTATCAATGTCGCGCCACCTGTGTTTCGCGCCGCGCAGGACGATGTCTGGGCAGCGCATGAAGAGCTGCTGCGGATCACCAGCGTGCAATCGCCATTCCCGCAAATGCGGGAAGCTCATGCCAGCCTGTTGCTGGCGGCCCAAAAGGGTGGCGATGCCGACGAACTGCAGGCGGCTGTCATGGACATTCTCGAGCTCGCGAAATCGGTAAAGGATGTTGCCGAAGCGCTTTCGGATGAGGAGCAATAGAGCATGGCTATCCAGGTGCAGTCGTTTGCGTTCCACAAGTCGATAGCCAAAGCGATCGCGCAGGATATGGAAGCTGCGTATGAGCTCAAGTTCCTTGGCAATGAGCAGGAGCGCGAAAAGGCCGAGGAAGCCTTGGCGAGGCTTTCCGAGCAATTCGACCGCAATGTTGAACTGGGCTTGCGGTCCATCGATGCCGCAATCATCGACACAGAGGTGATAAGCGAGATCGAGGCTTTGGCCGATGATGCCAGGAAAGCGGCGGCCAAGCTGAAGGAAACCCTCGCCACCATCCGCAAGATTAATGCGGCAATCGGCAAGGTTACGAAAGTCCTCAACAAGGTCGCTGAAATAGTCCTGTGAAGCGCCGCTTGCGCTTGCGCTGCGGCGAAATCTCCGGTTCAAGACGCGTCAGTTAATGCGATGTGCGTTTGCGCAAGCGCGACCGGCACAAGCGCGACCGGAATGTCACCCCCGGCCCGTGCTCGCATGATCGAACACGAATGACCTTACTGACGGAGATACCATGAAGGCCCAATTCCTGGCCCACACCGCCCCTCTTGCTTTGATTGCCACTCTGACTGCCGGCTGCTCAGCCGCCTATGGAGGTGATGTGAACTCAGCCCCTGAGACTGCCGCTCTGCCAGGAGCAGACGCCGCCGATTACAACCCGGAAATCCCGACCGGGACGGGCTATTTCGCTGCAGACAGCGACCTGCCCTTCCTCGCGCCTGACTTTACCAAAATCAGCGAAGACGATTACATCCCCGCGTTCGAACAGGGGATGGCGATCCAGCAGGCAGAGGTGCAGGCGATCATCGACAATCCCGCGGCGCCGGACATGGGCAACACGATTGTCGCGCTTGAACAGTCTGG
>JBCAXQ010000436.1:0-1821 GCA_038534015.1 Pseudomonadota bacterium | reverse complement strand
CCTGTAAATCGGCGAAACGACATGCGCGGTTCGAGCCCGGCAGAGATGCCAATGGGGATCTCGTCCAGACCAAATGGTCAGGAACGGTGATTTACGAATTGAAGTAAATTGGCTCCCCGAGTTGGATTCGAACCAACGACCAAGTGATTAACAGTCACCTACTCTACCGCTGAGCTATCGGGGAGCAGCACGCGGGATGTCTCTCCGTGTGCGAGAGCGCGCCTATATGAGTCCGCGCACTCCAATGCAAGAGGGTTTAGCGCGCAAGTGTGAAGAGTTGGTTTGGAGGGGGGCAGATGGTCAATAGATGCTAGCGAGCGCATGTATGCTTTCGAAACCAGGTGTATCAATCCCAGGCAAACTGCTCGGCCACGATCCTCTCATCAAGTGAATGACCGGGATCAAACAGCAGTGTGAGTTCAGTCTCTCGCGCCACGGTTAATGAGACTTCTGCGATATCGCGCAGTTCTCGCTGGTCAGCCACGGCGGAGACCGGTCGCTTCCCGGGTTCGAGAATGCGGAAATCGACCGGCAGATGGTCCGGCAGGATTGCGCCATTCCATCGGCGCGGGCGAAACGGACTGATCGGCGTTAGCGCAAGCAGTTCACAGCCCAAAGGAAGGATCGGGCCGTTGGCGGAAAGATTATAAGCGGTCGAACCCGCAGGCGTCGAAAGCAACACGCCGTCACAGACGAGTTCGTTGATCCGCACGCGGCCATTCACACTCACTTCGATCTTGGCCGTTTGACGCATCTCGCGCAGCAAAGAGACTTCGTTGATCGCCAGGAATGTATGTTTTTCTCCGCTCTGCGTCACAGCGTCCATCCTCAGCGGGGCGATTTTGAATGGGCGCGCGCGTTGGACCCGGCGCAGCACTTTGCTGTCCTCGCGGTACCTGTTCATCATGAAGCCAACCGTGCCAAGATTCATGCCGTAGGCCGGGATCACCCGATCAGCATCAAGCATGGAATGCAGGGTCTGCAGCATAAATCCATCGCCACCCAATACGACAGCGACGTCTGCTTCCTCCAGCGGCACCCAATCGTGTTGATCATGCAGCGCGGCATGGGCTTTTTGCGCACGGTCAGTTTCTGACGCGAGCAGCGCAATTCGTTCAAATGTCGGCAGTTTGGCCATGATCCGCCCCTCCCGCAGGCATTGCGCTGACAAAGACTTATCCTGATGTTCCAAATCTGGTCGGAATGCAATTCATTGGAGATTTGCCCGGGACTGGGTCTATGGCGACTGGAATGGAATCTGGCTTTTCATCTTTGCGTAAACCAACGCGCGGCGTGTTTCCGGGCGTAAAGCCTGAGGCACTTGAAGCGGATTTGCTGCGCGCGCTCGACCGGCGCGAGATTGAAGTGCTGTTCCAACCGCAATTTTCCTGTGCGACCGGCGCGGTGGTGGGCGCAGAGGCGTTGGCACGATGGCAACATCCGAGTCTGGGGGAAATAGGTGCACGGGACCTGTTCGCGATTGCAGAAAGGGCGGCGCTCGTGGCACCTTTGTCGCGCCACGTCGTGGCGCGGGCATTGGAAGATGCGGAGAGCTGGCCAGAAGAGCTGGGACTTTCGCTGAACATCACTCCGGAAGAACTGGGGGACGTAAGGTTCGCAGCCGACTTCGCCGAGCTTATAGGTGGTAGCGATATCGCACCGGGACGACTTATGCTCGAGATCACCGAGGATGTTCTGCTGCGCAATCTCAACCAGGCGGCGGATGCTCTTTCCGCCTTGCGGGGGCTCGGGTTCAAGACCGCTCTGGATGATTTTGGCGCGGGGTTCTGCAATTTCCGCTATCTCAAAGAACTGCCGCTT
>JBCAXQ010000435.1:0-1835 GCA_038534015.1 Pseudomonadota bacterium | reverse complement strand
CGCGCAAAGGCTTGAGCGCACAACGGATGGCAAAGGGCGATGTGGTCGCCTTGGCGGCGACGAGTTTCAGGTTATCGTGCCAGGGTATGAAAAACGCGCGGATCTCGCTGCGCTCGCAGACGATATAATTGCCGCTCTTTCCCAACCTTACTCGATAGAGGGCCAGAGTGTTGTCATTGGTGCTTCGGTTGGCATTGCCACGGCTCCAAGGGATGGCATGACGAATGATGAACTGATCCGAAATGTGGATCTGGCCCTATATGCTGCGAAGGATGCCGGCCGTGGTTGCCATCGATTCTACGCTGATGATCTCCATTCTGCAGCCGAAGAGCGCTCGGCTTTGGAACAGGAACTACGCAGAGCCTTGGCCGAAGGCGGACTGGAATTGCATTACCAGCCCATCGTGAACTCAGCTAGTGAGAAAATCGTCGGATTTGAAGCGCTTATGCGCTGGAGGCATCAGACGAAAGGATGGGTTTCGCCGACAAAATTCATACCCATCGCAGAGGATGCGGGTATGATTGACCAGATCGGCCAGTGGGCTCTCAGGACAGCCTGCGAAGACTTGGCTCAATGGCCGGAATCAATTCGTTGTGCGGTCAACGTGTCTCCACTGCAGTTTTCCAATCCAGAGTTGCCTACGGTCATTGCCAACTCGTTGGCGCATGCGGGCGTCGATGCTTCCAGGCTGGAGTTGGAGCTGACCGAAAGCGTATTCCTGAACGATAACGCTGGAATTGATGCCATGTTCAAGGCTCTGAAGCGGGTTGGCGTTCGTCTGGTTCTGGATGATTTCGGGACAGGCTATTCCTCGCTTGGCTATCTTAAGAAAGCTCCATTCGATAAGATCAAGATCGATCAGAGTTTTGTGCGGGGCGCCACCGAGCGGGGAAGCCGCAATGGGGCGATTATCTCGTCAATAACAAATCTGGCCGAAGCTCTGAGCATGGATACGACTGCTGAGGGCGTCGAGACGCTTGATGAGTTGGAGCTGGTCCAGCTGTTCGGGTGCAGCCAGGTGCAAGGTCATATCTACTACAAACCGATGAATGCTGATGATGCAAAGGAGTTGGTATCGGGCAATCTCGTGGCCGAGCCCGAAGGGCCGCAGGCTGCTAGGTCGCCCCGCCAGGTTCTACTTCGCAGAGTCGCGGTTGTGGTTGATGGCAACCGCATGGATGCGAACATTCGCAACATATCCGAAGGCGGCGCCATGCTTGATGGCCTGTGGAACATTCCTCCTGGCTGTTCGATCCATATCGAATTTGCGCCCAACAAAGTGGCACCTGCGCAGGTGCGCTGGTCGCGAGAGAATCGCTTGGGAATTGCGTTCCCTGCACCACTCAAGAAACGGGCGGATGGCACGTTCGCCGTTTTGCGCGAGCGGCCAGAAAAGATGTCCCTTCGCAGACCAACCTGATTGCCTGTCGCTCCGGCCGGAAAATCACGTTTCCGCAAGATTGCGGAGGCTGACAGAAAGGATCGATTTTAGGGCAAAAGTAACCATCTGGCTTTACTCGACGGTCAGGACCGGTGTTTCCGGATTGGTAACTTGGAAGGATAGTCTTAGGTGCCCCTAAAGGGTCTCTTGTCATCGAGCGGCGGAAGCGGATTTTTCCGCGGAGGTCGCGATGCAGCTTCAGCACTTTCCGATGATGAAAAGCTTGCAATGCTTGATGAGCTTGAACAATCCGGCCTGGGGTGGTTCTGGGCCTGCAATGCCGATGGCAATCTGACCTACCTCAGCGCGGCCATTGCCGACAGGATTGATGTCCCGCTTGATCAATTGCTTGGAAAACCTCTCGCGAGTGTTTTTGTGCCGCAGCACGGAGAAG
>JBCAXQ010000434.1:0-1844 GCA_038534015.1 Pseudomonadota bacterium | reverse complement strand
AATCCACCAGGCGAAGGATGGAATGCGAGGGCAGAGGCCCTGCTTTTCGCGGCAGCGAGGGCGGATCACGTTGCGCACCTGATCAAGCCTGCGCTTGCTCGTGGCGATTGGGTAATCTGTGATCGCTTTGTCGATTCTAGTCGAGCGTATCAGGGCGCTGCCAGCGGATTGGGCGATGAGACCATTCAAAGCCTCCACACTATTGGCAGTGAAGGGCTTAGACCGGACCTGACACTGTTGATCGAAGTTGACGAACAAAGAGTGGCTCAGCGACTAGCAGAAAGGGACGGCGGCCAAAGTGATGCAATCGGTGGGCGTAATCTCGACTATCACCGTGCTGTAGCTGAAGCGTTTCGGGATATCGCCGCACGTGATCCTGAAGATTTTGCGGTAATCGACGGCAATGGCGAGCCAGAGATTGTGCACTCGGCTATCATGTCCCGGGTTCTCCGTTTGCTGGAGCAGGAATGATGGACTGGCCCAATCATGAGGAACCTTGGCGGGAATGGCGTGATGCCATGGAGGGCACGCGAATGCATCATGGTTGGATGCTTGCGGGAATGAAGGGACTCGGAAAACGTGAGTTTGCCTTGCAGGCCGCGCGGGAATTGGTGAACGAAGAGGCGATACCGCAACCGTTGGGCGATCATCCCGACGTTCTAATTCTGGCTAAACTGCCAAAAGACGAAAAAGAAGAAAAGAAGCGTGACGATGGTAAGCCGTTTGAGACAAAGCGGAATATCTCCGTAGCGCAAATCCGCGCGATGCAGCGTCGATTGACAACGCGCCCCACTCTGGGGTCGCGGCGAGCGATCATCATCAATCCGGCTGATGATATGGAAGCAGGCGCATCAAATGCATTGCTTAAGAGCCTGGAGGAACCGCCACGTGGGACTTTCTTCCTGTTGGTCACACACCGACCGTCGCGGCTACTTCCGACCATCCGATCACGCTGCAGAATACTGCGTTTTCCAACGATTTCCGATGCAAATATTACGCGCATGCTCGGCAGTGATGCAGATCAAGCCGCGGTCAAAGCAGCTTGTCTCGCAGCCCGTGGCTCATTCGGTACCGCGCAGCGATTTCTGGCGGAAGACCTTGCACCAATTGCGGCCGTAATTGGCAAATTGCTTGACGATGGTGACCCGCAATTCGTTGATCGTGGCGAACTTGCACGACTGATTGGTGGTCGACCAAGCCGGGAACGGATTCAGGCGGTCCTTGAGCTTGCGCAGGCTATTGTCGCTGCGGAAGCACCAAATGCAAATGGCGCGAGGCGTCTCGCGTTGATTGATGCTCACACTGACTTGGTCGCGCTTGCGGGACAGGCCCCGACTTTCAATTTCGATCCGGGTCTGCTGGCGATGGAAATAGGCACCTTGCTCACCCGGCCTGCGACGGCTAGCGAACCGGCCAATGCCTGAATCTCCAACACCGTATTATGTCACAACCGCGATCAGCTATCCCAACGGGAGGCCGCATATTGGCCATGCCTACGAAGCGATCGCGGCGGACGTTATCGCCCGCTTCAAGCGCTTGCAGGGCTACGACGTCCGGTTTCAGACCGGCACAGACGAACACGGCCTGAAAATGGCCCGTAAGGCCGAAGAGCAGGGTCTTACAGCCCGTGAGCTCGCCGATGAGATGTCGGGGTATTTTCAGGACATGTGCGATGCTTTGAACGTCAAGTATGATCGGTTCATTCGGACTGTTGAGGATGACCATCATCGAGCGAGCCAGGCAATCTGGCAAAGCATGGAAGCGGCTGGCGATCTCTATTTGGACCGGTATGAAGGTTGGTATTCGGTTCGGGACGAAGCCTATTATGATGAAAGCGAGCTTGT
>JBCAXQ010000433.1:0-1871 GCA_038534015.1 Pseudomonadota bacterium | reverse complement strand
GGGCAGCACTTGCTCGCACACGAGCTGACTCACACTATCCAGCAGCGCGCGACAATCCAGCGCAAGGCTGCAGGCGGTGCGAGGGTCGGCGAGCGTACCGGCCCGCAGGCCAGTCGTTTGGGTATCAGCGACGCGCTCGATTTCTTTGCCGAGGCCGCTTACAACATCCCCGGCTATCGGATGTTCACGATCCTGCTCGGCGTGAACCCGATCAATATGCGCGAGGTAGAGCGCAGCGCCGCCAATATCCTGCGCGCGATCGTCGAATTCCTGCCCGGCGGACGACTGATCACGGCCGTCCTCGACATGTACAATGTGTTCGAAGATGTCGGGGCCTGGGTCGAAGAGCAAATGGATACGCTCGACATCTCGGGTGCGTCCATTCGAGCATCGATAAACGAGTTCCTCGACAGCCTGAGCTGGAGCGACATCTTCGATCTTGATGGCGTGTGGGAGCGTGCCAAGCGGATCTTCACCGATCCGATTGATCGCATCCTCACATTCATCGGCGGGCTGTTCGACAAGGTCCTAGAATTCGTTCAGCAGGCTGTGCTCGCGCCGCTGGCCGCCTTGGTTGAGCCAACCGAAGGCTATGCCCTGCTCAAGCAGATTCTCGGCTACGATCCGATCACTGGCGAGGAAGTCGAGCGCGATGTGGGCGTTATCATCGGCGGACTGTTGACCCTCGCCGGGCAGGAAGAACTCTGGAACAACATCCAGGAAGCCAACGCGCTGGAGCGGATTGGCGAATGGTTCTTCACCGCAATCGACAGCCTGATAGCTCTGGTCACGGGAATCCCGGATCGCTTTGTCGAAGCATTCCAGACCATAGAAATCACCGAGTTCATGGACCTGCCCGCGGCGATTGTGAAGGTGCTGGGCGTGTTCGGTGGGATCGTCGTCGATTTCGGCACGTGGATCCTTGAGACAGTCTTCACCCTGCTCAAGATCATCGTCGAAGTCGTTGCGCCGGGTGTGATCCCGTATCTGGAGAAAGCCGGGAAAGCCTTCGACACGATCATCAACGATCCGATCGGCTTTGTCGGCAATCTGGTCGCCGCAGCGAAGCGGGGCTTCCAGCTGTTCTTCGAGAATTTCATTCCCAATCTGCGCGGTGCGCTGATCCAGTGGCTCACCGGCGCAATGGCCGGAGCGAACATCCACATCCCGCAAGCGTTTACGCTCCAGGAAATCCTCAAATTCGTTCTGTCAGTTCTCGGCCTGACTTGGGAAAATGTGCGGCCCAAACTGGTGCGTGTGCTCGGCGAAACGGCGGTCACCGCTCTGGAAACCGGGTTCGAGCTGGTCACGACATTGGTCACTGAGGGCCCGGCTGCCGCATGGCAGCAGATCGTCGAGATGATCGGCAATTTGCGCGACATGGTGATCGAACAGATCATCAGCTTCGTCACCAACAAGGTGATCGAGCAAGCCGTGATCAAGCTGGTGAGCTTCCTCAACCCGGCGGGTGCGCTGATCCAGGCGATTATCGCGATCTACAACACGGTGATGTTCTTCGTTGAACGGTTGACACAGATCGCTCAGGTCGCCGCAGCCTTTATCGATTCCATCGCAGACATTGCGGCGGGTAAGATCGATGGCGCCGCGCAGAAGGTCGAACAGACCATGGTCGGCCTGCTTTCGCTTGTGATCAGTTTCCTTGCGCGGCTGGTCGGCCTTGGCAATGTCGCGAAGGCCGTGACGGACCTGATCGAGAAGCTCCGCAAACCGATCGACAAGGCGCTCGACAAGTTAATCGATTGGATCGTGCGGCAGGCACGGCGGTTCCTGGATGCGCTGCGCGGACGGAACCAGAATGAGAGTGAGCCTGACAATCGCACCCCGGAAGAGAAGCAGCGTGATCTCGATAT
>JBCAXQ010000432.1:0-1874 GCA_038534015.1 Pseudomonadota bacterium | reverse complement strand
ATCTCGAAGCGTTTGGCGCGGAAGCGACACGGCTGCGGCCGCGCCTGACCATCGCCAATTTCAAGCGTTGGACAAACAGCGAGCTGGATCTGCGGCGCGAAGCGGCATCGGCTTCGGAACTGGCGCAAGCGACCATCGGTATTGACGGTTACCGTGTGCCCGAGATCGACTGGGATCGCACCAATGGCAGGGTGATGACCGTTGAGTGGATTGATGCGCTCAAGATCAGCAAGCGCGACGAACTGGTTGCGCAAGGGCAAGACCTGCCCAAGATTGCAGAGCGGCTTGTCCTGGCTTTCCTGACCCAGGCGATCAGTGCGGGTTTTTTCCATGCCGACATGCACCAGGGCAACCTGTTCGTGGAGGAAGACGGCACGATCGTTGCGATTGACTTCGGGATCATGGGCAGGATTGACCGTCGCGCGCGCCAATGGCTGGCAGAGATTCTCTATGGTCTGACGACCGGCAATTATCAGCGTGTGGCCGAAATCCATTTCGAAGCGCAATATGTGCCAAGCTATCATTCGGTTGGAGAATTCGCGACTGCGCTCCGCGCGGTCGGGGAGCCGATGCGCGGCAAACCGGTCAAGGATTTGAGCGTGGGGCAAATGCTCGATGGTCTTTTTGCGATCACCCGCGATTTTGACATGCAAACGCAGCCGCATCTGCTGCTGTTGCAGAAAACCATGGTGATGGTTGAAGGCATCGCGACGCAGCTCAATCCCGATATCAATATGTGGGATGTGTCGGCGCCTTATGTGCGCAGCTGGATCCGGGACGAGCTTGGCCCTGAGTCCGCAGTGGCGGACCGCATCAAGGAGGACGCCGAGACCCTGTTCCGGCTGCCCGACCTGATCCGCCGGATTGAAGAGCGCTTCCCTCCCAAGGGTGGGGCGCCCGAGCAACCGCCGCTGCCCGAGATCGAGTTGATCACGGATCGCAAGGAACGAACGGGCGGCGGGCTGTTCGGCTATTTTCTGGCCGGTGCCGTCGGTGCCGGGTCGGTTGCGGCTCTGTTTGCGCTCGGGCTTATTGGTTAGTTTTCCGCGCAAATTCAGACCGGTCCGGTCATCATCGGCTCAGCAAAAAATTAACCATTGTGTCGCAAGGGTTCCCCTTGCACTTGGCCGAGGCGCGCAGTCCGGCTAGGCTTGCTTTGCGCAATTTGAATCGAGGGAGCTGAGCGGAATATGACTTGCCGGCATGGCTTGCGTTGCAAAGGTCAAGGATGACTGAGACGCGGCCCAAAATCTTGCTGGTCGTGGGTGGCGGGATCGCGGCCTACAAGTCGTGCGAGCTCGTGCGTCTAATCCGCAAGGGTGGGGGCGATGTCACCTGCGTGGTCACAAAAGGCGGGCAGCAATTTGTTACCCCGATGTCGCTTGCTGCCCTGAGCGAAAACCAAGTCTATACCAGCCTGTTCGACCTCAAGAACGAAGTCGAGATGGGGCATATCGAACTAAGCCGCGAGGCGGACCTCGTGGTGGTCTGCCCGGCCACGGCAGATCTGCTGGCCAAGATGGCATCCGGCATCGCCGATGATCTTGCGACAACGCTTATCCTGGCGACGGACAAGCCCGTGATGGCCGTGCCAGCCATGAATGTGCGCATGTGGGAGCACGAGGCGACACAACGTAATGTTACCTGGCTCAAACAGGCTGGTGTGGAAGTGCTCCACCCCGATGAAGGGCCGATGGCTTGCGGTGAGTTCGGCTATGGCCGTTTGCCCGAGCCGAGCGAAATCTGGCGTGCGATTGCCGCGCATTTCGGTCTCGAGGTCGAAGAGCCCGCGCCCGTTGCAGTGCCGGTAGAAGCCGCCAACGATCAGCCAGTGGCTGAACCCGAAGTTGAAGCGATCGAGCCTGAAGAGGAAG
>JBCAXQ010000431.1:0-1881 GCA_038534015.1 Pseudomonadota bacterium | reverse complement strand
TCGCTCGTCAAGATGGGCACCACCGCCGCTCAGAAAAAACTGTTCTTCAACCTTCGCCGGATGAAGAAGCAGCTCGAAGCCTATGAAGACACCGATCTGTCTCCCGATGACGTCACCAAGATTGCAACCGACCTCGGAGTGCCCGAGCAGGAAGTGATCAACATGAATCGCCGGATGATGATGGGCGGCGATGGCTCGCTCAACACGCCGATGCGCAATGGCGAAGATGGTTCTGGCGAATGGCAGGATTGGCTTACCGATGATCGTCCGCTTCAGGATGAGACAGTGGCCGACGCGGAAGAAGCGCATGTGCGGCATGAAATGCTAGTGGAGGCGATGGACAGCCTCAACGAGCGTGAGCAGCACATCCTGACCGAACGCCGCCTGACCGAAAAGCCGCAGACGCTAGAAGAGCTGTCACAGGTCTATGACGTGTCACGCGAACGCATCCGCCAGATCGAAGTGCGCGCGTTTGAGAAGCTGCAGAAGGCTATGCAGCGGATCGCGGGTGATCGATTGATGCCTGGAGCCGCTTAGGCGCTAACGCCATCACTGGCTTTAAAAGCCCTCCTGCTGCATCAACCAGCGGGAGGGCTTTCAGTCTGTGCCCGGCTAAAGCGTGGCTTGTTCGCGTCGAGCCGTTTTCCGAATCCTGCCCGGCCGCGATATCCTCGCTGAAATAGCTTGGGGGTTTTCTCGTGACCAAATTCCTTATGCGTCGCCGTCGTTTTCTCGCTGGTTTCGTTGCCTTGGGAGTGATTAGCCCAGGAGCACTCGCAAAAGAGAAAACTGCCTGCGAATATCGACTTACACCAAAGGATCCTAATTCACGCATTGAATTGGCAAGAGGTGGTGTTCACATAATCCGTACCGAGCTTGATGACCCTATTGCAGAGACACGCTTGGCCGCTGTCCGTGCCAAACGGATCGGAAGAGCTGCTCATGTTGGCGACTTGCCCATTCACGGGGTGATCGCTTTAGATGCAAAAAACTACCCTGAGAAAGGCGACGTTTTCTCTTCACAATGGCTGTATTTGAGATTGCTGGAACTGGATAAAGAAAGACCCATCCCTTTCGAAGGTGGACGAACGTACCGTTTTGAGTTTGCAAAGCAGGATCTCGCAGAAAGCTTCGAAGTACGGCAATTCGGAAACTCCATGTCAAAGTACTTCAGGAAGAGTGAACTATCCTTTGGCGCTCTTTCAGGGGACTTGCGGGTCTTTGTGACATTTGACGGCACACCAAATCCCGAAGTTCCCGACGTTTTCTTCGATTTCAGCGCGCAAGACCTCAACGAGGCATTCAGGCTTGCAGGGGAAGGGCTTCGCATCGCCAAAAAGGCTAGAGAAAACAAAGACTGCGAAATCACCCCCTTTACCAACCCAATTCCCGATTATGGCGACTGCTTTCTAACCACCGCCGCTGTGGAAACTATAGGCCTTCCCGATGATTGTTGGGAGCTGGAAACGCTCCGGCGCTTCCGCGACGAATGGCTCGCCGATCAACCGGGCGGCAATGAGGATATTGCTCGGTATTATGACGGAGCCCCGGCCATCGCCGATCGTCTGCGCGCCTGTCCTAGGCGGCTGGCACAGCTCTATTTCACCGGCATTCTGCCGAGCGCGCTTGCGGCCCGGTTTGGTCTCAGTCGGCTCGCCCGGTCCATCTACTCGCATCACATGCGCAAACTGGCGCGTAGCAAGGTGTGATTGGCAGATCAGTCTAGGGCGATTATTGCGACCGCCATGCTCGCGCGCATTGCAAAAGTCATCATGCGTCTCTTCGCCAAGCTGATCCTGTGGTTCATCGGGATCAGCCTTGCGCTGATGGTCCTGTTCAAGTTCGTGCCAGTCCCCGTCACCGCGACCATGCTGATGGATG
>JBCAXQ010000430.1:0-1897 GCA_038534015.1 Pseudomonadota bacterium | reverse complement strand
CACTCCGGAGCCTTTATATCCTCAAGATTGATGCCACCAAAGCTCGGCTCCATCAAAGCGACCGCATCGATGAACGCCTGCGGGTCTTCGGTCGCGAGTTCGATGTCGATCGAGTCCACATCGGCGAAGCGTTTGAACAGCACCGCCTTGCCCTCCATGACCGGTTTGGACGCGAGCGCCCCGAGATTGCCGAGTCCGAGGATGGCAGTGCCGTTGGAAATCACCGCGACCATGTTGGATCGGGCGGTGTAGCGCGCGGCAAGACTGGGGTCTTGTGCGATGGCTTCGACTGGAGCGGCGACGCCCGGAGAATAGGCAAGACTAAGATCGCGCTGCGATGTCATCGGCTTGGTCGCGACCACTTCCAGCTTACCTGGACGGATGGTCTCATGATAAAACAGAGCTTCGCGGTCGGTGAATGTCACTTGCCGATCGTCGGCCATCAGGGATCCTTCCTGTCGATGTTTGGTTCGCGCTTAGCGGCCTCTCGTTACCAGCGATAGAGGCCAAAGTGCGGGAAAAGCTCATCCACAACCGTTCCGAATCAGCGAACAGCTGGCTACGCCAGTTTGATGGCAGGCGGACCAACCCCAATGATGGCGCAATATCTTGCGCTCAAGAGCGAGGCCGAGGATTGCCTGCTGTTCTATCGCATGGGGGATTTCTTCGAGCTGTTCTTCGATGATGCGCGAGAAGCGGCTCAAGTTCTCAATATCGCACTGACCAGCCGCGGCGAGTACAATGGAAAGCCAGTGCCGATGTGCGGCGTCCCGTCCCGGTTCATTCCGCCGAAGGCTATCTAGCCAGGCTGATCAAGGCTGGCTGCCGCGTTGCCATCGCCGAGCAGGTTGAAACGCCTGAAGAAGCCAAGGAACGCGCCAAACGCGAAGGCACGCCCTCATCCAAAGCTCTGGTGAAGCGTGACATTGTTCGCTTCGTTACCGCCGGGACTCTGACCGAGGAAGCGCTGCTTGAGCCGCGACGTGCCAATCTGTTAGCGGCGCTCGCCGATGTGCGCGGCACAATAGGGATAGCCAGCTGTGACATCTCGACCGGTGCAATGGTGCTGGAAGAGTGTGCGCCCGACATGCTGGGCGCGCATCTCGCACGGCTAGGCGCGAATGAAGTGGTGGTGCCGGAGGATTGGGATCACGGGCCTGATGACGCGATAACACGTCCGCGCGGAGACTTTTCAAGCGATGTCGGGGCAGAGCGCCTGCGCAATTTGCATAGCGTTTCGACACTTGATGGATTTGGTGATTTCTCCCGCGCGATGCTGGGGGCGGCCGCCGGACTGATCGCCTATCTCGACCATGCAGGACGCGGGACATTGCCTCTGCTCCTTCCCCCGCAGATTCGCGCCAACGCAACCGCAATGGTGATGGACGAAGCGACCCGGACCAGCCTGGAAATTCTGGAAACCCAGAATGGCGCACGGCAAGGGAGCTTGCTTGCAGCGGTGGATCGCTGCGTGACCGGCGCAGGTTCGCGGCAATTGGCCGAGGATCTATCCGCTCCGCTGCTGGATCGAACTGCCATTGAAAGCCGCCTCGCTCTGGTCCGGTTCTGGCGCGATAAGCCAATTGAACGCGCCGATCTTCGCGATGTCTTGCGGGCATTGCCTGATTTGGGGCGCGCGCTGGGCCGGGTTGTCGCCGGGCGCGGAAGCCCGCGGGATCTGGGCCAGATTCGCGATGGCTTGGCCGACGCGCAGCGGATTCATCGAACGCTTTCTGCGCAATCGGACCGACCCGCGCCGCTTGATGAATTGCTGCCCATGCTGACAGGGCACGGCGCGCTGACCGACTTGCTTCAGATCGCCCTGGTTCCATCACCACCCACTGAACGTTCAGGCGGCGGATATATCGCCGATGGGTATGATGCGTCGCTTGACGAA
>JBCAXQ010000429.1:0-1905 GCA_038534015.1 Pseudomonadota bacterium | reverse complement strand
TTGGTACTTTTCCAATCGCGGTGCTGACGATGCGCCGATCGCCGATGGCAGCACAATTGCCGCACCAGAAGGCCCTTACAAAGAACGTCCGGACGATCCGGGTGGCAAGGAATTCGCCGGAACCGGGAATGTCGCCCCGGCCGTTGGCGAGGGCGAAGCGCCCGAGGGGACACTGGCGAGCGGAGCTGACGCAGCACCCGGACCATCGGTTGCGACCCGTACCACGTCTGACACACCCGCTTCGCAAGATGGCGTGGGAGTACAGGTGGGGGCCTATGGCTCACGGGCCCGCGCCGAAACCGGCTGGGCGACTCTGACCGGCCAATCGAGCGCTCTTTCGGGCGTTCGCCATCGCGTGGTGAAGGGCGAGGCAGACATTGGCACGGTCTATCGTCTTCAAGCTATCGCCAGCGACGTGGCTGCAGCCGAAAAGCTGTGCCGTGATCTCAAGGCGGATGGCATTGCCTGCCAGGTTAAGCGCTAATCCCCCGCGTTTGGGCGCGTTTTCCCCATTGCGGGGCCTTAACGCGCTTGCCTGAGCAGGACGCGGCTGCGACATTTTGTCGATGATACCGGCCATATTTGGACTTTCGGGCGCTGTGCTCACCGCGGATGAACGCGCTTTCTTCCGCGATGCGGACCCGGCTGGCTACGTTCTGTTCGGTCGTAATTGCGAGAACCCCGAGCAATTGAGGGCGCTGACCGACGATTTGCGCAGCATTCACGGGCGGGACCGACTGCTGGTTTCGATTGATCAGGAGGGAGGCCGGGTTGCGCGCCTGCGCCCGCCGCACTGGGCGCATTATCCCGCTGGTGAGGCGTTTGACGACCGTTACCGGATTGCTCCGGCAAGCGCAATCGAAGCCGCACGGGCAGGCGCGCATGCGATGGCGCTCGAACTCTCGGCGATGGGCATCACCGTCGACTACCATCCATCGCTCGATGTTCGCCAGGCGGGCGCGCATGATGTGATCGGTGATCGCGCGCTGGGATCGGACCCGCAGCAGGTGGCGGCGATTGGACGAGGTATTCTTGATGGACTCACGGCTGGCGGAGTGGCTGGGTGCATAAAGCATATGCCTGGCCATGGGCGCACGACCACGGATACGCATCATGAGATGCCGACCGTGACAGCCAGCGTAGACGAGCTAGAGAGTGATCTCGCACCATTTCGCTCGCTCAATTGCGCGCCAATCGGCATGACCGGGCATTTGTTGTTCACCGCCTGGGATGCGGAGAACCCAACGACGTTTTCCCCGAAGATCATCAAAGACATCATTCGCGGTCAGATCGGTTTTGATGGATTGCTGCTGACCGATGACATTGACATGCAGGCGCTGGAAGGGACCGTTCCCGAGCGCTCGCAGCGCGCACATGCCGCAGGATGCGACATTATCCTGAATTGCTGGGGCAAGATGGACGATATGCGTGGTATCTGCGAAGTCTTGCCCAGCATGTCAGCAGAAATCGCCAAGCGGCTCGACAGAGCGATCGAAGGCACAAAGATTCGTGATGATCTGGGTGATCAGGCAGAATATCTGGCCAAACGAGACGCGCTCCTTGCTGTCACAGGAGAAGCCGCATGAGCGCGAGCGATGACGGTTTTATGCTCTCCGCCAGCGATTCCAGCGCACCAGAGCCGGGCGCGCTGTCAGCAAGGCCCGCGGAAGAGTGGGATGCAAGCGAAGTCACTCAGCCGAAGAAGGGCAACGCCCTCTACCTTGAACTGGATGGGTGGGAGGGGCCGCTTGATCTGTTGCTGGATCTTGCCCGGCGGCAAAAGGTAGATCTGCGGCAGATTTCGATCCTGGCCCTGGTCGATCAATATCTCGGACATATCGAGCGCGCCGAAGCGCTGAAGCTGGAAGTGGCGGCTGATTATCTGGTGATGGCGGCCTGGCTGGC
>JBCAXQ010000428.1:0-1909 GCA_038534015.1 Pseudomonadota bacterium | reverse complement strand
CGCTAGACCGGGCACAGGGAGCAAAAGTCCTCTCGCTTGATTGCTTCGATACGTTGCTTTGGCGCGATTGCCATGCACCCAGCGATGTCTTCGAAGCGCTGCCGGGCATAGTGCCTGGACAACGTGCGGCACAGGAAGTGAATGCCCGCAAGGCTGAAGCCGTTTTGCGCGGGCGCAATGAAGTATCGATCGAGCAGATCTACGGGCAGGTCCTCCCCAATGCTGATGCGCGCCAGCGGGCCAATGCAATTGACGCTGAACTGGCCGCCGAAGCGAGCGCATGTTTCGCATTCGGACCAACGGTCCAGCTGATGCGGACCGCAAAGGCAAACGGCCTGAAAGTCATCATCGTCAGTGATACATATTTCGATGAACGCCAGCTTCGCGATCTGATTGCGGCGGCGGCTGGGCAAGAGGTTGCCGACCTTATTGATCGCTTCTTTGCTTCGTCCACTGCGGGCGTTTCAAAGAGTCAGGGAATGCTCGCAAAGGTTCTCAAGGCGATCAAATGCAGACCTTGCGAGGTGCTGCATATCGGGGACAATCGCAGCGCCGACTATGACGGGGCGCGGGCTCTGGGCATCCCGGCATTGCATCTCGTCCAGTTTAGCGAGGCAACCAAGCAGCGCCTGCGGTTTGAGCGGACATGCCAGCAATTGATCGGCGATGCCCGCGGCGAAATCCGCGGGCTGCAACCGCATCGGGCATTGCTTTCCAAAGGCGAAGCGGAAGTGGGCGATCCGGCAGAAGCGCTCGGCTTCAGTGTACTCGGACCGGTCTTCCATGCGTATGAAGCCTGGCTGCAAGAGGAAGCTGCGGCGTTGCAGCGCGAGCGTGGCGGGACCGTGCATTGGCTGTTCCTGCTGCGCGACGGGCATTTGCCGCATGCTGTCCATTGCTTGGGAGCCAGCGTATCCAGCGCACACCGCGTGGAGATCAGCCGCTTCACCGCGACCGCAGCTTCACTGACAACCAACGAAGCGATCGACCGCCATATTGCGCTCGAGCATGGACTCAATCCATCAACCCTGGCGCGGCAGATGCTGTTCACCGAGCAGGAGATCGAGCAAGTCTGCGGTGGCCGCGATATGGCCCAGGCTTCGCAGGCTTTGCTAGCGGAATTGCGCAGCGGGCAGCGCAAGAAACTGATCAAGCGCCGCGCAAGGGAACAGTCCGCGCGCCTCGCCGAGCATGTCCGCTCCACCGCCAATCCCGCACCGGGTGATACGTTGATGCTGGTCGATCTGGGCTACAATGGCTCGGCGCAGAACCGGATTGACGCGTTCCTGAGCGAGACTTTCGATGTCCATGTGGCCGGGCGTTATCTCTTGCTCCGCGAAATGGCGGCGACCGGACATGACAAGAAGGGCTTGATAGACCAGCGTCATTTCGACCCCCAAATGCTTGAAGCCATGTGCGGCAATGTGGCCGTGCTGGAGCAGCTTGCAACCACCACAATGGGATCGGTCACTAACTATACCTCTGCCGGTGAGCCGATCCGCAAAGAAAGCGCGGTCAAGGGAAAGCAGAGCCAGGTCCGAGACAGGGTCCAGGCCGGGTGCCTGTCGTTCTGCAAGCAAGCGCTCTCTCCTCCCGTGATCCGGGTGGAGGAGCAGACCAAACAGCGCGGTTGGCGGGATGCGGCAGCGAGTTCGCTCACGCGCTTCATGTTCTTGCCCCAGGCGGCCGAGCTCGGAGTCGTCAAGAGCTTCGAGCATGATGTGAATCTCGGCAGCGAGCGGATGGTGGCCCTTTTCGATCCCTCGGTTGCGAAGGAAGGGATGCGCCGGCGCGGTCTGTTCTACATGAAAGGCTCTAGCCGGATGTACCTCCCGGCAGAGCTTGCATCCGAGGATATGAACACCCGGCTCTCGCTGCTTGCACAAAAGCGCTTTGGCTTGTCGCTCAG
>JBCAXQ010000427.1:0-1911 GCA_038534015.1 Pseudomonadota bacterium | reverse complement strand
TCGCGGTCAATCTCGAAAAATCCTGCCGTTCACGTGATTTCTACTCTGGCTTCTATGTTGAGCGGAACTCCGATGGAAAGCTATGCGTAAAGCGCGATAAACTGCAATCGCGTAGCGGCGCGCAATGCGAGATAAGTTCCATGCGCCAGCTGGTGAAAGCCTCAAGCTAGCAAGCGCTAGCACTCGCGTGCACGTATTCTTGACTTTTTGACCTTTTTCGTCGAGAGCGCAGGCGACTTTTGACAGCCGTCAAAGGCAATTCGGATCGGTGCCTGCCTGTTCTTGCGTCGATCCCATTTCCGGAAATTCTATACCGCATGACATTTGCCGATCTCGGCCTTTCACCCGAATTGCTTAAAGCCGTCGAAGATGCCGGCTACACCGAGCCGACCGCCATCCAGGCCGAAGCCATCCCTGCTGTCCTGATGATGAAGGACCTTATCGGCATTGCCCAGACGGGCACTGGCAAGACAGCCAGCTTTGTTTTGCCGATGATCGATGTGATGGCGGCCGGGAGACGCCGCGCACTCATGCCGCGCTCACTGATCCTTGAGCCGACCCGGGAACTGGCCGCGCAAGTCGCGGAAAACTTTGAGAAGTACGGCAAGAATCACGACCTCAAGATGGCGCTGCTGATCGGCGGTGTTCAGATGGGTGACCAGATCAAGGCGCTGAACGAAGGCGTGGATGTTCTAATCGCGACGCCAGGTCGTCTGATGGACCTGTTCGAGCGGGGCAAGATCCTGCTCAATGGCTGCGAATTGCTGGTGATCGATGAAGCTGACCGCATGCTCGACATGGGCTTCATCCCCGACATCGAATTCATCTGCGATAAGCTGCCCGAAACGCGTCAGACCATGCTTTTCTCGGCAACGATGCCGCCTCCGATTGAAAAGCTGGCGAAGAAATTCCTTAGCAGCCCGAAGCGGATCGAAACTGCGCGAGCTGCCACTACCAACAAAGACATAACGGCATTCAAGATTCCGGTGCATGTCCGCAAGAAGCGTGAGACCCTGCGCTGGCTGCTCCAGAATGACCAGGTTGAAACCGCGATCATCTTTGCCAATCGCAAGACCACGGTACGCGAGCTCAACAAAAGCCTGCAGAGCCATGGCTTTGCTAGCAGTGAAATCCATGGTGATATGGATCAGTCGAGCCGTTTGAAGGAACTGGACCGGTTCAAGTCGGGAGACGTGAATATCCTCGTTGCCTCAGATGTCGCGGCGCGGGGGCTAGATATCAAAGGCGTGAGCCACGTTTTCAACTTTGATACCCCGTGGCACCCGGATGACTACGTGCACCGTATCGGACGCACAGGGCGAGCAGGAGCCAAGGGGCGGGCATTCACGCTGGTCGCTGGCGACGATGCTGAAGCGATTGCGAATGTTGAGAAGCTAACCGGCAGCGCAATCAAGGTTTTCGGCAAAGAAGATGTTCGCGTTGAACTGGCCGAAGCGGGCAAAAAAGCGGACGATAGCTCCGACGATGAACCGCGCGAAGAAAAGCCGAAGCGCAAGAACCGGAGCCGCAAGGTTGACGAAAAGTCGGAAGCGGCACCGGTAGAGCTCAAGCGCGAACGCACTCCGCGCAAGGCGAAGTCGGAGGACAAGCCTGAGCGTCAAAGTCGTTCACGCCGTCGCGATGAGGAAGACAAACCTGTACCTGCAGGTGAGTGGAACGGTCCAAAACCAGGTTTTCTTGATGTCGGCTTTGGCGGTTAAGCTTTAGTCGGCCAATACTTTGGCGGCGACTTCCTCGATGGATCCTGTCACCAAAAGCGGGCTTCCGCCGACTATACCGACGTTGGTCTGGCCGTTTTCGCCCGTTCGGAGCCATGCGATATTCTGTGCAACGACAAGGTAGTTTCCACCGCGCGAATCGAGCTGGACGAATTTCATAGTTGAGTCTCCC
>JBCAXQ010000426.1:0-1912 GCA_038534015.1 Pseudomonadota bacterium | reverse complement strand
GTTCGGGCTCTATGATGGCTTTGAAACCATAGAAGCCGAACTGCTCGGCCAGCGCGCCGCGCAGATCATTGTCGTCATCAATGAGCAATAGTCGTTTCGTCCCAGACATATTTTGTCTCCCGGTAAGCTTCGAGGCTAAATAGGGGTCCCGCCCAAAGATCGCCCCTAACGTATGGCAAAGGAATGATCACAATCCAAGGAGGAGCCCGTGAGCGCCCATTTCGTTGCTCGGCCTGACAGCACATTCGCGTTCGCGGATCGCACGCTGCGTTGTGCTCTTGGAAAAGGTGGCGTGGTGGCCGCCGATGACAAGGCGGAGGGTGATGGGGCGTCGCCTGTCGGCGTGTGGGCGATGAAGCGCGTCTACTACCGGCCTGACAGGGGCCCTGCCCCGGAGACGGGACTGGAGACCGTGCCGATCAGCCAACATGATGGCTGGTGCGATGCACCGGACCATCCGCTCTACAATCGCCCGGTCACGCGCCCGTTTGAGGCGAGCCACGAGCGGCTCTGGCGGGATGATCACGTCTACGATCTGGTCGTTGAACTCGGCCACAATGACGATCCGGTGGTGCCGGGCCGGGGCAGCGCGATCTTCATGCATGTGGCCAAGCCGGACTATGCGCCGACCGAAGGCTGCGTCGCGCTGGCCGAAAACGACCTGCGCGCGGTTCTGGCGGCGGCAATGCCGGGCGCGGTTCTGGAGATTGCAGCGTAGTGTTTGTTGGTTCTCGATCGGCGCGGTGCGCCTCCGATGGAACGCGCTCAGGGCTGGCTGTGTTTGTTTGCCTCCGTATCGAACTTCGCCCTCACATGAGGCGGCGCGCAGGGCTGTGTTCAGCACTGATTGCAGGTCTCTCGGGGGAGAGCCGGGTGTGCGGGTCGTATGGCCCCGTGCGAGGGATGAGTGAACTATATGCCGGGTTTGAGAGGGGGTGGATTGGGCTGGGTTATCCGCCGGATTGAGGGGCTGCTTCCGGCGGCTTAGGAGACGAAACTGCTCGATGTTCGAATGCACGCGTTTCTCCGAAAGCTGACGGATCAGTATTGATTTCCTATGGCAACTTCAGCGGCGAAGCGGACATGTGATTAAATGAGCCCGTTTCTCTACTTTACCGCGCCTGAGACATGGAAAATTCAGGGATATACTCCAGAGCTTGTCGTAGATGGACGGCTTATCCAATCCCTTTCCAAGCACATAGGAATAGAAACACGCGGCTGGTTTACGCTTACTGGTCATTTGGGTGAGCGCTTTGAAAGGCATTTCCAGGTTGAGAGCGGTCGAGACCATATGGGGTGCGAAATCGAAGGCCTCCTCTATTAGCTTGTTTCGGTGTCAGAGAAAATCGCATTGGTTTACGCAGAGCCCGATGATGAGCTTGCTTTGTTTGACCGTTTGGAAGGTTTTTTCACCGCCATGCGGGCTGACTACCAACGAACGCCAGTTGAGCTTCATTTAGCGCTTAACCCGAAGCCATAGATGCATTACTCAGCCCCTGGCCCTTAGCAGTCGCCTTCTCCTGGAGCCTCCCTGAACAATCCGCCCGGCTCCGAACGCTCAGTCGCAAAACCGAAATCGAGTTTGGCGTAACGAACGCCTCAATCGCTGTGCCTGGGTTTCAGCGCGGCTACGCTCAATATGGCGAGCACGGCGGGTAGCGCCTGTACGAAGAAGATATTCCTGGACGCTGTCATCGCGCCAAATATCCCGGCGATGGCGACGCAAGACAGAAAGAAGAGCGCGACGTTTCTTTTCCATGCCGGGTTTTTGATAAACAACAACGCCCAAATCAGGCCCGCCGCCAGGAAGCCATTATAAAGCCCCTGATTGGCGGCCATGACTTTCGTCTGGGCAAACAAATCAGCTGGGAAATCGGTAAACACGCCGGGCCCGCGGCTTTCCCACAAGAAC
>JBCAXQ010000425.1:0-1917 GCA_038534015.1 Pseudomonadota bacterium | reverse complement strand
GGAGCGGCCGCGCACGCTTGCCGAAGTGCAGCCGGGAGCAATCGGCACCTATCACGATGAAGGATTGATGACGACTGTCACGCTGGCCGCCCTGCTCCCCTATGAAGACCGGCCGGACAGTGTCGCAACGCGGCGCGAGAACGCGATTCTCTCCCTCGGCACAAGCATCTTCAACAAGCGGATGGCGCGAAAGGTTCAGAATGGTGAGGCCACCTATCTGAGTGCGAGATCCGCTCGATACAGGGCGTTCGAAGTCGTGGATGGAATGGCGCTTGAGGTGCGCACTTCGCCTGAGGACTGGGCAGAAGCGTTGGCTGAGGGCGAGCAAGATCTGCGCCGCGCACTGCAACATGGCTTCACACAGCAGGAACTCGACGAACAGATTGCACTGAGACGCCAAGGTCTGGAGACAGCGGTTGAGCGTGCGGAAACCCGCAAGACATATGTGAGCGGATTTGGCTTCAGTTATGTTGATGCATTGGTTGGCGCGTTTGCCAATGAGAGCGTCTTTACGTCGCCGCAATCCGGGCTCGACCGTTTCAATGCGATCATCGCAGATCTAACACTAGACGAGGTCAACCGCGCATTTTCTGAGGCTTGGGCTGGCCATGAAGACCCGGCACTATATTACGTTTCCAGCGATCCGTTGGAGAATGCCGAGACCGCCCTGGCTTCAGTTCTCAACGAGTCGCGGCAGGTGGCCGTTGCTCCACCAGAGGCCCGAGAAGTCGGAGAATTTGCGTACACGTCTTTCGGCCCCGCAGGTTTGGTGGTGTCGGACACCTACGTTGCCGATGCCGACGCTCATCTGATCAAGTTTGCCAACAACGTTCGATTGAACTTCAAGCAGACCGATTTTGATGCGGGCACGATCAATGTCCGGGTTCGCGTCGGTGGTGGCTTTATGTCCATGCCTCGCAAGGATGAGGGTCTGCGGCGGCTTGGCCTGAATGTCCTCGCCAGTAGCGGCGTTGAGGAGCACACTGCGGACGATATTCGTACGATGTTTGCTGGTCGTCGGGTGTCTAGCTTGACCCGCACTCTGATCGATAATGATGCATTCGAAATACTCGGCACCACAGGGGGCGACGATCTTTCTGCACAGCTTAACCTGATGGCTGCAAAAGTTGCAGCACCGGCATTCAGGTCAGAAATCGCCGATCAGCATGTCCGCAAGATGAAGGCTTGGTATCCCACCCATGATTCGTCGCCCAACGGTGTAGCAGACAAGTATCTGCCACGGCTCATTCGCTCCGGCGATGAGCGCTACGGGTATGATGATCTTGAGAGCTTTGTTTCACCAACGCTTGCAGAGGTGCGTGACTGGATCGAGCCGGAATTGCGCGACGGCTTGATCGAGATCACTGTCGTCGGCGATGTTGAAAAGGATGCGGTTGTCCGCGAAGTTGCCCGTACATTTGGGGCTCTTCCAACTCGCGCAGACCAGAAAGCAGACTTCGGCGAGGCGGCAATGCTCACCTTCCCGAACGGAAGTGATACGCCCAACCGGTTCTATCATCGTGGCGCCGAAGAACAGGCCTTGGTCTATGTCTATTGGCCAGCTCCCGATGCCAGCGATCCCGCCGATGCTTATCGGATGAGGCTATTGCGCGGCATATTCCGCAATCGTCTCACGGACGTCTTGCGTGAAGAGATGGGCTCGACTTACTCCCCCGGAGCAGGAGCATTCTCCAATCCGCTGTTTGACGGGTATGGCTATGCCATTGCTCGAGTCACTGCAAAGCCTGACGAGGTCGACAAGGTTCGATCCGGCATCCTGCGTGTCGCAAATGAGATGGCAGCCGAAGGGGTGGGCCAAGACGCATTTGATCGCGTCCCCAAGGACACTCATCCAATAACCGTTGTTCTCTAGCGTGCTGTCGAGATCTTCGATGAGCGGCGTTACGGCGCGATCAA
>JBCAXQ010000424.1:0-1926 GCA_038534015.1 Pseudomonadota bacterium | reverse complement strand
CAATTCAGAGGGCTCAGATTGTCTCCGATGCGGGTGATGATGAACTTGCCACCGTGACTTCAGTGGGTCGATCCATTATTGATCGACTTCCAAACGTCTGAAGCTGGCGCACACCGGCCGGCGGATTATCTCTTCAAGGTGCGCTATAGCAGAGTCAGCTTTTCCATGCTGCGATTGCGAAGATGAAGACGTCGACCGATGGCAGCTTTGGGCCGGGACCCACGCTCACCGCCGTGTACATATCGCTTGATGCTGCAATGCGGAGAATATCGGCAAGGAGCCTATTCCGTTGAAAAGGTCGGTGCTTTAAGTCGAGCCTTCTTGCTTTGCGGCGGCGGCAAGAAGAGCAGGCTGTGCCGCCCTTACGCGGGTTGTGGCATCGGGATCAACTTAGCGAGTTTTCTGAGGTTCTGGGCGGTTGCGGCGAGGAGGAATTCATCGTTTGCGCCGCACGGCCCGCGTAATCTAAGCCTGCCCAGACCAAGGATACGTTTGAGATGGGCAAATAACATCTCGACCTTCTTTCGGAGCTTGCAGGAGATCGCGTATTCTTCGGTCTTGGCGATATCGCGGGCCATCTGGCGGGCGCCTTCGAACTCTGAACGCGTGATGCGTCGTGGAGTGCCCTTTGGACAGCATTTCTCTTTCAGATGGCATGCCTCACATTCAGATTTGCGAGCGCTGTACTTGGTCGAGGTCAGGTTTTTCGGCATGCTGCGGATGGTCTGGAACGTTCTCCTGCCTTGGCGCAGTTCTTTGCCAGCAGGGCAAATGTAGGCGTCCGACTTGTGATCGTAGACGAAGTCTTCGACTGAGAAGGTTCCATCGGCTCGCTTCGACTTATCGATGACCGGAATATGAGGCTCGATCCCGCAACCCTCGACCAGCCAGTCCAACACTTCCCCCGACCCATACGCTGTGTCGGCAATCAGCCGCTCCGGCCACAAACCAAAGCGTTCCCGGACCCGCTCAATCATCTTGCAGGTCGCATGGGTCTCGCCGGTGCGAACGGACCGGCTGGCCTCAACATCCAGAATGGCCGCGTTGTCTGTGTCGATCAGGTAGTTGTTGGAATAGGCGAAGTAAGCATTCGCCATTGTCGCTCGGACCAATGGCGCGACAAGGCTCATCGTGATGCGCCGCAGTCCACTGGCTAGACGGATCGGAATGAGAGGTGAACTTTGGCGTCACATCCGTCGCCGCGCCGAAAACGGCATCATCCAGCGCGAAGAGGTATTCGATGACGGCACGTGGAGCCGTCTCAGGGTTGATCGCATCGAGATCCCACTCTTCTTTTGAAGTCGAGTTCATCTTGTTCGCATCGGCCTGGATCAGGCTGGCATCCGCCGCAAAGTGTTCGCCGCCAACGAGGCCTTCAGCGATGCATCAGGCGACGACATCTTCAAATACCTTTCGCAGGAGATCGCTGTCGCGGAACCGTCCGTGCCGGTTCTTCGAGAATGTCGAATGGTCAGGGATCGGGTCCGTCAGATCGAGGCGGCAAAACCAGCGATACGCCAAATTGAGCCGAACCTCCTCGCAGAGCCGCCGCTCAGATCGGATGCCCTGCGTATAGCCGACGATCAACATGCGGACCATAAGCTCCGGGTCGATCGATGGCCGTCCGGTTGAACTGTAGAACGGCGCCAAATGCGCTCGAACGCCAGAGAGATCGACAAACCGATCAATTGACCTGAGCAAATGATCTTGAGTAACAAGCGCTTCGATGCCGAAGTCGTAGAACAGCGCGCCTTGCGCTTCTTGCCGTCGCCCCATCATCGCCAAACCCTCCTCGATTTAATGAAGTGAATCAGCGACAATGCCCAACTGCAACATTAGTTTTTCAACGGAGCCCTCTGAACATCTCCGGCGATTTCGGCGCACGGCCTTCCGGGCCGGTTTGGAGGGGTCGAATTGGCGGGTTCG
>JBCAXQ010000423.1:0-1932 GCA_038534015.1 Pseudomonadota bacterium | reverse complement strand
GTCCTCGAACCCTCGGAACACGACGGCGTCATCAACAGACTTGCGGCGGGAAACCACGGCGTTGGCCGGAAAGTTGTCATCGGGCCAACCCATGGCAACACAGATCATGATGACCTGGTCTTCCGGAATGCCCGCATGTTCGCGCACGACTGGCGACTGCATGATACCCTGGCTATTAATCACGCAGCCGAGGCCTTTCGACCAGGCCGCATTCACAAGCGCATTCGTCACGGCACCGCAATCGAATGGGCCAATGTCGCTGCCGTGGATCGAACGGTCATACGTCACGACGATTGACACGGGCGCGTCGAACTGGCGAAAGCCGCGCAAGACCCAGTCCTGGCGCTTCTCCTTGTCGTGACGTTCGATACCCATCGCCCCGAAGAGTTGGATGGCGATCTCGATCTGGCGTTCCCGGTGAGCCCCTTCATAGCCCGGTCCAGCCCGAAATTCGCGGCTATCGGGAACGCCCGCGAGATTGCGCTCGACATTGCCTTTGCGGATCTCGTCAAGAACGTTGCCGGTGACGACATAGAAGTTCCAAGGCTGAGTGTTTAGAGAAGACGGTGCCCGCATCGCCATTTCCAAAACATCGCGGATGAGCGCCTTGGAAACAGGGGCCTGCTTATAGCCCCGGATGCTGCGGCGCCCTTTAACGACCTTTTCGTATTCCACTGTGCGTCCTCTCCAAAGCAAACGGCCTGAGTGCGGGCCAATGTCTGTCTTTGGCGTGTTTGCCGGTCAGCGGCTTGCCCGTCCAGACCGCCCCTTACGTCAAGACGATCTTACTCGCTCTGGTACTCTACGATGCAGAGGGCATCGCCGAGGGTCAGCAGGAGCCGGTTTGATCCGTCAGCGTGGGTGAGCTGCGCATCAAGGGTTTCCATCAATTCGAGACTGGCAAGGGATCTCACGCCTCTTTCCTCGAAGACTTTCTGACCTTCCTGCCAGCAAACGAGGGCGTAGGGCCCAAAGGCCGCCGCGCTTTTGTCCGGCGTTGGTGCGGTGAGCTTCGGGCCTGCGACGGCACCAAGGGCAAGCAGGCCTGTGATACCAACGATACTGGCGATGCGGAGAGCGGTCTTATGAGCCATGGGTCTTCAGTCCTTCTTGATTGCAAGCGCCGGGAGGAAGCGCGGGTTGCGACAGGGATTATCGTATCAGGAACTCGCTTGAGCTCACCGAGAGATCAGCTGGAGCGGTTTCCCGGATTGCGGCCTCAAGGTCAGTCAACGAGGCATAATTAAGCGGTGTGAGGTCGCCTTGCTTCAGGGCTTCTGGGAAGCCGACACCAATCTCGGTGCGCGATGCGAAGCACTTCACATTTTCTTTCGATCCGGCTTGTTCGAACACAAGACGGAAGCCAGCCTCATCGTCCGGGATTTTCACAACCTTTCCACCTTCGACGAGGGCATCGGGCTGAAACCGATTAGGGAAGATGCGGGCGATTGCGCCTGCGCCATCTTGATAGAAGCAGTACAAGTAGGCATCGGCATTGAGACGCACGCGCATTTGCAGCGGCATATCGACTTTATAGGTCGGAAACTCGAGCGTATCGGTCATGGAGATGAACAGGCGTTCGTTGACCACGGTTTCAAAGTCAGCGCCAGAGCCAGCTACGGGCTTTCCAGACCCGGCGAGCTTGATGTCCCGGCCAAGCAACGACGAGACAAGCTGGCGGTCGACGCGACCCGTTGCGACGAGATTATTACTCGACTGGTACTGGCCAACGGCATCAGACAGTGCCGAATTGGTGCGACCGTCGATTGGTCCGCCATAGAGGCTGAGCCCCTGAAGAGAGCGCTGAGCGAATTCGATCTGTTCAATCTCGCTCATGGACGCGAAATACTTGTTGGCGGCCCGGGCGGCTTCGGGGTCAGCTTGGTCAATGCCAAGGCAGCGCCAGTAGGGGACCCGCGTCAGCTTGCCGAG
>JBCAXQ010000422.1:0-1955 GCA_038534015.1 Pseudomonadota bacterium | reverse complement strand
AGTCGCGGAGCACGGCTACGAAGTAGCCGCAAGGTCGCATGAGCGAGGATATCGCATCGCGGATGCGACGCGGAATACAAAAGCACCCCCATATGAAAAGGGCAGCTCCGCCTCAGCAGAACTGCCCTTTCATGGTCAGCGGCCGGAAGTGCCGCTCACGAAGCCTTACTCGGCAAGGAAATGTTACCGAATATGCTCCGTAGGGATCTTCACCGACCTCGCTACTGAACCATGAGACATCGGATCACCTCCTTTCGCGCTATGAAGCCAAGACCCTGCCGTATCACCGGGGGGCCGAGTACCGCGTTCGCCGCTGAACTCTGGCTCCTTTTTGAGTCATAAGATTCGCTAAGACAAGTCTTGAAAAAAACTTTTCCCACGTCAGAATAGCGCGCCGTTGTCCGATGCATATTCGAATTGAATTCCCGGGCGTTTTCTTATCTGCAATCCTCGATGACGCGAGTGACTTCAGCCCAGGCAGGCAGGTAGAGGGTGCGCACCCCTTCAACGCCGATGGCGAACCTGCCTTTGGTGATTGCCATTGCATCCAGAATCGGATCGTTCGCGTCCAATTCCACAGCGACAAGCGGCGCTCTGGAATCTCTCGTCGAAGCATCGAAAACGCGATTGGCCGATTCGGTTTGAATACGCATCGCCGCAGTTGAGGCAGTCACACCAAAGCGACCGATACCTACGAGCCGGCTGCCGAGGTCGCAGCGAATAATGACCTCAGGTGCATCGGGCGCTGGTCCGAACACTGCAAAGCTCTCTCCCGTTTCTTTGTCGTAGGTCCAATCCCCCACCGTTTGCGGCGCGTCGAGATAATCTTCGAACACCGGCTCCTGCACCACCGGAGACGGGGCAGGCGTGGGTGTAGGCATAGGTGCGATGACAGGCGCAGGTGTGGGCGTCGGGGAGGGAGTGGACACCGGCGCCTGCTGTTCTGCCTGCGGAATGCAGGCGGCGATAGAGAAACTCAGCGCAATCGCGCCAAGGGCATGGAGGTAGGTCGCTTTCATGCCGTCTAAATGCGCGCTATCGGCTGTATCGTCCATGACGAATACGCATTCTTCCTCGAAAATTTCCAAGGCCGCCAAGCGCCGCGTTGATCATTTGCTCGTCGAGCGCGAACTGGTCGAAAGCCGCACCCGCGCACAAGCGCTGGTGATGGCCGGCACGGTCTTCAGCGGCGAGATCAAGATCGACAAACCGGGCCAGCAGATCGCCGAAGATGCACCGCTGGAGGTCAGGGGACGCGATCACCCATGGGTGAGTCGGGGAGGGATCAAGCTGGCCCATGCGATCGAACACTTCGATCTCGATCCCACCGGAGTGATTGCGATGGATGTCGGGTCGTCAACCGGCGGCTTTACTGATGTGTTGCTGACCAAAGGCGCGACACATGTATTCGCGGTCGATAGCGGGACCAATCAGCTCGCATGGAAATTGCGCCAGGATGATCGGGTGACGGTGCTGGAACAGACCAGCGCCCGGGTTTTGACGCGTGATCACATCGACCGCGCGGTCAACTGGGTGGTGTGCGATGCGAGCTTTATCAGTCTCGCCAAGGTGCTTGAACGCCCGCTCGAACTGGCTGCGCCAGAGTGCCAACTGGTTGCGCTGATCAAACCGCAGTTTGAGGTGGCGCGCGAGCAAGTTGGCAAGGGCGGCGTTGTTCGCGACACCGCTTTGCATGAACGCGTATGTGGCGAAGTTCACCTATGGTTAGAAAGGCTTGGCTGGGATATCGCAGGAATAGTCGAAAGCCCGATCACGGGGCCTCAAGGCAATATGGAGTTTTTGATCTCGGCCAGGCGTTAGTCTGATACGGGCCATGGCACTATTCTCGTGTTTGAGTATCAAACAAACTCCAGCGAACTGATCTTTTCGTCCAGATCGATGGGGATAGCTCCCAGCACATCTTCGCCAGATTCCTTTTCATACGCCACGTCGCC
>JBCAXQ010000421.1:0-1972 GCA_038534015.1 Pseudomonadota bacterium | reverse complement strand
CGAACACGCTGTGCGCTGCTGATGGTCGATCTCGACCGGTTCAAGTCAGTGAACGATTCGCTGGGACACATTGTCGGGGACAAGCTGCTGGCGCAGGTTTCTTCGCGCCTGCAGGCGTTGATGAGTGACAACGAGCTTTGCGGACGCCTGGGCGGCGATGAGTTTGCCATTGTGATCCGGGATGCTTCGGACAAAAACCTCATTAAGCAGATCGCTCGCGATGTGATCGACGCGTTGTCCGAGCCCTATCAGGTTGATCAGCACACGCTCTATGTTGGTGCCAGTGTCGGGTCGGCCGTTGGGCCGCGCGATGGACAGTCCGTCGAAGAGTTGATGCGCAATGCCGACCTTGCGCTCTATCGGGCAAAGGATATCGGCGGCGGAGAGCACTTCCGCTTCGAACCTGTGCAGCACGCCCAGGCCGAAGAGCGTCGACAACTCGAAGTGTCGCTCCGCAAAGCTCTGAGCCGGGATGAGATGCTGCTGCACTATCAACCGGTGGTGCATGCGCACAGCGAAGACATTGTCAGTTTTGAAGCGCTGATACGCTGGCAAAGCGCAGACCATGGGTTTGTCAGCCCGGGCAAGTTCATCCCGCTGGCTGAAGACACCCGCCTGATCGTGCCAATCGGCAAATGGGTTATGCGGCAAGCCTGCATGGAAGCACGATCCTGGCCGGACAACATCAAGGTGAATGTCAACGTCTCGCCCGAGCAATTGCTCGAACCGGATTTCAATCAGGATGTTGTGGAATGTCTGGCCGCGAGTGGATTGCGCCCGGAACGGCTTGAGATAGAAGTGACCGAAAGCATCTTCATGCGCGATGCGACGGTCGCTCGGACTGCGCTTGAACAGATCATGGCCTTGGGTTGCAGCGTGGCGTTGGACGATTTCGGCACCGGCTATTCGTCGCTCGGCTATCTTCGCAAGCTCAGTTTTTCCACCATCAAGGTTGATCGGACTTTCGTGCAGGGAGCGGCCCAAAACAGTTCTGAGAGCCTGGCAATTATCAATGCCGTGGTCGCGATGGCCAACAGTCTGGACATGACAACAACCGCCGAGGGCGTAGAGACCATGGAAGAGGCGGACCTGATCCGCAGCCTGGGCTGCGACAAGATTCAGGGATTCTACTTCGGGCGGCCGATGACAAACGAAGACGCGCGCAAACTGTTTGATTCCACAACGCTTCAACGCGCCTGACTGGTCGGCTTTCAGGCGCTGACCAAGGCGCCAATAACGCTTTCGAACAGTCGCCTGCCATCGCTGCTGCCATGAGCAGTCTCGATAGCGCGTTCTGGATGGGGCATCATGCCGAGCACATTGCCCGCCGCATTGAGAACACCGGCGATGTCCCGGCGTGAGCCATTGCACGGTTCGGCATAGCGAAACGCAACACGCCCATCACCTTCGATCCGATCCAAGGTCTCTTCATCGGCGAAGAAGTTTCCATCATGGTGCGCGACGGGGATATGGATGGTCTCGCCCGCATCATAGGATCCTGTGAAAAGCGACTGCGAGTTGGCGACTTCGAGCGGGACCGTACGGCAAATGAAGTTCTGGTTCGCATTGCGCATAAGCGCACCGGGAAGCAGACCCGATTCCGTCAGCACCTGAAAACCATTGCAGACACCCAGGACCGGCACGCCTCGCTCCGCGGCTGCGATCACTGCGCGCATGATCGGGCTGCGTGCTGCCATTGCGCCAGAGCGGAGATAGTCCCCATACGAGAAGCCTCCCGGCAGGGCGACAAAATCGAGGTTGTCCGGCAGATCCGCGTCGCCGTGCCAGACACCAATGGGGACTTCACCGCTGATCGTCTCAAGCGCGACCGCCATATCGCGATCGCAATTTGAACCTGGAAAGGTGATGACAGCCGAACGAAAACCCATCAGGCTGGCTCTCCGGCTTCGAGCTTCTCGCTGGCATCCAGTTTATCGATCGTGAAGTCCTCGATCACCATGTTGGCGAGCAG
>JBCAXQ010000420.1:0-1994 GCA_038534015.1 Pseudomonadota bacterium | reverse complement strand
CTACTGGATCTTTTCCCAGATGTCCTTGGTTCTTTCCGCTACAAAGGCCTCTGGACCAATCCGAGATCGGCCGCGCATCCCAATGCCGCGATACTCATTGCAGGGTCATGATTTCTTCGGTGCCATCGCCGCGCCCAAAGAACTGCATCAACTGGATCAGCAATTCGCAGCGCGCCGCCAGGTTTTCGGCTTCAAGCAACGCTTGCTTTGACGCCGGGTCGAATGGGGCAATCTGCGAGACTCCGTTGATCAAGGAAAAATCGTCTAGCCTTTCAACGGAATCCCAATCCACACTGTAGCCCTGTCGATCAGCGAATTTGCGCGCTTCCTGTTCAAAGCCGGCACGTTCGACTGCACTCAACACACCATTGTCATCATCGTCGATGATTTCCGCCTCAACCTGCCGGAATGCGGTTGCGACATTCATCTCACGCACCAGGCGGAAGCGGGATTCCCCTTCGAGGATCAGGTTGTAACGCCCATCGTCCATAGCTTCGATCTCGCCAATCCTTCCGACACAGCCAATCGTGTAGAGCGGGGAACCTTCGACTGGCTGCTGAGGCTGAATCATTCCTATCTTGCGATCGCGCACCAGAGCATCGCCAACCAGCGCGCGATAGCGTGGCTCAAAAATGTGCAGCGGCAATTGCAATCCGGGGAACAGGATCGCGCCAGGAAGCGGGAAGATCGAAAGGCGGGTCGTCATGGTCTAGATACGCAATCCTACCCGAACAGGATTTTCGAAAGACGTCGCCTGGTGGAAACAACCCAGGGATCTTCCAGTCCTGTCGCCTCAAATATTTGCAGCAGCTTTGCCCTAGCGGCGCCTTCATTCCACTCGCGATCAGCCTCGACCATACCAAGCAAAGTGTCTGCCGCACTATCGCGTTCGCCCGCAGCAAAGGCGGCTTCGGCATAGGCAAGCTGAGCGCTCATATCCTGAGGTGCCGCTTCGGCTGCGGATTTCAGCCCGGCCAGCTCGCTATCATCAACCTGTGTCCCGGCCAGTTCGATTGCACTCCTGGCTGCGGCGATTGCTGGATCTTTGGCAAGATCATCATCGGCTTCGATGGAGGTCAGCACATGTTTGGCTTCTTCGACCTGTTCCAAGGCAATCATCGCTTTGATCAGGCCCGCGTGTGCCGCAGCATTCTTGGGATCAAATTCGGTGACCTGCGCAAAAACTCCAGCGGCTCGTTGAGCGTCCCCATCGCTCAGGGATTGCTCCCCCATAGCTACAAACTGGGCTATTTCTTCCGCTGAAGGCCCTTGCGGCGCGGTGCCGTCAGCGCCAGCTTGAATAGGCAGTTGACCCAACACTTGATCGAGTACCTGTTTGATCTGGCTTTCACTGCGCGCGCTGGTCAGATCGGCGACCGGCTGCCCCTGGAACATTGCATAGACAGTCGGGATCGACTTGACCTGGAACTGGGACGCGATGAATTGCTCTTCATCAACATTCACCTTTGCCAGAACCACGCCTTTGTCGGCGTAATCTGCAGCGACTTTCTCCAGCATCGGGGTCAGCGCCTTGCAGGGCCCGCACCATTCAGCCCAGAAATCGAGAATGACGAGCTTGGTCTTGGATGGCTCGACGACGTTCTGCTGAAACCGTTCGACGGCTTTCTGCTCATCAATGTTGAGACCCATGCTGGCCAAGGGAATGCTCCTGATACAGTTTACTGAATTCGACCGCACCAATGTGGGGCGTTCGTTCGGAAAGTGAAGTCACCAATAGCGCTGACGTGTCGGGCATTAACGATCAAGTGGCAATTCGGCTAGAATTGGCTTGCAGGGTTCGTACGTCGCTGCTAATCGCGCCGCCTCCCCAGCAGGAAAGCGCCTTCTTGGCCACCTTGCGGAGCGTCTAGTGAGCGGGCGTAGCTCAGGGGTAGAGCACAACCTTGCCAAGGTTGGGGTCGGGCGTTCGAATCGCCTCGCCCGCTCCAGTTTTCTGAAACTTTAGAGAGTTTCCGACCTCAGGGCCGTTCCTT
>JBCAXQ010000419.1:0-2007 GCA_038534015.1 Pseudomonadota bacterium | reverse complement strand
GAACATTGAAGAGCTTGAGGTTTCTTCACGCGAATGGAACATCCAGCGCGTCAATGTCGCCAAGCGGGCGAGTGGATCGAGCGAAGCATGGTGGAAGAAGCGTGAGCCGGAATGGATGGCGATTCGTGATGCGCGCGCGAAGGAAACGGGCGCAGAAGGCTGGAAGCAGGATTTCATCTGGCCGGTGAAGGGTCGCATTTCCGGCCACTTCGGGCGCCAGCGCATCTATCGCGGCGAACCCGGCAGCTACCATTCGGGCATCGACATCGCTCCGGGAGGCGGCAAGCCGTTTGTGGCGCCCGCCGATGGCGTTGTGGTGCTCGCACGCACCGGTTTCAGCCTCGAAGGTGGCATCATCATCCTCGACCATGGTGCAGGCCTAAACAGCGCCTTTATTCACCTGTCGAAGCTCGCTGTGGATGAAGGCGATGCGGTCAAACAAGGCCAGTATATCGGCAATGTCGGCGCGACTGGACGCGCAACCGGGCCGCATCTTCACTGGAGCCTCAAGTGGAACGATTCGCGGCTCGATCCCTATCTGTTCGTCGGTCCGATGAACTGAGCGCGTTCGCGCTTCTCCTCCAACGATGGTGCGGTTGCTCCTCCTGCTCGCTGTGGCCGTCGGCCTTGCTCCTGGTACATGGGTGCGAACCGAAACGACCACGCGCGATTATGACGCTCCGCTCCGACTGAAAGCTTTGGATATCGATGGCGCCGGACAAGGCGGGATGATGCTTACCGGTGCATGGCACCTGACCAGCGCCAATGATCATCTCGGCGGCTATTCCGCCCTGATCGAACTGCCAGATGGAAATCTGCTGGCCGGGAGCGATCGCGGGCGGTTGCTTGCCATTCCGCTCAAGGATGGAAGGCCTGACGCATCAAGCGCGAGGTTCAGCTTCCTGCCGGGTCGCGGTGAGAAGAAGCGCGAGCTTGTCGATCTCGAGGCGCTGACAATCGATCCCGCAACCGGCGCGATCTGGGCCGCCTATGAAAGCAGCAATGCGATCGAGCGGCTTGGCGCGAACGATGCCGAGGGGCGCAGGAGACCGGGCGAAATGCGCGGCTGGGCCAGCAATAGCGGCCCGGAAACCATGGTGAGGCTGCCGGATGGCCGGTTTCTGGTGCTGGCAGAAGGGCCGGAGGAGGCGGGCCGGACCAATCGCCCTGGCTATCTGTTCGACCGCGATCCCGTGGATGAGAATGCACAGAGCACGGCTTTTCGGATCACAACACCGCGCAAGTTCGCCCCGGTCGATGCCACCTTGCTGCCGGACGGCGACGTACTGATATTATTGCGGCGGGTCGAATATGCCTTCCCGGTCAATTTCTACACCAAGATCATGCGAGCCGACCCCAGCCAGATCGAAGAAGGTGGCGAGTGGACCGGGGAAGTCGTGATGGAGCTTTCTGATCCTGCGCTGTTTGACAATTTCGAAGGGATCGAATTTGTGCCCGATGAAGCAGGCTCGGATAGCGGATCGGTCTATCTTATCTCGGACGATAATGTGTCCGCATTTCAACGCACATTGATGCTGCGCTTTGCCTGGCCCCCGCTGCCGCGCGAAGAAGCGGACCAGGCGAAGAAAAAGGCGCGCGAGGAGTAATCCTCACACGCCTTGAAACTCTTGTCTGGTCCCGGAGGAGGGCGCGCTAGGCGGCGTCGCCAGCCTTGACCAGTTCGCGCTTCACTTTCAGCGCGCGTGCCGAAAGCTTGTCATCCTTGGTCTTGAGCAGCCAAGCGTCGAGACCGCCATTGTGCTCGACCGAACGCAGTCCATGCGTCGACACGCGGAACTTGAAGCTGCGATCCAGCTTCTCGCTCATCAGTGTGACCTTTTGCAGGTTCGGCAGGAACACACGCTTGGTCTTGTTGTTGGCGTGGCTGACATTGTTGCCCACAAGGCGACCTTTGCCGGTCAGTTCGCAAATCCGCGACATCGTATCTCTCAACTCATCTCAAGTGTTATCAGGCGCAGGGTGTGCGCACTGGCGGTGCCAGGATTT
>JBCAXQ010000418.1:0-2034 GCA_038534015.1 Pseudomonadota bacterium | reverse complement strand
TTGCCCAGAACTTGTGCGCCGGTGTTCTCGAATTCCTTGAGCAGCTTGTCTCGGCTTTCCTCAAGCAGCCGCTTCTGTTCGGCAAAACCAGCGCGCTCAGCTCTGAAAGCAGCATTTTCCTCGCGTGCCTTGTCGAGGTCTGTTGCCAGCCCATCAGCCCGCGCCGCGCGTTCGCCGACGGCAGAAAGCTCAACCTTTGCCTCGCCTAACTCGGCGATAGCCTGTTTGAACTCGCTCTCGCGGGTATCCAGCCGCTCCTGCAAATCCGCAACGGGACGCGAGGCGAAGAACCACGAGGCAGCCCCGCCCAGGGCCGCGCCTACAACCATCACAACAATTAAGAGAATCGCGCTATCCATAGCGTCTTATAGCATGGAACAAATTAAGAACACCAGTTCTTTGCCGGATATCCCCGATTGAAAAGCGGGTTCCCGGATCAAGTCCGGGATGACGTGGGGCGCGGGAGATGGCGCGGAACCAAAAACGGGTGCCCAAGCGGACCTCAAGCGCGACCGCGCGTTGCGGCCAACGCCGCTCGCCCTCGCAGGCTGCCCGAAGGGTGATCAGCCCTGAAGAGACTACGCCGCTTCGCGCAGTTTCTTCAGTTTCTTGAGAGCCATGTTCCGTTTCAACCGTGAAAGGTGATCGATGAACAGAATCCCTTCAAGGTGGTCCATTTCGTGCTGCAGACAGGTGGCCAGCAGCCCTTCGAGATGCTTCTCGTGGGTATTCCCGTCCAGATCCTGATACCGCACCGAACAGGTCGCCGGACGATCCACATCAGCGTATATCTCCGGCACCGAAAGGCAGCCTTCCTGATAGGTGGAAAGCTCATCAGCCGGATCGATGATTTCGGGATTTATGAAAACACGCGGATCGTTCTTGGCAGGCTGGCGCTCAACACCGTCATCACCCTTGATCGGCTCTGCGTCCTCGTCCGGCTCCTGAAGATCGATCACCAGCACGCGCTTGGGCACACCGACCTGAATCGCGGCAAGACCAATGCCCGGCGCATCATACATGGTTTCGAACATGTCATCGACCAGCGTCCGCAGATCATCGTTGAACTCATTGGGTGCAACGGGGACGGACACGGTCTTGAGCCGGGGATCCGGCACTTCCAGAATTTCGCGAATAGCCATGAGCGCAATTTAGTAAGCAGGAGCTGTTGCTGCAAGCGCAAGTGATCGATCAGAGTGATAGGGTGGAGGGTGCGGGTGGCTGTCGCACGCCAACTAAGAAACCGGCCGCCGTGCCCGCAACGCCTGCGCCAGGGTCCCCTCGTCCAGATAATCCAGCTCGCCGCCCACCGGCAGGCCGTGTGCCAATTGGGTAATTCGCAGGGAGAAATCCTCCAGCCGCTCGGCCACATAATGCGCGGTCGTTTGCCCTTCGAGCGTGGCGTTCATCGCCAGTACGACTTCTTCGATATCGCCGTTTTCGACGCGCGAAAGCAGATCGGCGATGTTGAGATCCTCGGGACCCACACCATCCAATGCGGAAAGCCGCCCGCCCAAGACATGGTACCGCCCCTGAAACAGCCGCGCCCGGTCCAACGCCCAAACATCAGCCACATCTTCGACCACGCAAAGCGACTTCGCATCACGGCGATGATCAGCACAAATACCGCAAGGATCGCGCGTATCGACATTGCCGCAGGTAGAACATTCGACCAGCGTCTCGCTGACTGCTCCCAGAGCATCAAGCAGTGCTGGAAGCGCCTGTTCGCGATTCTTGACCAGCCACAGCACCGCACGCCGCGCTGAACGCGGCCCCAACCCCGGCAGGCGGGCCAGCGCGCCTGAAAGCGCTTCGATCTCTTGCGATGCCATGGGGTGGGAGATAGGGCCTTGCGCTCGGTTCACAAAGAGCAGCAACAGACCTTATGCGCATCACTTTCATGGGAACGCCGGACTTTGCCGTCCCTGCGCTGACCTCCCTGCATGAGGCCGGGCATCAGATCGTCTGCGTTTACACTCAGCCGCCCGCACCTGCAGGTCGAGGCAAGAAGCTGCGTTCTTCGCCTGTGCACCT
>JBCAXQ010000417.1:0-2045 GCA_038534015.1 Pseudomonadota bacterium | reverse complement strand
TCCAGAAACGGTTTGTCGGCATCCGTGCCCAGGTCAGAAAGGGCATCTAGCCATTCCTCGCTCGCCTTCGGTTTGTCGCCATCTTCACCGTAAAACCGATTTTCTTCCACTTCCGCAGCCTTGCGGATGGCCCGCTTTTTTTCGGCAGATTCGACCACAGCAAAATGCCAGGGCTGGTGGTTGGCTCCGTTTGGCGCGGTTCCGGCGGCCTCGATCGCGGCTTCGATGACCTCGCGCGGAACGGGTTCATCGGAGAAATAGCGGCAGGTTCGCCGTTCCTTAAGCCGGTCGCGTAGAGCGCGCGCGCGGGCAATTGCTTCACCGTCGGGCAATGTGGGGAGCGAATAGGGCACAGTCTCATGAGATTTCATGGAATCCCTATCGGCACTTCGATCGGCAAAGGAAAGGGAGCTTGCATGAAGTTTCCGTATGGGAAACTCCACTAGACACCTTACTGACATCTATGTAGGTTGCATAATCCGAACTTAATTGAGTGAGTCGGAAAAGAGAGGAACAATCCTATGGCCGTTCTCGATCTCCCGTTGGTTGCACCTGATCGCGATCTGACCGGATTTCGTCCGTTCAAGGCGCTTCATCATTTCCGCAACCTCGTCGCCGACAAGGAAGACACAAAGCAAGTCTTCTTCATCATTGAGGCGCTCAAAGGTCGCAAGATTCGCACGCAGGCCGAGCGTTTCATCAACACATCTACGGCCCGAGATTTCATGCAGCGCGAGGAAAAGATCGGGCTTGCCGATATGCTGGATGATCACGGCCGCTGGGATGACTGTGGCCCGAATACCGTTGCGCAGAACTACATACGTTTCATGAAGCGTGAAGGGCTGACCGCAAACGGCCTTGTAGAAGAGAGCTATGGCTGGCGCCCGCGCGAGGAGCGCCCGAACGACCAGATTGAATGGTATCTCAACCGGCTGCGTGACACGCACGATCTCTTCCATGTCCTGACCACTTACGGACGTGACGCTTTGGGTGAGGCGGCGTTGCTTGGCTTTTCGTATGAACAGAACCACAATCTAGGTGTGAAGTTCATCGCATACGCCGCCGCGCGCCAGATCAAGAAGGTCACGGGCACCTCGGCACCAATCTACGCTGCGATCAAGGAAGGCCGCGAGTTGGGTAAAGCGGCATCAAAGCTCGCCCACATGGATGTTGAAGCGGTGATGCGCGAAGACATCGACGTCGTGCGCCAGCAGCTGAATATCGGGCAGCCAGTCATTTATCGACAATGTCTTGCGCAGCTTGATGCCGAGGGTTTCGCTGAAGAAAACCTTGGTCTGAACGACGTACAGGCAGCCTGATTCAGGCGGGTCTAACCCGTTCCATTCGGCGCAGGTTCCAGGCCAACAGCGCCATGCTGCAAAGGATGATCGAGGCCGCCAGCAAATAAGGCGCGCCGGGGAAATACACGCCTTCCTGATCGGCGAATGCCCCGAAAACTCCCGTCATGATGATCGGGCCTATTATGCTGGTGATGCTTATCATGCTGGCGACAGCGCCCTGAAGTTCACCTTGCGCATCTTCATTGATCCGTTCGCTCATCATCTGCTGCAAGGCAGGGAAGGTCAGGCCGCCCAGGCCACCAATGACCACGCCAAGGATCATGATCCAGCTCACCGAGGCGAACGCGAAAAGGTAATAGGCGGGCATCGAAATCAGAAAGCCTAGCATGGCCGTGCGTCCTGCACCCAATCGTGCAATGACTGCGCCGGTCAGGCCACCTTGTACGACAACCAGGATTATTCCGAACAGCGCCACGCTCAAACCGATTTCAAGCTCGCTCCAGTCGAACACCAGCTTGGTGTGATATGCCCAGACCGACATTTGCGATTGCGCGGCCAGCTGCGCGCAGAAAATCACCATTAGAAAGCCCATGACTATGGGGGTCCTGCTCATCTGGATCAGTGTTCCAAGCGGGTTTGCCCTGGCGAGCGTGAAGGAGCGTCGGCGCGTTTCGGGCAGGGTCTCCTTCAAGAGGAAATAGCCGATGATCGCTCCACCGGCTGCAATCCTTGCAATCGGTGGAG
>JBCAXQ010000416.1:0-2045 GCA_038534015.1 Pseudomonadota bacterium | reverse complement strand
CCATGCGTGAGCAATTCGCGGTGCCGGGATAGGGTGCGGCGTCTTTAGCGTGCCCCGTATAAGTATTGCTCGAACAATCGGCGGTCCATTCGGCGACATTGCCGTGCATATCGAAGAGGCCAAACCCGTTGGAGGGGAAAGAACCCACGGGCAGGGGCGCGCGGGCGTACGGGCCCTTGTCTTCGCCGGCATAGACGCGTGTGGCGTTGTAGTTGGCCATGTCGCCAGAAATCGTCTCGCCGGTGTTGAAAGGCGTTTGCGACCCTGCGCGTGCGGCATACTCCCACTCCGCTTCGCTTGGCAGACGGTAGAGGCTCTGTCCGATGACGCTGTTGAGCCACTCAATGTAGCGCTCGGCATCTGCGGCTGAAACGTTCATCACGGGCCGGTCTGGTGTCATCCAGAGCGGGTTGCGTACCTCGCTGGCAGGGTCGAACCCATCGCAGCCGCCCGCAGTTTTGCAAGCTTCCAGATCACCCCAGGTGATCTCGAACGTGGAGAGCGCAAACGCATCAACTGTCACCGTTCGTTGAGGACCTTCATTGTCGAAGCGACCTTTTTCCGTATCAGGCGATCCCATAATGAAGGCACCAGCGGGGATGACGGTCAGTTCCGGGCACATCTCGCAATCCTTGATCGTCTCAATCTCCGGTTCCATTGAATCGAGCTCTTCGATCAGAGCGGTCTTGAGTGCCGCTTCGAGGCGCGGCCAGCCGTCGGGTGAACACTGACCTCGCGCGACGGCGTCTTCCAAGCTTGCGTCTTCCATCTCGTAGTACTTGTGAACCTGGCAGCCGAGAAAGATCTCAGGCCAACGCGCCGTCGTGCAGGCATTCGCGTTGGCATAGGCTTCGAGGCAGTTGAGCGTTTGATTGTAGCTGCCTGCACCAGACACGGTGGCAATGGGCGTTCTTGGAGTTTGGGGGACCGAAACTGGCGTTGGAGCCGGTTGCCCGCTGCAGCCGCCGAAGCAGACGTCCGCGCCGCTAAGGCCCGAGTTGTAGTGAGGGGTTTGCGCACCGTTTGTAACGTCGCGAACCCGGTCGGCGACGCGTTTGAAGACTTGCTCTGCGATCAGACCCTCAGTTGGAAGAATGTCAGCGAGCGCTGCCGTGAACGGGCTGTTCTGGCCGGAGCCGTCCGTGGCGGTAAACCCCGGCTCCGTGGCATAGGAGATCAGGAGGCCGCGCGATCGGGGGGCCGCCGCCAGTCCGCTTACACCGAACCCGCGCGCCGCGCTTGGCAGTGGATTGTTCCGGCAAGCATCGAGAATGATGAAATTCACTGCATTTCCGGCCGATTCGATGTGTTGGAGGGCTTCGCCAAGGCGCGGGGCCTGGGACCAGACATCCTGCTCTGTCTTTGGAAAGGAATCGACGGGAAGAAGGTAGTTGAAGCCTTGGGATTGAACGCCGTGGCCTGAAAAATAGAAGAGCCCCACAGCCTCCTCTCCGGCCGCCCGAAGCCGGGCACCGTGTTCGGCGAAGGCATCTTCCATCCGATCTTCGTCGGCGTTCTCGACGAGCGTGACGTCGAACCCAACTGACTCGAGCGACGCTTTCATCAGCCGTGCGTCATTGACGGGGTTGGCCAGTGCAAACCCGGTTGCCTCATAGTCGGCATTGCCAATCACCAGCGCGATCCTGGCTTCGGACCAGGCGATCGGTGCCAACCCCAACCCTATCGCAATCCAAACGATAAAGCGTTTCATGGTGCGTCCCCTCTACTCACTGTAGGGGTCAGCATAGTCTTGAATTTGGCAGACAGAAGGCAAAGGCGCTGAGGTCAGGCTTTCCCAAATACCCGCTCAAAGATGAGATCGACGCGCTTGAAGTGGTACTCCATGTCGAAGAGAGCTTCGAGCTGGTCGTGGCTCAGGCTTGCTGTGACATCGGCATCTGTTTTCAGGAAGTCGAGGAATGCGCCCTCGCCAGCCCATGTGCGCATGGCGTTACGCTGGACAAGGCGGTAGGCGACCTCGCGGCTCGTTCCGGCCTCAACAAGTGCGAGCAGTACGCGCTGAGAGTTATGCAAGCCGCCGAGGC
>JBCAXQ010000415.1:0-2050 GCA_038534015.1 Pseudomonadota bacterium | reverse complement strand
CCTCCGCGACCGCCACCGCCCGAGCCCCCACGACGACCAGAGCCACCGCGCCGATTGTTGCCGCCGGGACGACCACCAGGCTTGCCGCCCGGCCTGCCTTTGCGCGATTGATGCTTGGGCTTGCCCGAACGCGGCTTTTGACCCTCGCCGGCCTCGCCACTGCGTTCAGGGCGTGGCCTGCCGCCACCAGAGCGTTGTCCGCCATATGGCTTTGGCTTTACCCGCTTCTGCTGACGGTTCGGCTCGCGCTTAGTCGGGCCAACACCTTCAACTACGGCGCGGAAGTTCTCCGGCAGATCAAGCCGGTCCAGTTCCGCCTTGGTCGTGCGGCGAATATCGCGCAGGTAATCGCGCTCATCCTCGGCACAGAACGCAATCGCTACGCCGTCCTTACCAGCACGCGCAGTCCGACCGATGCGGTGGACATATTGTTCGGGCACATTAGGCAGCTCGTAATTGATCACATGGCTGACACCGGGAATATCGATCCCGCGCGCGGCGACATCGGTTGCGATCAGCACATTCACCTTGCCCCGCTTGAACTCGTCAAGCGCGCGCTGGCGCTGGCCCTGCGACTTGTTGCCATGGATAGCGTTTGCAGCAATGCCTGCCTGATAAAGCTTCTTCACGACGCGATCCGCGCCATGCTTGGTCCGGGTGAATACCAAAACGCGTTCGAATTCACCGGGCACTTGGTGGCGCCCGGACAGGATCAGTTCGATCAGCGATTGCTTCTCGTTCTGCTGCACCATGAACAGATACTGTTCGATCCGCTCTGCGGTCGTGCTTTGAGGTGTGACCGAGACCTGCACCGGATCGTTGCAATATCCGCTGACCAGTTCCTTGATCGATTTGGGCATGGTCGCGCTGAAGAACAGCGTCTGGCGATCCTTCGGCACTAGCTTGTTGATCGTGCGCAATGCGTGGATGAAGCCGAGATCGAGCATCTGGTCGGCCTCGTCTAGCACCAACACTTCAACCGCATTCAGATTGAACGCTTTCTGGTCGATCAGGTCAAGCAGGCGACCCGGCGTCGCAACCAGAATATCGGTACCCCGGTGCAGCTTGTTGCGGTCCTTGTTCACTGAAGTACCGCCGACGATGGACTGGACCTTGAGGCCCGCCATCGCGCCATAGTCCTTGGCACTTGAGGCGATCTGGCCGGCGAGTTCGCGCGTCGGCGCGAGCACCAGCATCCGGCAGCTCTTGAATGGAATGTTGTTATCGCTGGCGCGCAGACGATCGATGCTGGGAAGCATGAAGGCAGCGGTCTTGCCGGTGCCTGTCTGTGCAATGCCAAGCAGGTCGCGCCCTTCGAGCACAGCCGGAATGGCCTGTGCCTGGATCGGCGTGGGAGTTGTGTAACCCTGCAGGTCAAGCGCCTGGAGGACGGGCTGTGACAGCCCGAGTTCGTCAAAAGTGGTAGTCATGTTTGAGTTTTAAGCTCGCAATATATGCGGTGCGCCGTCCGATTCCGAGCGGAATCGTCGCGCAGCGCGGGTGGTTAAACCGCCCGCGTGAAAAGGGAAGTCGAGGGAAAAATCGAAACGCTGCCGGGGCGGATTTTCTAATCAGAGCCGCCGCTTCACGCTGGCAATCGCGTTTCGCTGACGCAGCATATGAGGTTACGTATGCGGAAAGTCAACCAGAAGCGGTTTCGGTCGAAACCCGTTTGCCGTGAGAATTCAGAGGATTTCTCGCAGTTCGGGGATGACTTTCAACCTGTCCTCCTCAATACTTCCCCCAGGCTTGCTCGCGCCTCCTCCCTCCTGTCGGGAAAGCATATGACATGCAGAGTGATCGATCTCGATGAACCCAGCGTTCGGGCGTTTGCATAAGGAGGGATTGCGAAATCGGCTCGAATGAGGAGGCAATTCGATGAGACTATCTGCCCCAATTTTTCGACTAAAGAAGCAAGCCCGGATGATGGCGCGCGAACGCCGTATCCCGCTCCATCAGGCGCTCAACCACGTCGCCAAGGACGAAGGATTCGCCAGTTGGAGCCTGCTTTCGGCCAGACACACGTTATCGGCCCCGACCGGGGAAATCC
>JBCAXQ010000414.1:0-2051 GCA_038534015.1 Pseudomonadota bacterium | reverse complement strand
GTGAACCGGAGTCATGGACCCGCCGGTTTCCCTGGCTGGTCGCGTTCGTCTTTGGGCTCCTGCATGGCTTCGGGTTCGCCGGCGCTTTGGCCGATATCGGGCTGCCCGAAGGCGAAGTTCCGATGGCATTGCTTGCATTCAATCTCGGGGTAGAGGCAGGCCAGCTATTCGTCATCGCAGCCCAGCTTGCTGTGCTCGCAGTGATCACACGACTTGTTCCGCGCGTGGAGGCGCCGATATTCCGAGTGGCGACCTATGCGATAGGCATCACCGCGAGTTTCTGGCTGTTCGAGCGCGTTCTGGCCTAGGCTTTGGTTAGCCTTCGCTCTCAAAGTCTTCGCCGCCGAGCGCTTGCCACAGGATAACTCGCGCTCGCTGAGCGCGTCCCAAGGCTGCTGCTGCGCGCTCACCGCTGGCGTCCGCCGCACGTCGAGCCTCAAGCACGGTGAGAAAGTCGGCCAGGCCAGCGCGATAGCGGGTGTTCGCCAACTCGGCCGCACGATTGAGTTCGTCGCGCTCGCGAACGGCCAATGCCGCTTCGGTGTCGATCGTATCGATCAACCCGTATGCCGTTTCCGCATCGCCCAGTGCCTGGAAGACCGCTCCACGATACGCCTGGAAGGCGGCACGTTTATTGGCTTCGGCACCATCGATCTCCGCTTCGATCCGACCAAAATCGACCAAGGGTGCGGCAACAGATCCAGCTAGCGTTCCGACCACTGAGTCTTCATTGAACAGGTCGCCGAGGTTGAACGCGAGGAGCCCCAGAGCGGCTGAAAGAGTTATCCGCGGAAAACGCTGGCGCGCTGTAGCAGCAAGATCGGCATCGGTTGCAGCGAGTTCGGCTGCTGTTGCCAATACGTCGGGCCTGTTGTTGAGCAGCTGAGAAGGCAGCGCCATAGGCGGCGGAAGCGGATTGGCCTCCGGGCCTCCCTGCTCTAGCGCTTCATTGATCACTGCGCTGGCCTGACCGGTAAGGGTCACCAAACGGCCGACGATCTGCACGCGTTCGCTGCTGAGGGTCGCGAGCCGCGAACGTGAGGCACTGGCAGCAGCTTCGGCGCGCACACGATCGAAACCCGGAGCCAATCCAGCGTTTTCTCGCGTTTTGGCCAGCGTTGCCAGTTGCTCGGCGGCGAACACGTCTTGCTCGAGCGCTTTCTCGCGAGCTGCAAGGGTACGCCAATCCACCACGCTTGCCGCGATCTCCGCGATCAACGCAATCCTAACTGCTTGGGCAGAGGCACTCGCCGCGTCAATCCGTGCGACAGCTGCGCGTTCTTGCGCTCGCAAAGCACCAAACACATCAGCATCCCAGCTCGCAACGAGATTGGCGCCATAGGATACCTGCTCGGTATCAATCAGGCCGGTGGATCCCAGATCGCCAAACTGGTTGGGGTTTGTCCTGGTGCCCGTGACCGAGCCATCAGCATCCAGCCGTGGCAGGCGTTCCGCACCAGCCCGCCTGGCGCCAGCCCTTGCTGTGTCAATTCGTGCGACAGCCTCTGCAAGGCTGGGCGAGCCATCAAGCCCCAGTTTTGCGAGATCCAAGAAGGCCGGATCGCGGTATGGTAGCAGGGAGCCGAGGCTTGCCTGGGTGGTGCGATCAGGTTGATAGAAAAATGCCTCCGGTAGAACTGGTGCCGGGGTGGCGATTTCTGCAGGTGGACCCGCGACACACGCACCAAGAGTTAGCGTGAGAGCAAGCGCGATTGTGCGTGAATGGCGCGTGCGCATGTCTATTCTCCGCTTTCCTGTTCGGCATTGGGTGATGCGTCGCCGCCACCATTTGCTGGAATGAAGGCATCAACCTGTTGGCCAACCCGGAAAATGTCGGTTGCAGGCAGCGCATAGATCAGCTGCAACACGCGAACATCAACGCGCTCGGATGCGCTGTTGGTGAGCGAACGTTTGGGTACAATCTGTGGCTCGGCCCGCACGAAGGCCGCCTCTACCTGTTGTTCGGCCGCGCCGCGCGGGCTGACGATTGCCTTTGCTCCCATTTCGACGCGAACAGCTTCGTTTTCATCGACATCAATCCTGATGTGCAG
>JBCAXQ010000413.1:0-2067 GCA_038534015.1 Pseudomonadota bacterium | reverse complement strand
TCAGCTTTATCGCTCCACTGATCGCACTGTATTTTGCCAGGGTCCTGCTTGGCGAGGAAATCCAGCGGGCTGCCATCTTCGCAAGTATTCTCGGATTTGGTGGTACACTTGTGATTGTCGGAGGTCAGTTTGGCCGTGGGCAGGTGTCGGATGATTACATCTATGGCCTTGTCTCGCTTATGTTTTCGGCTTTCCTCTATGCGTATAACTTTGTGGTCATCCGCAAACAGTCACAACTTGCCGGGCCGGTCGAGGTTGCCACATTCCATAGTGGGGTGGGCGGCTTGGTCTTGCTGCTGTTCGCCCCATTTTTCTGGGTCAGTCCAAGCGTTGACGCGCTGGGCACTATCTCGTTTGGAGCGGTCCTTACCGTTTCCGCTTCGATGGCGCTTGCCTGGGCCTATGCCCGCGAGGAAACACAGGCGCTGGTGCCCATAGAATATTCCGGTTTTCTCTGGGCGAGCCTGTTCGGATGGCTGTTCTTCCGCGAAAGCGTGACGCTCACCACGATCGCCGGTACGGTGCTGATTGTTGCCGGTTGCTGGATCGCGACCCGCAAGCAGGCTGAGACCAATCAGACATAAGTCGCAATCGACTCGCAACAGGCCTGAAATCCCGGCCTTACTCTTGACCTAATCGTCCCCATCTAGCAGGTGCGACCACGAAAATTCCGCCTGTTGTGGGGATCGCAGCAGGCCGCCTCACACAAAGGATGAAGCCCGCCATGACAGCTATCGGCAAGGACACGCTCGCCACACGTTCAACCCTCAATGTCGGCGACAAGAGCTACGCCTATTACTCGCTCGCCAAGGCGTCTGAGCAGCTGGGCGATATCTCCAAATTGCCGAACTCAATGAAGGTGCTGCTGGAGAACCTGCTGCGGTTCGAGGATGAAGGCTTCACCGTCGGCCGCGAGCACATCCAAGCGATCGTCGACTGGCAGAAGAATCCGGTCACCGGAAACGAAATCCAATACCGCCCGGCGCGCGTGCTGCTGCAGGACTTCACCGGCGTGCCGTGTGTGGTCGACCTGGCGGCAATGCGAGACGCTATCAAGGAGCTTGGCGGCGACACGCAAAAGATCAACCCGCAGGTCCCTGTAAACCTCGTGATCGATCACTCGGTCATGGTCGATGAGTTCGGGCACCCTAAAGCGATGGAAGCCAATATGGCGCTCGAATATGAGCGCAACGCAGAACGCTATGACTTCCTCAAATGGGGGTCGAAGAGCTTCGAGAACTTCTCCGCGGTTCCTCCGGGCACCGGCATCTGCCACCAGGTAAACCTTGAACACATCGCGCAGGGCATCTGGTCGAGCGCGGATGAGAACGGCGAAATGGTCGCCTATCCCGATACTTGCGTCGGTACGGACAGCCACACCACCATGATCAACGGCCTTGGCGTTCTGGGCTGGGGCGTTGGCGGGATCGAAGCCGAAGCCGCCATGCTGGGCCAGCCGATCTCGATGCTGATCCCCGAAGTCGTCGGCTTCAAGCTGACCGGGCGCATGGCCGAAGGCGTCACCGCGACAGACCTCGTGCTGACCTGCGTGCAGATGCTGCGCGAAGTCGGCGTGGTGGGTCGCTTCGTCGAGTTTTACGGCGAGGGCGTTGCGAACCTCACGCTTGCCGACCGTGCGACGATTGCCAATATGGCTCCGGAATATGGCGCAACCTGCGGCTTTTTCGGCATCGATGACAAGACAATCGAATATATGCGCCTGACCGGTCGCAGCGAAGAAAATCTCGCGCTGGTCGAAGCTTATGCCAAGGAACAGGGCATGTGGTTTGATCCGGCGCACGAGCCTGTGTTCTCGAACACGCTCGAACTCGACGTCGCATCGGTGGTCCCGAGCCTTGCCGGACCGAAGCGTCCGCAAGACCGCGTGATCCTTCCCGAAGTGGACGAGCTGTTCAACGGCGAACTGAAGTCGGTCTACAAGAAGGACGGGCCGGTTCGCACCGCAGTTGAGGGCAAAGACCATGATATCGGCGATGGCGATGTCGTGATCGCGGCCATCACAAGCTGCACCAACACTTCCAACCCGGATGTGCTGATCGCGGCGGG
>JBCAXQ010000412.1:0-2067 GCA_038534015.1 Pseudomonadota bacterium | reverse complement strand
TCATCAATCAGACCGACAAGACGGTCCACACGCTCAAGCGATTGGCCCGCATCCTCATAGCTGTTTTGCGCAGCTGCAGAGACGAGGGCGCCAGTCGTGGCTTGCGTCGCAATGCGTTCAGCACCAGCATTTCCGCTGGTGGCCATTTCGCTAAGCGTGTCTTCATCGAAGCCGAGTTCCGCAAGAACACGGTCCATCTGGGTTTCTATCTCGCCCGCACCGGAGCCACTGAGGCCCGAGAAGTCGCCAGTACGGATTGCTTGGATCGTCGCCTGGATGTCCCCGAATTCCTGATCGAGAATGCCGTTGAGTTCGGCTTCCATTTCCGTCGCGATAACTTCAGGCAGTTCAGCCAGTCGCGTCAGAGCGGCATAGGTTTCCTGAAGCTGCGCGAGCTGGTCGGTGAGTGTCGTAAGTTGCTCACGAAGCTGCAAAAGCTGTTCGTTCTGCAGAAGCTCGTCTTCGATCATCTGGCGGAGTTGCTGGATGTTCTGGGCGATGTTTTGCGTGTCCACGACCGGCACACCCTGCGCATATACAGGGGCCGTTATGATGGTCACGGGAGCCGCAATACCGACAGGCAAAAGAAGTGCGGCAGCGAGCGTCCGAAGGGTGTTGCGGACGTAGTTGGTGAGAAGCGTTAGAGTGCGCATTAATCTAGGTCCTCTATGGTGAAGTTCATGAATTCTTGTTCTTGCATCCGAGCCGCTGCGAGACGCAGTTGCTCAGCGCTAAGGGGTTGGGTCCGTGCGGCTTGCAGTCTTGTCATTGCGGCAATGAGACGGACCAGTTCAGCCCGGGCGTAGGTGTTCAACGCCATGGACTCTTGCACATCGGTGGTGGAGCCAATGCGGGTCACGATATCCCGCACGCGAAGGGCGGCTTGGCGGATCGCAGTTGGTGAGTTGCTGCCATAGAAGGCTGCGCCCGTACCCATCATCGACAGGTTCGAATTCGCCAGTAGGGCAGGGTCGATTGTGCCAAGCGCTTCGATCCCGCCAATCCGCGCAAGGTACTCGTTGTATTTCTGCGGAATGACGGTGACGTAGTGCTGCGTCTCTTGGAACGGCGGCACGCCGCTGTACTCGATCACGCGGCCCGGGCCAGCGTTATAGGCGGCAAGCGCGAAGATTATGTTGCCGTCGAAGCGGGCGAGCTGTTGTGCCAGATACCGCGCCCCGCCTTCAACTTGGAGGTAAGGGCTGTTTCGATACTCAGGGAAGATACCCAGATCGCCCGCCGTTCCCGGCATGATCTGCGTCAGGCCATAGGCTCCGACCGGGCTTTCGGCCCGGATCACAAACCGGCTTTCCTGCCAAATCAGCGCTTGGATCAGGGCCCGCCATTGCACGACGGACAGGCCCGCCGCGCTCACGCCCGGATGACCATGGGTTTCCTGTGCCACGCGAATGATAAGCTGCTCGATATTCTCAGCGGCATCGCCGAACATTTGATCGCTAGCGGGGTTAGGGTCGAGGTCAGCGGTCCCATAGACCGCCTCTACGGACCTATCCGCATCCCCGCTGCCGTCTTCAAGGCCAGAGACCATTCCCGATATTGCAACGCCGCCAGCATCAAAGCTGGTCTGCGCATCAAGTATGGCGTCGAGAACCGCGAGCTGTTCGCGTTCGATCTCTGAAATGGCCTCTTCGACAGCAAGGGTTTCGGCTTGCACTGCAAGGTCAGCCTCCCGATCTGCGGTTTCGATGATGTCGCGGGCCGTGAGGCCGGAGTCCACAACCGGCACGCCTTGGGCAACAGCGCTGGTTGAGACACCGATCAGCAACAGCGCTGCGACGGTGAGCTTACTCATTGGCAATGTCCTCCAAATCAAGCAGATCAGGACCACCAAGAGCGTCGAAAGAGCAGTCATGCGACGCAGGACCACGCGACACAAAGCTAAAGCAGTTGGCTTGTGGCTCTTGATAGTCCGCGCAACCTGCGATCACGGACAGCAGTAGAATACCGATCAATTTCTTCATTGTTGGAGCCTCCAAAAGTCTGGCCGATCCCGGTAATCGGAGCCGACGAGTTTTTCACCTGCCTCCATCCCGCCGAGGATGGTCA
>JBCAXQ010000411.1:0-2068 GCA_038534015.1 Pseudomonadota bacterium | reverse complement strand
ACTCTTTGTTGCCTTCGCGCTTGTCACTTGGATCTGCAAACCCTTCAGCGGTGTCCACGATGGTCTTCCGGCGAGCAAGCGGGATATGATCCCAGATGCGTATCACTCGGGCTAAGTCTTCATCTTCGCTAGAGGGATACCACTCCTCCAGCGCGGTCTTGACCTTATCAAGCGTGTCCGAGCGAAGGTTTCGGGTGTCTCCCCGCATGAAGCTGTAGAGCGTCGTCGGCTTTACGTCCGCCGCCACGGCGACGTCCCGCACATCCACTCCACGCTCCTTTAGCGCGGTGATTGCTTCGCGAAGCTCATCGGGGCGGTCCAAGTCGAACATGCCGTATTGTTACGGATTCCCGTAGAAGTGTCTTGTACGGTCTTACGTAATTTCAGATTGACACACGACGGAATTCCGTAATTATATCTCCCCATGACCAAAGACACGCTAAAGCGCTTTCGGGATGGGCTCAAAGAGAAACGCTTCTCTGTGGCGGACGTCTCTCGTATTTCGGGCATGCCCTACACCACGCTGGCGGACATGAAGAAGCCGGACTACGGCTCTCGCTTCATCGAAAACCTCAGTGATCTGGAAGCGGCGCTGAACAAGCTGCTCGCCGAAGATAGCTCAGAGGCCGCCTGACATGGAGCAGGGGCCAATCTCACCCGGTAAGCCGCGCGATTTCGGCTTCGTTCAAGTCCTTCCACAGCTCTGCTGTGAGCCCGGCCTGCAATCCCATGGCGGCATGACGGCTCAGCCTGAAGGACGGCCCCTCGATCCTTGCGAACCCATCAAGGCCCTTGGTGTAGAACTGGAGCCGATAGGTTCCATCCATCTCTGTCACGACCGGGATCGCGTCGACGTAGCTGTCCATTCTGGTGCCCCTCTTTGCTCTGACGAGTGTTCACACTTTGTTCTTTTTGAGTCAACGGGGGCGGGGCGATGAGCAAGGCGTTCCGATACGACTCCGAAGCCGCGATGTGTGATGCCTTCATCCGCTGGGCGGATTCCAAGGGCTGGCTCGCGTATCCGGAGACCTGTGACTACGATATCGTACTGGTACACCGCGCTACTGGCGCGCAGATCGCTGTGGAGGCGAAGCAGCAATTCAATGCCAAGGTACTGAATCAAGTCGCGTCCTCGCTCTGGGGTGTTGGGCGGGGACCAGATTTCAGAGCGGTTCTCGTTCCAGATGGTGGCGCTGCTGGCCTCTCAGAGCTAGCCTCTCATCTCTGTGTTTCCGTGATCAGGGCCCGCAATCCGTTGCCGCCCGAATTCCCGGACCTGAGCCCACGAAAGTTCTATCAGTCGTTCTTCGATCCCGGACTTCCTGAAGTCGGGGGGTTCCGAAACTGGTGGGACCAGCGGGCATGGTTTGATTTGTGCCCCCCGGAAAGACTGAAGCTCCCGGATTATGTGCCCGATACCAAAGCGGGTGATGCCGCTCCGATCCGTCTGACGGAATGGAAAATCTCTGCGATTAAGCTGGTGATACTCTTGGAGCGCCGTGGCCATCTAACACCTGCGGACTTCAAAGCACTGAAGATTCACCCCTCGCGCTGGACGCAGAGCAGTTGGCTTCAGAAGGGGCCGCAACGCGGGCTCTGGTTGGCCGGTCGCCTTCCCAACTTCAGACGCGAGCACCCCACGAACTATCAGCAGATCGAGTCCGATTTCGAGAAATGGGGAGCCCCGTTGATGGGCGAAACCTCTGATTTGAAAGCGCGCCCCGCACCGGAACCGACAAGTCGTGACCTCTTCAGTGAGGACGCCGCATGACCCAGCCTCCCGGTATTTTCCAATCTTACTCACAAGCAGGATGCGTCCTTGGTGGATGCCTCGCAGTTTCACTTGCCGTCTTTGCGCTCATTGCGCTCGCGGCTGGATTTTTCACGTAGCAAGCAAAGGGCTGGGACCACATGAAGCCGCAAATCGTTGAGGACGCCATCCGTGCGGCCATCGCTTATTCGTTGGAGCCGCTGAGACGCGACGAATTCTTTCTGGTGACGAAAGAGCACCGGATTAGTCATGCCCGCCAGTTCGCCTGGGCTTACATCCGCGCTCGCAGCAAGAAGT
>JBCAXQ010000410.1:0-2069 GCA_038534015.1 Pseudomonadota bacterium | reverse complement strand
CTTGGCGAAGCCGGCATCGACGTCGTCATCGCTGGTCACGTTGACCTTGCAGAATATGCCACCGATTTCGGCGGCCATGGCTTCACCCTTTTCTTCATTCATGTCGAAGATGGCGACTTTTGCGCCTTTCACGGCCAGAGCGCGCGCGGTTGCTGCACCCAGACCAGATGCACCACCGGTAACGACAGCAGGGGTATTGGCTGAAACTTCCATCAGATTTTCCTCTCGAAACTAAAGATTTATAGCGATTCAACGATCGTGACATTGGCGACGCCGCCGCCCTCACACATCGTCTGCAGGCCGAATTTCTTGTCGTGGCGTTTGAGCGCATGAACCAGTGTTGCCATCAGCTTGGTGCCGCTCGCGCCGAGCGGATGGCCAAGCGCAATAGCACCGCCATGGACATTGAGTTTCTCCGGATCAGCGCCGGTGTGCTTGAGCCACGCCATCGGGACCGGCGCAAAAGCTTCATTCACCTCATACAGATCGATGTCGTTGATGCTCATGCCCGCGCGGGCAAGCGCCTTATCCGTTGCGAAAAGCGGCTCTTCGAGCATGATCACCGGGTCGCCTGCGGTAACAGTGAGGTTGTGGATGCGGGCCATAGGGGTAACGCCATGAGCCTTCACAGCCTGCTCGCTCATCACCAGCACAGCTGACGACCCATCGCAGATCTGGCTTGCGGAGGCGGCAGTGATGCGGCCTTCCGGAGCGAGCAGTTTGACACCCGAAATACCCTCTAGAGTCGCGTCAAAGCGAATGCCTTCATCAACCGTATGCGTGTCATCGCCCTCGGGTGTTTCAATGGCAATCGGCACAATCTCATTTTCAAAAGCTCCAGCTTCCGTTGCGGCGATCGCGCGCTTGTGGCTTTCCAGCGCGAACTCGTCGATCTGCGCCTTGGAGAAGTCGTGCTTCTTCGCGATCATTTCCGCGCCCATGAATTGGCTGAATTGGACGCCAGGATACTTTTCCATGACACCCGGCGACATGTAATTGCCCAGCCCCTCTTTCATGTGAAGCGTCATGTTCGAGCCCATGGGAACGCGGGTCATGCTTTCGACGCCGCTGGCGATCACAACATCCTGAGTGCCGCTCATCACGGCTTGAGCGGCAAACTGGATTGCCTGCTGCGAAGATCCGCACTGGCGGTCGATGGAAACCGCCGGGGTCGATTGCGGGAGCCGCTTGGACGCAAGCACACCCATGCGCCCGATCTGGCCCGCCTGTTCGCCAGCTTGGCTGACGCAGCCTGTTACCACGTCGTCAATCGCGGTCGGATCGATCCCGCTACGGTCCACAATTGCATCAAGCGAGTGTGCAAGCAGATCGACGGGATGCACTCCGGCGAGGCGGCCCCCGCGGCGGCCGCCCGCAGTGCGGACGGCATCGACAATATAGGCTGTGGTCATCAAGGGTCCTCTCGCAGAAGCGTTTCTGTTTGCTACTTTACGTTCGCGGAACCCGCCTAAAGTGCCGCTAGCGCATAATCAAGCGATCAAAGTGATCGCTCGCTTGCACTGTCCGGCCTGCAATCGCTACGAGTGACGACGCAAATCGGAACCACCATGAAAAAGCTCTTCGAACTCAATCCGCAAGTTGATCTGGCCGTGCACGCAAAGCGATTTGCCGATCATGGAAGGGTGCAAATCCGCGATGTTTTGACCGACGAAACAGCGCGCGAGATCCAGCAAGTGCTTACGCGCGGCACACCGTGGGGAATGGCGACCGGTGCAGGTGATGAAAATCGCCAAAGTTTCACGATGGAAGAGGTGCGCACGCCGCAAGGCCAGCAGGCTGTGAACGCAGCGGCAATGGCAGCGCAGGAAAACAGCGCGAAAGGCGAGTACGGATTCCGGTTTGCGCACTACCCGGTCCTGACGGCCATTCAGGAGAACTGGGATCCGGGCAGCCCGCACGAAGTCCTGTTGGAGCACATCAACGCGCCTGAATTCCTCGAACTGGCGCGCACAGTCACGGGTATACCCGGCCTGATCAAAGCGGACGGCCAAGCCACGCTATACGCACCCAACCACTATCTTGGGCGTCACATCGACAGCCACGTCGCG
>JBCAXQ010000409.1:0-2097 GCA_038534015.1 Pseudomonadota bacterium | reverse complement strand
ATTCATAATCGAGCTTGGCAATGGGGATGAGAACATCGGCAGCAGTGTATTGATCGAGCACATTGCGCCACCAGGCGCGGCTGCGCCTGCCAGTCTGCCCATATGTCAGCAAAAGCGAATCTCCGCCCGCCCCTGTAGGACGGACATAGTCGATGCGGCTGGTACCCGGATTGAATTCGGCCCAGGCGCGCTGCCAAGGATTGCGAACCTGATAAACCGTATAGGCACCGCCGGTAACCATCACCGGCACCAGCAGCATCGGTGCTGATGCGCGTTGCCGCGCAGCGCCGCCGAGATAGCGGCCTGCCCGCTGCCGGTCGAAAATCACGCCGAGGGTAGCAATGTAGCGCCTCGGGCCGATCTGTTCGCGCTGGATAACAACTGCAGATACCAGCGAGCTGATCTGCCCATCGGGCAGTGAAGGTCCTCCTGCTTTTGCCCATGCTTCGCGCTGCGCCTGTCTCCACGCCTGTTGCCGCGCTTCTTCGCCCGAGCCGGCGCGCACATCGACTTCGATGCCCCGCACCTCAACATCGGCACTAGACGCGGTGGGAGCTATTCCCCGATCTCCTGTGACCTGTGCAATCAAGACAGCGGTACCCACGCCAATGAAAGCGAATGCCAGACAGGCGACCAGAGCGCGAAAAACGGCTCGCTGAATTGCCTTGCTGGCGGCGCTGGATGAGTGTGAAAGTGCGGTCATTGGGGAAAATCTCGCGCCTTTTGCCCAAAGCGACGTGGAATTCCAAGCATGAATGGGTAAACGCTTCATATGAGTGGCAAGAACTCCCCATATACTTATGAGCAAGCCGGCGTTTCGATTGCCGAAGGAAATGCGCTTGTGAGAACGATCGGCCCGTTGGTGAAAGCCACGATGCGTCCAGGAGCAGATGGCGAGATTGGCGGATTTGGCGGTTTTTTTGACCCCAAGGCCGCGGGTTACAAGGATCCCTTGCTGGTTGCAGGCAATGATGGGGTCGGCACCAAGCTCAAACTAGCCATTGACCATGACCGTCATGATACAGTTGGGGTCGATCTGGTCGCAATGTGCGTCAACGATCTGATAGTACAGGGCGCAGAGCCGCTGTTTTTTCTCGATTATTTTGCTACCGGGAAGCTGGTGAACGGCGTGGCCGAACGGGTGATCGCGGGAATTGCCGAAGGGTGCAAACAGGCCGGCTGCGCTCTGATCGGCGGTGAAACAGCCGAAATGCCAGGCATGTATGCCGATGGGGACTATGACCTCGCCGGATTCTGCGTCGGCGCTGTCGAGCGCGGTGAACAACTGACCGGAGATCGCGTTGCGCCCGGTGATGTCTTGCTCGGCCTGGCCAGTTCAGGTGTTCATTCCAACGGGTATTCGTTGGTACGCAGGCTTGCAGCGGACTTTGGATGGAAGCTTGATCGACCCGCCGTGTTTGATCAGGAAAGGCTGTTGATCGATACGCTGATCGAGCCAACACGGATTTACGTTTCAAGCCTTCTGCCCCTTGTGCGTGACGGTTTGATCGATGCCCTCGCGCATATCACCGGTGGTGGTCTGTTAGAGAACGTTCCACGCATCCTTCCCGAAGGCGCGCATGCGACCATCGACGCCGATCTATGGGAACAGCCGCGGTTGATGGCATTCCTGCAAGCGCAGGGGAATATTGAACCACAGGAGATGGCGCGCACGTTCAATTGCGGCATCGGCATGGTCATGGCGGTCAAGCCGGATAAGGTCGACGAAATCACGGCCCGCCTGGTCGAAGCGGGCGAAACGGTGTTTCATGTTGGAGCCATCATCAGCGGCGACAAAGGTTGCACGGTCAAAGGCAGCGCAGGCACCTGGTCCGCTCGATCCGGTTGGGAAGCGACACACCTTGGCTAGCAGAGCCCCAAGCCGGGCGAAGGTCGCGATCTTCATTTCAGGCGGCGGGACCAATATGGCCGCTCTGCTCTATGCCAGCCGATTGGAGAACTCGCCCTATGAGGTAGTGCTTGTCGCGAGCAACAAGGCCGATGTTGGTGGGCTAGCGCTGGCCGAGCTTGAAGGACTCTCGACCTTTGTCCATTCACACAAGGGCCATTCGCGCGAAGATCATGACGCAGCGATGG
>JBCAXQ010000408.1:0-2097 GCA_038534015.1 Pseudomonadota bacterium | reverse complement strand
TTTTGGACGTCGGACTGATCGGAAACTGCGGTGTCGCCGCGCTCGTGGACAGGCGCGAAGCCATCGAGTTCGATGGAAAACGCACCGTCCTCCGGAGCACCCGGGCCATGCCCCAACAGGGCGTGGAAAACCGGGTCCCCATCCAAGCGCGGCAGGCAGAACCAGTTGATGGCCCCGCGCCTGTCCACGAGCGCGGCGACACCGCAGTTTCCGATCAGTCCGACGTCCAAAAAGCTCTCCCTGCTCTAATCGTTTGGCGGATCGGTGACCTGCCATAGCCATGCGAGGAAGTCATCGATGTTGCCCACCCTGTAGGTCGCTTCTGTTTGTCCCGGTCCGATCTTGATGCTGAAACCGTGCAGATCATTTGCGGCCCTGAAGGCGTCCTCATCCGTCACGTCATCCCCTGCCGTGATTGGCAGTCGGCCGCTGAACGGCGTGTCTAGCATGAACTGTCTCAGCGCGGATCCCTTGTCGACACCTGCGATCGCCACTTCGCTGACCATGTTGCCATGCATCGCGCGCAAGGAGGCCGAACCTGCAGCGACCCGGTCGACGAGCGACCGAGCCGCCGCCGCCGCCTCGGCTCGCCCGCGATAGTGCACGGTAACGGCGCCCGGCTTGTCTTCTACGAGCAGTCCGTGCTGCGCGGCGAAGTCTGAAATTCGATCAAGAGCGGGTCCAAGGATTTCTGTGGCATCCGTCACCATCTGAGCCACTTGTCCGACCGCCTTGAACTCGAGGCCATGAGACCCTGACACGGCACAGACCGTAGGGGCCAAGTGCCCTTCAAGATCGGCGATCGCGCGCCCGGAAATCACTGCAACGGCGCCGTCGGTCAAGCATTGCAAGCGTGACAATGACTGACGTGTACGTTCGTCGACCCGCACATCGCCGGGTCGGTCGACGATTGGGGCGAGCGTCCCATCAAAATCCAAGTAAAAAGCGTACTTACGCCAATCGACTTTGTCAGGCAGCTGCGTAAGCGTTTCATGCATCAGTTTATGTGATCCGACTGGCCGACCTGAACAACACCACAATGGATAGGTCGATTCAATGCCGAGCACGGTCTCGTCCTACGCCATCCAATGCTGCACTGTGGCTTCGACTGCAGATGGCTCTGTCGGCGCCAGTTGACCCGCGCAAGCCATTCTTGCAGCGGCCTCAAACTGTTCAAACGACCCGGACCAATTATCCGGAGAGGCAATAAGCAGGATGCGGGGCTCCGTTTGAGATTGGCATGAAAGGCCAGCTTGAGGGATCTAGAGAAAGTGCTTTGGACATACTGACCGGTCTCCCTTTCCGGTCAGAACCATGACTCAGAAAACAGGTCCTAGTGGAGTCCCCAGCGACTCAGTCATATCGGGTGCCGCTCTAGAAGTAGCGCAATTCGATTGAGGAGATGTTCGGCAGGCTCCAGGACTGGCGCAGGATCGCAATGCTCTAAGATTGATGCGCCCACACACCTATGTCGGCGATCTGCATCGCCGCCTCAGTCATTTCTGGTTATGACTCCTGAGCCTAGCGCCGACGATGCATAGATACACCGCACATAGCAGCATGCATCCCCAGCACGCACGTCTAACCCGTGCGTCACGTACCAATGGGACATCTTATGATAGTGCACCACACGACTAAGGTGCGTCAGGTTCTCATCAGGCTCGGTAGCCACGTAATGATCCCCGGAAAGGCCATACAGAGTGCCAGCCCCAGTATCATCAGCAACACGAACGGTGTCGCTGATCTGTAAATGTCCATCATGGTGACGCCCTTTGGCACCACCGCCTTCATATAGAACAGATTGAAACCGAACGGCGGCGTCAGATACGCTAGTTCCATGTTGATCACGAACAAGATCGCAAACCAGAGCGGGTCGAAGCCGAGTGAGGTGACGATTGGGAAGAAGATCGGGGCCGTCAGCAGAACGATGCCGGTCGGATCGAAGAACATGCCCAACACGATCAGGATCAGCATCATAACGACGATGACCATCCAGGGATCACCGACACCCTTGATCAGATCTCCGACCAGCGATGCAGCCCCGGTAACGGCGTAGAGCGCCGTGAACGCCGAGGCGGCGAAGACGATCCAAATCAC
>JBCAXQ010000407.1:0-2101 GCA_038534015.1 Pseudomonadota bacterium | reverse complement strand
CGTGATCCGGCTTTCGCTTTCCCTGACATTTGGTTCAACGCAAACTTCGATGCCGAAACCGAACTCGTCATCCACACTGGCGGCGTTAAAAATCGAAGTCTCGTTGTCTTTGCAAGCCGTCCAACTCGGTTCCTTGAAAGCCGTAGGCTCCGGATCAGTAGCTTGCTCGGGTTCGTCTTCGGGAGCGGCCGTAAGGAACATCGCCGGAGGTGGCGAAGGTGTCGGCGCGACAATCGGCGGATCTTCAGGCGGGGTCGCAGCTATGGCAGCCTGAGGAACGCTGTTACAGCCAGCCAATGCGATTGCAGTACATCCAATCATTGTACGAGTGACCATGGTTTCCAACCCCTGTTTCATTTCAATGTCTCCTTCTTGATGATGGAGATGTAGCTGCTTGATCCCCGCAGACGAATGGGGCGAATTCCCCATTCAGGCGGCAACTCACGCCCGCGGCACCTGCAAAGCAAAGTTCGCCCCGCCACCTGGCTCTGAAGTGACAGTCAAACCATGTCCCGAGGTGGAAGCGAACTCATGGACCAGCGCGAGACCAAGCCCATGCCCGTCGCTATCCGATCCCTTGGAATATGCGTGGGCAAGATCTTCAAGTTCGTTCTTTGACATGCCTTTGCCATCGTCGCGCACTTCGAACACCACACCAGAATCTTGCTCGGTCGCCGATAGGGATACCGTTTTGGCTCCTGCATGTTTCAGCGCATTGGACAACAGGTTGCTGACCGCCCGCATCAGCGCAACGGGGTCCGTATGCACCATAGCTTCGGTCGGCTGAATATGCAGTTCAACACCTTGCGCGCGCGCTTCGCTGCGGAACATAGTTGCACAGTTATCGAGCACAATTCTGGCAGGGAAGAGTTCCGCACCTTCATCGGGCTTCTCGCCAGCAAGAGAGTGCTCTTCAGGAGCGCTATGCTCCAACCCGCTGGCGGTCACTGCTTCGAGGTAGTCGAGGGCCGTAGCTAGTTTTCCGGCTGCCTCTTCGTCTCGACCCGCCAACCGTTGCAAATCCTGTCGCAGGGCGATCATCGGCTGCTGCAAATCATGCGATGTCGATGCGAGGCGAGCCCGCATGCCTTCAGCCCGGTCCCGCGCCACATCGTATTTCTGCCGACTTGCCTGCAATTGCTCAGCCAGTTCCAGTTTTTCTCGCGTCACCACGACTTCTGCCTCAAGAGAGCGGTTAAGATCCGCCTGCATGGCGAGCATCCTCACCAGAATCGCGATGAAGAATGCCAGCGCTTCAAACAGAAGGGTGGTGTGGAAGTAGTCGAGCGCGACCGTCATCGGGAATACGCCCGGCGCAAGCAGGACGGCGCTTATTGATGCTACGGTGAACAAAATGGCCACAGATCCGGCGAGGAATGGCAGCGCCCCCAGCACTTTCGATCGCCACGCAATCCATGCTGTGATGAAATAGCTGATGGCCACAGGCGGCACCAATGCGAACACCACCCAGCGAAACTCGTCCGACTGCCACAGGAAGGCGCCGAGTATGGCGAGCCCGAGCAGAGCGGCCTGCAAGCCAAGCACAAACCGGTTGAATCTCGGTGCGCGCTGAGCAAGCCCTGCAAACAGACGCGCGAACTGCAGCACAGCCAGCATCATGCCTGATAGCAGCACCAAATTCAGCGGCTGATACAACCACATTGCGTCGGTGAAGACAAAGCGGTGCAGATACCCTTCATTGTTGGCCACGAAGAGCCCGCTCAACCCGACATATCCAGCAAAGCCCAGCGCAAGCGGCCAGCCGACCAGCCGTCCCATTGCCAGTGCGACGATCATCAATGCCAGAATCGCTCCATTGATGATCCAGTTGACCCGGGCTTCCTGCATATGCGCGGTCCGCATCCGCTCAGGCGTTGCAAAAGTCAGCGGCATCCAGCTTCCGGTCGTCGATTTCATGCCAACGAGAATATCTGCGCTCTCGCCAGCATCCATTCTGAGCGGCGCGACCAGATATTGGCTCGTGACAGGCCGTTCGGAAAAGGCTGTATCTTGATCCACCGATAGAAGTGTCTCGAGCGGCTTATCGGATTTCAGGACGACCAGCTCGTCCACAAACGGGCGCTGGATGTCGATCATCCAC
>JBCAXQ010000406.1:0-2108 GCA_038534015.1 Pseudomonadota bacterium | reverse complement strand
TGCCGCATGCCGCTGACCGAAGAAGAGATGGCATCGCCCGACTATGCGCCCGGCGTGAGCTGCCCGCATTGCATTGGCGAGCGCAGCGATGAGCAACGCGCACGCTATGCCGAACGGCATAAGCAACAACAACTCGCGCGCAACCGCGGAACCGCCCATGTCGGCGCGGAGTATTCTGAAGAGGATGGCTGATACGCCAACCCTCTATTCCTTTCGCCGTTGCCCCTATGCGATGCGGGCCAGATTGGCGCTGTGGGTGGCGGGGGTCACGGTCGAGCTGCGCGAGGTAAAGCTCGCCAACAAGCCGCCTGAGCTGTTCGAGGCATCACCCAAGGCGACTGTCCCGGTGCTTGTGCTGAATGACGGCACGGTAATAGAGGAAAGCGAAGACATCATGCGCTGGGCGCTCGGCCAGAACGATCCGGAAGGGTGGTTGGCAGGGGACGATGAAGCGCTGATTGCGCGCAATGACGGTGCATTCAAACACCACCTTGATCGCTACAAGTACCCTAGCCGTTACGAGAGCGAAGACGACAGCATAGACCATCGCGCCGAGGGCTTGGCCATCCTACGCGATCTTGACTCACAATTGACGCAGGAAGAGCAATTGCGTGGGAAAACCCGCACAATGGCAGACATCGCGCTGTTCCCGTTCATTCGGCAATTCGCGAATACGGACCGCGCGTGGTTTGATGCGCAGGATATTCCCCATCTCCACAAATGGCTGGAAGCGCACCTTGCCTCAGACATTTTCAAAGCGATCATGCCCAAATTCACACCGTGGAAAGCCGGTGATGAAGTGATCCTATTTGGACCTTGACCCAGCAAATTGATGCCGAGTTTATTCTAAGTTTACCCTATCCGGGTACAGCGCAGATATGCATAGCACAGAGCCATACTTTCGCATCTCGCTGCATGAGGACCACTGCGAAGTTCACTCGGTCGCAGGTGGTTTTTGGAGCGTCGAAACGATCACGGAATACTTCGATGCCGTGAACGAAGCGGCTTTGCCTCTCGTGAAAGCGCGCAAACCGATCTATGCGCTCGTCGATTTCTCTGATTTTGTAACGCAAGATCGCGCCACAGGCGAAGCCATTCGCGATCATCTTTTGCTGTCACAGCAATTCGGGCTGAAACGCATCGCGATCGTTGCGGGTTCGGCGCTCGTGAAACTGCAATATCGCCGCCTCAGCCAAGGGCTTGAGGTCGAATACTTCGAAGACAAGAACGAAGCGGCCAACTGGCTGCGCGAAGCTGCGAGAAGCGCTGCTTAGCTTACAAGCCGTGAGGAAGTGCCATGGATACGCTTGAGACAACGCATTCTATCTCGGCTGACACAAGCCACTCCGAGCTCCACTTCGCCATAGCGGGCCTGTGGAACGAAGAATCCATGCTGGTATTCCTGAGAGACCTCGCAAGAGCAGCCAAGCCATTCATGCAGGAACGCAAATCCTTTGCTGCACTTGGCGACTTGCGCGACTTTGTCCCGCAAACGCAAGAAACGGCCGCTGCGATCCAGAACAGCCTGCTCGAAGCAAAGGATCACGGCCTTCAGCGGTTTGCCGTCGTCACCACCTCTTCGCTGGTAAAGATGCAATATCGCCGGATATCAGCCGGGATTGAGGTCGAATTCTTTGATGAGCCACGCGACGCGATCGCCTGGCTTCGTTCCTTCTAGACAATCAGTCCGGACACTCCGCCAATCGATCCCGAAAGGCATCAATCAGCCAACTTGTCGCCGGGCCCGGCCGCGCATCGCGCCGCCATAACGCGCTGAGGGTGTATTGATCGCCCGGCTTTTCAGGCAACTCAAGTTCGACGAGCCGACCGCGGGTGAGATCTTCACGCACTTGATGGCGCGGCATATTGCCCCAGCCAATCCCTTCTTTCAGCAGCGCGTGCTTGGCTCCCAGATCGGCAAGCCTCCAAGTTTGGGGGCTAAGCACGGAAAACTCCCGTCCCTCAGTGAATCGAGATCGGTCTGACAACACGATCTGTAAGTGATCGCGACTTTCCCCCGGCTTGGCATCGCCTTGTGCCAGGGGATGATTTGGTGCGGCGACCGGCACCAATTCGACCTCTCCAATGACTTGCCGTTCAAGGTCCGG
>JBCAXQ010000405.1:0-2125 GCA_038534015.1 Pseudomonadota bacterium | reverse complement strand
CTCCGCGCGGATCGAAAAACGCAAAATTAATGATCGTTGTCGTCGATCCGGAACAACAAGACCGAGACCAACTGTTGTCAGGACCACGAGGGAGACTGCTCGAAAAGATTCGGGTGGCCATGCAGCTTGGGGAGAATGATCTCTATCTGGCATCTGCGCTGCCGAGACACACGCCGATGGCCGACACCGTCAATCTTGCCAACGCTGGAATGCACAAGGTGCTGCTGCACCATATCGCGTTGGCGCAACCTGAAAACGTCTTGGCCTTCGGGCATGGCATCCTGCCGCTGCTCGGCCACGCATTAACGCAAGACCCCGTTTCTTTACGTGAAATCAACCAGAATAATGCAATTACGCCGCTCCTCGTGAGCGAAGGGTTGGACGATATGATGAACAGCCCGCGGCTAAAAGCGCGATTCTGGCGGAGATGGACCAAATGGTCGGAAGACACCTAGTGGCTAAGCGGGCGAAAGACATCGCTCTGACAATCGGACTTGCCACGGCCATCGTTCTTCCCGGGACTGCGAGCGCGCAATCGGGCGGCATGGCCGCACACTATGGTCAGCAATCATCGCGCAGCGATACCATCCCAAACGTCCTGACCCCCAACGAACGCGAATTCTATTCCAGTCTGTTTAGAGCAATTGATCGTCAGGATTGGAATCGCGTCGAGAAAATGATCAACGATGGCGACGGTATCCTTCATCAGATCGCCCGCGCAGAATACTTCACCCACGCCAACAGCCCGAAGATCAGTGGCGATCGGATTGCCCGCTGGTTCGACGATGGTGTGCACCTTCCCCAGTCGGAACAACTTGGCCGTATGGCGGCGAAGCGCGGCGTCGATAGTATTCCCGCCTTCCCAAGTGTTCAGAGTTTTCGCCGCCAGCCCGATATCTCCAAACGCACGCGGCCACGCAGCGTAAACGATGGCTCAATGCCAAGCCGTGTCCGGTCTGACATACTTGGACATATCAAGAATGATGACCCCGCCAGCGCACACGCGCTGCTGATGGATGTAGACGACCGATTGAGTTCCGCCGCTCGCGCGGAATGGCGCCAGAGAGTGGCCTGGAGTTACTACATTGAGAACTATGATGAGGCTGCGCTAGAACTCGCCGGAAGCGTGCGTCAGGGCAGCGGTGCCTGGGTTTCGGAAGGTGATTGGGTGGCCGGTCTCGCAGCCTGGCGACTTGGATACTGTGCGCTCGCGGGAGAGGCCTTCTCACGCGCGGCAAACACTTCAAGCAATGTCGAGCTCACGACTGCGGCGCATTATTGGGCGCATCGTTCGCTTGTAAGATGCCGCGAGCCTGGCCTTGCGCAGGACCATCTCTATGCCGCCGCAAAGCATTCAGACACGCTCTACGGCATGCTCGCGAACGAGCAATTGGGAGTGCAATTGCCGCCTGACTCCAAGCCGGTGCCGTTCTCCAGGCAGGACTGGCAACAGCTCGAAAGCACATACAATGTCCGCATTGCTGCTGCCCTGATAGAGATCGGGCGTCCGGACCTTGCCGATGAAGTGGTCCGCCATCAGGCCCGCGTCGGGAACCCCGGCGACTATCCAGCGCTTGCTCGATTGGCTCGAGAGTACGGCCTGCCTTCGTCCCAGCTGTTCATGGCTTACAACGCGCCATACGGCATGCAAGCAGATCGTTCGTTGCGTTATCCGGTTGCGCATTGGCAACCACAGAATGGCTGGAGCGTCGACCCCTCGCTCGCCTTTGCCCACGCTCTACAGGAATCGAACTTCCGCGCCAGTGCTGTTAGCCCGGCCAATGCCCGCGGCCTGATGCAGATCATGCCGGGTACGGCGCGCGATCATAATCGCCGCCTCAACCTTGGTGCGAGCTATGCCGACCTTAACAAGCCGGAGGTCAATCTTGCTTATGGCCAGCGGCACCTTGAAATGCTGCGCGATAGCGGCGCAACCGGGGGGCTGCTGCCCAAAATCATGGCCGCTTATAATGCAGGCCTGACGCCTGTGGCGCGCTGGAACAGCGAGATCCGCGACTTCAACGACCCATTGCTGTGGATGGAATCGATCCCCTATTGGGAAACGCGCGGATCTCGCTGTTCCAGCGCGCCACAGGCGTCAGGCCTGCATTATAAGCGGCCATGA
>JBCAXQ010000404.1:0-2126 GCA_038534015.1 Pseudomonadota bacterium | reverse complement strand
GATCGGCTGAACCGATACGAAATCTGTTGCAGAGGGATCGGCAATCAAGCGCCCAGTCCCACCGTCGGACACGATTTCGGTCACAACCGCAACTGCAACGCCCGGCCGATAATATCCGCCGGCTCCGCTGGTCACGAAGAGGTCACCAACCTCCAGCGGATTGATGCCGAGATTGATAAGCCTGATCTGGATCAGCCCATCTCCGCGGCCTTCCGCGAATGCTATCGTGTCGTCTTTTGCCCGACGAACCGGCAACACGCTTTCGCTGTCTGTCAAAAGCAGGATTCGAGAGGAGCCGCGCGCCGTTTCCAACACACGCCCGATGACGCCTTCCGGTGATCGCACCGGCATCCCGACTTCGATCCCGTCATTTGCGCCCGCACCTATGTAGGCGAAGCGGCGGCTGCTAGTGGATGTGGATCCAATCAGTCGGGTCACGGCGACTGGCTCAACGTCTTCATCAGCAAGATCAAGCAACGCCTTAAGCCGTTGGTTCTCCTGCTTGATGGCTTCTGCTTCTCCCAGCCGAATTCTGGCGATCTCAACTTCTCTACGCAGCGCGGCATTCTGGCTGCCCGCGTCGAAATAAGCCGTGATACCGTCCCAAAGATTTGAACTGCCAGCGCGGGTGGCGGCAGTTGCCTGCCCCGCTGGCTCGACCATATCAGCGGCTCCTCCTCGCAATTCACTGAAGGCGCGAGGTTGCCACAAGGAAAGCGCCAGCAATGCCGCACCGAGCAAAGCGCCGAGAAAGGCGAGTAGATATCCGGTAAAGACCGAATACTGCGCCTTCTTGGAATGTCCCGAGATGCGGGATTTCGGCGGCGCCATGCCGTTATCTCCCCTTAAGCCGCCCTTAGGCGGTCATCAGCACACCGCGATAGATCGGATCTTCCATGGCGCGGCCAGTGCCCACGGCCACGCACGTAAGCGGGTCTTCGGCGATTGAAACCGGCAGTCCGGTTTCTTCGCGCAGATGCTCGTCGAGGCGGCGGATCAACGCGCCACCGCCTGTAAGAACGATGCCCTGATCAACAATATCAGCCGCAAGCTCTGGCGCGGTGTTTTCCAGCGCGATCCGCACACCTTCGACGATGGCACCAATGGGCTCTGACAATGCTTCGGCGACATGCGCCTGATTGATTGTAATCTCTTTTGGCACTCCGTTCACAAGGTCGCGGCCCTTAAGTGTAATGGATTCGCCCACTCCATCTTCTGGTACGACCGCGATTCCATAGTCTTTCTTTATCCGCTCTGCCGTGGAGTCTCCGATCAGCAAGTTGTGGTGTCGACGGACATAAGAGACAATCGCCTCGTCCATCTTGTCGCCGCCAGTGCGGACAGACGTGGTGTAAGCGAGTCCTCGCAGCGAAAGCACGGCAACTTCGGTGGTGCCGCCGCCGATATCGACGACCATCGAGCCGACGGGTTCGGTGACGGGCATATCTGCCCCGATCGCGGCAGCCATTGGTTCCAGGATCAGATGCACTTCGCTGGCGCCAGCATTCGAGGCAGCATCGCGGATCGCGCGCCGCTCAACCGAAGTGGAGCCAGAAGGTACGCAGATCACAATCTCGGGGTAACGGAACAGATTGCGCTTGCCGTGCACTTTGCGGATGAAGTGCTTGATCATCTCTTCGGCGATTTCGATGTCTGCGATAACGCCGTCGCGAAGTGGCCGAATGGCTTCGATAGTGTCGGGCGTCTTGCCCATCATCATCTTGGCATCGTCGCCGACGGCCTTAACCCGTTTGATCCCGTTGATTGTCTCGATGGCAACAACGCTGGGCTCATTGAGGATGATCCCTTGGTCCTGCACATAGACCAACGTATTGGCTGTTCCGAGGTCGATCGCCATGTTTTGCGAACCGAATTTGAACAGGTTGGAAAGAAAGCTCATTTTTATTGTTTTCCGTGGATGTCGGACCGGTTCTCGCAGACCCCCTGCGAGTGTTTTGACCCGAAAATGACCAGACCCGGTTCGCCTAGCGAATCCTTGCGAAAAAGGCCAAAATATTTGTTTACAGGCATGGTAATTTTCCCCCGCAGCCCTCGAAATTGCGGCGTGTGACGGCTAGCGTGCGACAAATGCCCGAAATACGCCGCCTTCCAACCGATTTGGTCAA
>JBCAXQ010000403.1:0-2146 GCA_038534015.1 Pseudomonadota bacterium | reverse complement strand
CCAGCATCGGCAAGGCGCTAAGGACCTTGTCGAACTTAGACTGTCCGCGCGCATGCGTGTCAGAGTACCCCTTGATCAGGCGGCGCGTGTTCAGAACCTCCACGGCGAGCGTGTAGTCCTTGGCCACATTTGCGCGGACGAGGTCCTTAGCGCCTTGCCGATGCTGGAAGGTCGCCAGGATGCCGCTGACTGGCTGCGCCGCCTGCGCGAGGCGGCCCTGCAGGACGAGAAGGGAGCGGCGTTGGAGGGTGCGTTGAAGACAGTAGCGTCGTTTACGGAATAGCGGAGTCTGCTCGATTTACGCTGGCGTATAGTCGAGAGATCTAACGATGGCTGCCTTCAGCCCAAAGCTGTCCTGACCGGTTCTTTGGTCTGCATGACTTCTGCGCGAAGTGGTTCTGGGCTAGCAAGTGTTCATGGAAGGTTTGACTTTCGCTCTGGTGCTTGCACTGTTTGCAAGTGTCACAATTTCGCTTGGCGCTCATCTGGCCAGCGTTGAGAACATTCAACCGAAGTGGTTGGAAGAAGAATTCCGCCACAGCGTGATTGCGTTTGGCGGCGGGGTACTCCTTGCTGCTGTCTCATTGGTTCTAGTGCCCGAAGGCATCAGAGATCTGTCTCTATTCTGGGTTGTCGCCTCGTTCTCGACAGGGGGAGTTGCGTTCTTTTCCCTGGATCGCCTTATCTCCCAGCGTGGTGGATCGGTTTCACAACTCATAGCGATGTTGCTTGATTTCGTGCCAGAGGCGCTTGCCTTGGGTGCCGCGCTTGCCATGAAACAACCAACTGGCATCCTGCTGGCCTTCCTGATCGCTTTGCAAAACCTTCCCGAGGGCTTCAACGCCTATCGGGAGCTCATGGCGAGCGGTCACTTCACCAAGAAGAGAATACTGGCAAGCTTCTGGTTCATGATACTAATTAGTCCGTTGTGCGCATACTTGGGATTTGAGTTTCTCGCCGAAGCTCCCTCGACGCTGGGCGCTATCATGCTCGCCGCGGCGAGTGGCATCATCTACCTGACGTTCAAGGACATCGCTCCTCAGGCCGACATGAAATCCCGCTGGGTTCTTTGCTACAGTCATCGTCGGAACCGGTCGGGTTTCATACGCCTTGACCCGATGGGGAGATAACCTGTGCAGCATTCCGAACGACCGAACGTCATTCTCGTTCTCGCCGACGATATGGGATTTGCTGACCTTGGGATAACGGGTTCCGAGATCAAGACACCGAATATCGACGCCTTGGCGCATGGTGGCGTGATGCTTTCAGCGATGTACAATTGCGCGCGGTGTTGCCCGACACGGGCGTCTCTTTTGACAGGCCTCTACCCCCACAACGCGGGGATCGGGCATATGGGTGCAAACCTCGGAACACCCGCCTATCAGGGCTTTTTGCGGAACGACACAGCAACCATCGCCGAGCATCTGCGCGCCAATGGGTACAGAACACTGATGTCCGGTAAATGGCACGTGGCAGGGGATTTCGAGCCGCGGAACGTTGACAGTTGGCGCGTCGGCGATATCGAACACCCGACACCCCGGCAACGCGGTTTCGACCGGTTCTATGGGATCATGGATGGGGCGACCCATTTCTTTTCGCCGCACTGCGTTCTGGAGGACGACAGCCGGGTCGAGACCTTTCCCGATGATTTCTACTTTACCGATGCCATCACTGGCAAAGCCATCGGGATGATCGAAGACGCCGTAAGCGATGAGATGCCGTTCTTTCTGTATCTCGCCCACACTGCCCCGCACTGGCCCTTGCATGCCCATCCCGAAGACATCGCAAGATATGATGGCGTTTATGACAAAGGCTGGGACTGCATCCGCACGGCGCGGCACGAAAACATGAACGGCATGGGCGTGTTCCAGCAGAATTGGGAAATCTCTCCTCGTGATCCGACGGTTCACCGTTGGGAGGACGAGAAATATACGGACTGGGAAGCCAGCAAGATGGCGACGTATGCGGCGATGGTCGACCGCATGGATCAGTCTATCGGCACGCTGGTCGCAGCGCTGAAACGGCTGGGGCAGTTCGACAACACACTGATCCTTTTCCTGTCAGACAATGGCGGCTGCGCCGAGTTCATGGCCGAGGACGGTTGGGCCAAGTTTTATCCGGACACCACGCATGACGGGCGGAAGGT
>JBCAXQ010000402.1:0-2166 GCA_038534015.1 Pseudomonadota bacterium | reverse complement strand
TTGAGTGGTCACAGGCGCATTTGCGGTTCCGCGCAATGGATCGCCTCCGGTACCCTGGATGATCAAGCCATCCTCGGCTTCTTCGACATTTGCGCCCGCTGCGGTCAGCGCCGCTGCCATCGCTGCTAGGCGGTCGCTCTCCTTTACGCGGAGTTCTTCGAGGCCGCTGGTCTTGGTCGTGCCCTTTGCCAGAGCTGCGGCGACAAACAGCACGGGGAACTCATCGATCATGCTCGGAGCGAGGGCGGGCTCGATGTCTGCGCCCTGCAATTGTGAATGTCGGACGCGGAGGTCCGCCACAGGCTCACCACCAACTTCACGCGGGTTCAGCGCCTCAATCGACCCACCCATTTGACGCAACGCTTCGATCAAGCCTGCGCGGGTTGGGTTCAGCCCGACATTCTGGATCACCAGATCGCTGCCTTCGACCAGAAGGGCCGCAACAATGAAGAACGCTGCCGAAGATGGATCGCCGGGGACCACGACATGCTGCGGTTGCAGATCTGCTTCTCCGTGGATGCGGATGATACGCTCTGCGTCACCCGCTTCGATTTCCAATTTTGCACCGTAGCCCGTCAGCATCCGTTCGGTGTGATCGCGCGTTGGCACCGGTTCGATAACGGTTGTGATACCCGGAGTGTTCAATCCAGCGAGGAGCACGGCGCTTTTTACCTGCGCGCTCGCCACCGGCAGCCGGTATTCAATGGGTACAGCGGGCAAGGCGCCCCGCATCATCAAAGGCAAGGTGTCGCCGCTTGATGTCTCAAAGCTCGCCCCCATCTGTGCGAGCGGGGTTATGACGCGGCCCATCGGACGGCTTGATAGGCTGGCATCGCCTGTAAAGGTTGCGCTGAAACCATGGCTTGCAAGGATACCCATCAAGAGGCGCGTGGATGTGCCACTATTGCCCATATCAAGCGCTTGTTTCGGCTCGAGCAATCCGCCCACACCGACGCCGGAGATGCGCCAAACGTCGTCTTCCCCGCGCTCGATATGCGCGCCCATCTGACGCATTGCTTGCGCTGTCGCGAGAACATCTTCACCTTCGAGCAATCCCTCGACCGTGCTCTCACCAATCGCGAGTGCGGAGAACATCAGGGATCGATGGCTGATCGACTTATCGCCGGGAACCCGGATCGCACCGGTCAAGGGTCCAGCAGGAAGAAAACGATGGGATGGCAAGTGTGTGGTCCGTCACTACATGAGCATTGAAGACGCGCGTCTTTGACAGTGCCGGTCGGTTCTGGCAAGGCGCCGCCCACTTCGGACACGGCCTATTGATTCCGGATGTGTCCGGTCCCAAAATTTTGAATTCGATAGCGCGCCAATCTGGCGGGCGAGACTGAGGATTTTTTCGATGGCGAAGCCTGAATGGGGTACCAAGCGTACCTGCCCAAAATGCGGAGAACGCTTTTACGATCTCGGCAAAGACGATCCCGTCACCTGCATTGAGTGCGGTGAGGAATGGAATCCCGAACCTGTCTTGAAGACCAAGCAGCCAATTCCTTTCGAACAGGCTGAGAAGAAGAAAGATGGCGAGGCCGATAGCGATCTGTCGGGTGATGACGATGATCTGAAGGAAATCGAGGATCTCGACGAGAGCGAAAACACCCCGGACAGCGATGTCGATCTTGGCGGCGACGATGACCTTGGCGTGTCCAAGGGCAAAGGCGACGACGAAGGGGAAGACGACAACTAAAATTGCTTGCCAAGCAGTGCGCCCGCCCATAAAGGGCTGCGGCCTTGCGCAAGCGAAGGCAAAGGCCTATTTTGATAGGCCGTTGAAATCGATGATATGGGGCCTTAGCTCAGCTGGGAGAGCGCAACACTGGCAGTGTTGAGGTCAGCGGTTCGATCCCGCTAGGCTCCACCATCGTAGATAAAAAGTCGGATTTCTTTCAGGACTTCCGCACGCTGGCCGACGAGGTTTCGTCCGCCGGCGTTTTTCGCATTTGATCCGGGCTGGTCTGGATTTGAGGAGTTGAAGACGATGTTTGACAATCTGTCCGACCGCCTTGGCGGCGTCTTTGACAAGCTCAAAGGTCGCAGAGCGTTTCGCGCAAAAGTGGGAACCGGTTTTGCGCTTCCGAGACGCGACCTAAAAATGAACGCGGCCTTCGACGCGGGAGAAGCGCGCAATGTTTGACAATCTGTCCGACCGCTTAG
>JBCAXQ010000401.1:0-2174 GCA_038534015.1 Pseudomonadota bacterium | reverse complement strand
GCGCTTCGTACCGGACCTGCTCGATCGCATCATAGCATGCACGCGCGATCGGCTCAGGCGGAGCAGAGCGGGCGTGGAGTCCTTCATTGTGATGACGCAGTCTGAGCGAGAAGCTGTCTGCAAAGCCGCGCGCTTCGGTCACCTGATCCGGCGGCAAGTCGCGACCGGGGAGAGGCACACGGAAACGGTTGCCTGCCGAGCCCGGCACATCCGCGCTCCAGGCAACCTCAACCTCCGCATCGCGCGCAATCGCACGGGAGGCTCCGGTAAGAGCATGCTTGAACCTGTCGAGAGGGGATTCTTCAGCCATTCACGTTGCAGATAGGAACTTATCTTTTGGGCCGCTACCCAATAGTTTGACCAGTCTTTTCCCAGTCCGCCAAGAACGCGGCAATACCCTTGTCGGTCAATGTATGGTTGAACAGCGCCTTGATCACCTTGGGCGGCGCTGTCATCACATCGGCGCCGATCTTCGCACTTTCGAGCACGTGCGTGACATGGCGAACGCTGGCGACAAGAATCTCTGTGTCATACAGATAGTTGTCGTAGATCAGACGGATATCTTCGATCAGGTCCATCCCGTCGAATCCATTATCATCGTGCCGACCGACAAAGGGGGAGACGAAGGTCGCCCCGGCCTTCGCCGCGAGGAGCGCCTGATTGGCCGAGAAGCACAGCGTCACATTGACCATGGTGCCATCGCTCGTCAGCGCTTTGCACGTTTTCAGCCCGTCAATCGTCAGCGGCACCTTGATGCAGACATTGTCCGCGATCTTGCGCAGAACCTCGGCCTCTTTCATCATCGTTTCGTGATCGAGCGCGACCACTTCTGCGCTGACAGGACCGTCCGTGATGCCGCAGATTTCCCTGGTCACTTCCATGAAGTCCCGCCCCGACTTGTGAATCAGCGAAGGGTTGGTGGTGACACCATCGAGCAGGCCGGTGGCGGCCAGTTCCTTGATGTCGTCAATCTCGGCGGTGTCGGCAAAAAACTTCATGTGATCTGGCTTTCTTAAGGGTGGCGAATCGTGTGGCTTTGATTGGCATAGCAGGCTGCCGCAGGCCAGCGCACACGCCTGTTGAAAGTTTCACCTATGCAGCGGGAACCAGCCCGGCTGTCAGGAGGTTACTGCATTTCATATCCAACGTGAGAAAGGCCCATGCGCCCACCCCGCATCTCCCTGGCAGGCTTGATCCTCGCCGCAGCTATCACCCCGACTTCCGCCTTCGCGACAGACGAAGCCTTTGAATTCTGGCTCAATCCGTCGGTCGGCACCGATCTTGATGACAACACTTCGGTCGAGCTCGAAACAGCGCAACGTTTCCGCAACGCGGGCGATGGCCGCGTCGACACCTATTTCTTCCGCGGCTGGGTGAAGCAGAAACTGGCCGACAATGTCACACTTGCAGGTGCCATAGAGCAGCGGTTCAACGATGGGGGAAGCGACGAACTGCGCACGATACAGCAGCTTTCCACCAGTCACGGGATAGTCCGCACGCGGCTGCGGCTTGAGCAGCGCTTTGTCGAAGATCGCGGTGGTCGTATGGGCCTGCGTTTGCGTCCTCGTCTGGGTGTTGAAATCCCGCTGAGCACCGATGGCAAATGGAGCGGCGGGGCCGACGCTGAACTCGCGTGGACCCTGCGCGGCACCAGTGTTGGCAGCGACACCGGGATTACCGGTCTGCGGACCCAGATCGGGGTCGGCTATGAAGTTAGCGAAAGTCTCGCGCTAAGCCTGACCTACTTGCGTCAGCAGGATTTCGAAGACAATGCGCCCGACGAGATTGGCCATGCTCCGTTGATCGGGATTGAATATTCATTCTGAGAAACAGGGGCGTCATAACAGGCCGCCTGTCCCAAGCGCTCCCATAAGCAACGGGTCACCGGTTGCGCCGGGATCGGCGCGAATGGCAGCCTCCTCAAGGCCGATTTCCTGCCAGATGGAATCGTCAACGCTGTTCGCCAGCCTTTGTGCAATCCCGCCAACATCAGTGCCAGTCAATTGTTGGACAAGTTGGCCGACCAGCGGATCGGAAGCGATGCGGATAGCGTCGCCCAGTTCGGGCACCATCTCATCAATCAAACGTCCGCCCATCTCGCCGCGCAGGAATGAAGTGGCGGCTTGCGGACCGCCTCTGACGAGTTCGACCGCCGCAGGAATTCCGATTATTCT
>JBCAXQ010000400.1:0-2175 GCA_038534015.1 Pseudomonadota bacterium | reverse complement strand
GAATCCGGCGGCTGAAGGAGACGGCACGATGAATCAGGCGACGAGTCGCGACGCAGATTCAGGAACACCCGATGATGTCGTCCGCGGCATCGAGGCGACATTGTTCGCCGCCGAAGATCCGATGAGCGTTGATGAATTGGCGACACACCTAGGAGGTCTGGAAAAGGCTGCAATCCGCGAGGGACTGAGTTCTCTGGTCGCGAGTTACGAAAAGCGCGGGGTCAATCTGGTGGAACGCGGCAAGCGCTGGCACTTTGAAACGGCGCCTGATCTTGCGCACCTGCTACGCCGCGAACGGGAGCAGGTCCGTCGCCTAAGCCGGGCAGCGACCGAAGTGCTGGCGATTATCGCCTATCATGAGCCTGTCAGCCGGGCCGAAATCGAATCAATTCGCGGGGTCCAGACAAGCGGTGGCACATTGGATGTGCTGATGGAGGCTGGCTGGATCAAGCTTGCCGGTCGCCGCGAAGTGCCGGGACGACCGGTTATCTATGCGACCACGCCCGAATTTCTCGATCACTTTGGTCTCGGTTCGCGTCGAGATCTGCCAGGTATGGATGAATTGCGTGCCGCGGGTCTGCTTGACCCGGTTGATGATGCGCTTGAAGAAGCGATGGCTGCGGAATCCGCGACTGAAAACGCACAGAGCAATGGCAACGATTCAGAGGGTGGCGTCTCTGACGCCGTTACTGGTGGCAATGACACCCCGATCGCTGAATAGAGCGAATAGGGGCGCAATAGCTGGCGCTAATGCCGGTTCGTCCCTATATTGATCATACGCAACGCAACAAAGGTTAGTCCCCATGGGTCTTAGTGTCTGGCAAATCGCCATTATCGCGCTGGTTGTCCTCGTTCTTTTCGGCCGGGGCCGTATTTCCGAAATGATGGGCGATTTCGGCAAAGGCATTTCCAGTTTCAAGAAAGGCATGAGCGAAGAGGCCTCGGAAGAAGAAAAGCCTGCAGCCCAAATTGAAAGTTCAACCGAAACGAAACCGGCCAGCGACGCCACTGTAGAAGCGCAGCCGGCAAAGCGGAGCGATTCCGCCAACTGAACCATTGCGGCAATAGCGCCGCTGCCATACGCGATTCTTTCTCATGTTCGATCTCGGCGCCAGCGAACTCCTTGTTATCATCATTGTGGCCATCCTTGTGATCGGCCCCAAGGACATGCCGCTTGCCATGCGGGCAGCCGGGCGCTGGATTGGCAAGGTTCGACGCGTCTCCGCTCATTTCCGCACTGGCGTTGATGCCATGGTGCGGGAAGCCGAGCTCGAGGATATGGAGAAGAAGTGGAAGACGCAAAATGAGGAAATCATGAAGCGTTCTTCTGCATCTGCAGAAGCGGAAGCCGGCGAGCCGATCATGACTGGCCCGCCGCCGATCGATATCGATTCAGACGATCCAGCTCCGCCGCCGTCCACGGCTGAGTCGCGCGCATCGCCCGAACCAAAACCGGGCAAATAGGCCAACGCGATGGAGATCAAGGATATCGACGAATCGCAAGCGCCACTGCTTGATCACCTGATCGAATTGCGCGGGCGCCTGGTGCGTTGCGTGATTGCGCTGGGCATTGCCTTCGCAATCTGCCTGTATTTTGCAGACGAGATATTCGGTTTTCTCGTCCGTCCCTTAACCGCGGCGTTTCCCGATGGACAGGGGAAGCTGATCTACACACAGCTCTACGAGGCCTTCTTCGTGGAACTGAAGGTGGCATTGTTCGCCGGGTTCTTCATCAGCTTTCCGATCATTGCGAACCAGCTATGGGCGTTTGTTGCCCCGGGCCTGTATGCGCGCGAGAAGAAGGCGTTCCTGCCGTTCCTGTTCGCAACGCCCGTGTTGTTCACCGCTGGTGCTGCGCTGGCCTATTATGTGGTGATGCCAACGGCGTTTCGCTGGTTTCTCGGGTTCGAGGGAACAGTCGGCGGCCTGGATATCGAGGCGCTGCCGGGCACCGGCAACTATCTCAGCCTGGTCATGCAGTTTATTCTGGCGTTCGGGATAACATTCCTGCTGCCGGTCTTGCTCTTGTTGCTGAATCGCGCGGGGATTGTGACTCGCGAGCAATTGGTGTCCGGTAGGCGCTATGTGATTGTCGGCGTCGTCGCTTTGGCGGCGATTGTGACGCCACCAGACCCCGGCTCGCAACTCATCCTCGCGATCCCGCTCTTGCTCTTG
>JBCAXQ010000399.1:0-2203 GCA_038534015.1 Pseudomonadota bacterium | reverse complement strand
CGTGGCTCGGTCACGCAGATGAAACAGCTGGGCGGGATGCGCGGCCTGATGGCGAAGCCGAATGGCGAGATCATCGAGACGCCGATCATCTCGAACTTCAAGGAAGGCCTGACCGTTCTTGAATACTTCAACTCGACCCACGGTGCACGTAAAGGCCTGGCCGATACCGCGCTGAAAACGGCGAACTCGGGTTACCTCACCCGCCGTCTTGTCGATGTGTCGCAGGACTGTGTGATCGTCGAAGAGGACTGCAAGACCGAAAATGCGCTGGAAATGCGTGCGATCGTTCAAGGTGGTTCGGTTATTGCGTCGCTTGGTGAACGTATCCTCGGCCGCACTGTGGCGGAAGATATCGTCAACGCGGCCACTGATGAGGTGATCGTAAAGGCGGGCACACTGATTGACGAAGCGATGGTGAAGGAAATCGAAGCGGCTGAGACCCAGTCGGCCAAGATCCGTTCACCGCTGGTTTGTGAAGCTGAGCAAGGTGTTTGCGGCAAGTGCTATGGTCGTGATCTTGCTCGCGGTACGCCGGTCAACATCGGTGAGGCTGTTGGCGTTATCGCAGCACAGTCAATCGGGGAGCCGGGCACGCAGCTGACGATGCGGACATTCCACATCGGTGGCGCGGCGCAGCTCAATGAAACGTCGCACATTGAATCGATCTCGGACGGCAAAATCGAATTCCGCGATATGCCGACCATCACCGACAAGAAGGGCCGGATCCTGTCCATGGCTCGTAATGGTGAGTTTGCAGTCATCGATGCCGAAGGCCGTGAACGTGAAGTCCACAAGGTTCCTTACGGTACCGTGTTGATGTTCAAGGATGGTTCCAAGGTGAAGGAAGGCGATCGTCTGGCTGAATGGGATCCGTTCACCCTGCCGATCATCACCGAGCAGTCGGGTGTCGTGAAGTATCAGGACCTCGTCGAAGGAACCACTCTTGAAGAGCAGACCGATGATGCGACGGGTATTGCCCAGCGTGTCGTGACCGAGAACCGGGCAACCGGGCGCAAGAAGAAAGAAGAACTGCGCCCGCGTATGACCCTGCTTGGCGAAGGCCAGACCGATGACGGGGAGACCGAAGCGCAGCGTTACATGCTTGCTCCGGGCACGACCCTTTCGGTTGAAGACGGGCAAACGGTTGATGCGGGTGACATCCTTGCGCGTGCATCGCGTGAGGCTGCCAAGACCCGTGATATTACCGGTGGTCTGCCGCGCGTTGCCGAGCTCTTCGAAGCACGCCTGCCGAAAGACATGTCTGTCATCGCCAAGATTTCGGGCAAGATCGAATTCGTCCGCGAATACAAGGCGAAACGCAAGATCGCGATTGTTCCCGAAGAAGGTGATGCAGTCGAATACCTGATCCCGAAGACCAAGGTTATCGACGTGCAGGAAGGCGACTTCGTGAAGAAGGGGGACACCCTGATTTCCGGCTCGCCCAACCCGCATGACATTCTTGAGGTCATGGGCGTCGAAGCGCTGGCCGAGTATCTCGTCAACGAGATTCAGGAAGTCTACCGACTGCAGGGTGTGAAGATCAACGACAAGCACATCGAGGTGATCGTTCGCCAGATGCTGCAGAAGGTTGAGATAACCAATGGTGGCGACACCACGCTGCTTCCAGGTGAGCAGGTCGATATGGCCGAAATGCTCGAATACAATGCCAAGCTTGGCAAGGGCAAACAGCCTGCGGAAGGCAACCCGATCCTGCTCGGCATCACCAAGGCGTCGCTGCAGACCCGCAGCTTCATCTCGGCCGCCTCGTTCCAGGAAACCACCCGCGTGCTTACGCAGGCGTCGGTCGAAGGAAAGCAGGACACGCTGATCGGTCTCAAGGAGAACGTGATCGTGGGTCGCCTGATACCGGCTGGTACCGGCGCCGGCATGAACCGCATGCGTGTGACGGCATCGAGCCGTGACGCTGCGCTGAAGGCTCAGTGGAAGAAGCAGCAGGAAGCGCTTGCCGCTGCTGGCGCGACCGAGAGTGAATCGGCAGCCGATCCGGTTTCGAGCGAGGAAGCGATGAAGGCCGCTATGAGCAGTTCGGGGCCGCAGGAAGGCGACACGCTTCAAAGTGGCACGCATGGCCCAGGTGGAGGACCGGAAGACTAAGTGAAGCTGCCATTCGATTTTGGCATTCGCCTTGTACTCAGGCTGGTCGCACCTGGAGCCTTGCTCGCGGGGATAAGCCTCCCTGCGT
>JBCAXQ010000398.1:0-2208 GCA_038534015.1 Pseudomonadota bacterium | reverse complement strand
CTGGATATCGATTGGGACGCAAAGACCTATACGCTGTCGATGCGTGGGGCAGAGGGCGACGTGCGGGTTTCTCGGACGGTAAGCTGGTAAGCGCGCTAGAGCGTAAATCCGCCGTCGGAGACCATAACGTGACCTGTAACATTGCTCGCCGCATCCGATAGCAGGTACAGGATCGTTCCGGCTATCTCCTCGGAGCTAGCAAAACGGCCACTGGGCGTCGTTTTTGCCATGGCTTTCAGAGTTGCGCCGCGGCCTTGCATTTCAACCGAGCGTTTGAAGTCATCCGAGCTGTCCCAGATGTTGGTGTCGACGCCACCAGGAGCGATCGCGTTGACCCGGATGGTATCGGGTGCGCCGTCAAGCGCAGCGATCCGCGCCATATGCGCCACCGCTGCCTTGGACACGCCATAGGGTCCGATCCCGGCGATGGCCTTTATCCCCGTGGTAGACGCGACAACCACCGCACTACCGCCTTTCGCTTTCATCGCCCGCATGCTGGCTGACAGGGTCAGAAACGCACCATCGAGATTGACGTCCATCACTCGGCGCCAGTCTTCGAGGGAGAGGTCCGCAATTGAACCGCCCGAGCCAATACCGGCATTGACCACGGCGTGATCCAGCCCCGCCAGTTTTGGCTCCAGCTGGTCCCAAATGCCTTTGTCAGCAACGCTGCCGACGACCACCTCAACCTCACAATTGTATGTGTTGGCGAGGTCCAGCGCCGCCATCCCGCTCTCATCGACATCGACGAGGTACAGTTTCTTTGCGCCGCGTCCTGCGAGCGATCGCGCGCATGCCGCCCCTATCCCAGAGGAAGCGCCGGTCACGAGCGCTGTGCGCCCAGCAAAATCCTGGATATCCGTCATAGGCCGCGCGCTAGGCGGCTCTGACAAAGCAATCAAGCGGCGTTATCGATGCCGAGGTCGGATAGCTTGCGATAAAGGGTGGAACGCCCAATACCGAGACGCCTTGCGACCTCTGTCATCCGGCCACGATAGTGCCCGATGGCGAGGCGAATGACATCGGCCTCGATCTCTTCGAGCGGACGCAGATTGCCATCCTCGGTGTAGAGCATAACGCCGACACCGTCGTGGAGTGAGGAAGTTGGATCGGCTACCAACTCGCCCAGAAGTTCCGAAAGCTGCGGGAAACTGTCGGCCGTCAGGGTTTCACCCTCGGCATAGACCGCGGCGCGGAACAGCACCGATTGAAGCTGACGGACATTGCCCGGCCAATCGAAGGCACCCAGAAGAGCAAGCGCACTATCTGTGATTGAAAGGTGTGTAAGCCCGGGCTGTTCGCCGATACGCCCCAGAAAATGGCGCGTCAGCGCAGCAATGTCGCCGGGTCGCTCGCGAAGAGGCGGCAGGGTGATCTTGGTGCTGGCCAGCCGTTCGGACAGGCCGGCATGAAAGTGGCCGGACTTGGAAAGCTGGTCGAGTGCAAAATTGGTCGCGCTAAGCAACCTGACATCCACGCGGAAGCCGTGTGTTGCCCCGACCGGGCGCACAATGCCAGTCTCCAGAGCCTCATGAAAGCGGTCCTGCAAGTCGTCCGGCAGGCGATCAACCTCATCCAGGACCAAAGTGCCACCATCGCAGTGTTGCATTGCACCGATCTGGCGGTCGAAAGCACCCGGGAAAGCATTCGGCTCATGGCCGAACAGCACCGATTCAACGGAATTGGGTGGAATCGATCCGATATTGATGAACCGCAGCGGCGTCTTGCTGCGCGGGGATGCGGCGTGCATCGCGCGCATCAGCATTTCCTTGCCGGTTCCGCTTTCGCCTTCGATCAGAACATGGCCATGACCGCGTGCGGTCTTGGCTGCCTGAGCCAGCGCCGTGCGGAATTTGGGCGCCGTGCCGATCATCGCGTCGAAATCAAGGCTCGCTGACATCTTCTCGGTCAGCGGCGCGAGCTCATCTTGCGGGGCCTCACGGGTGGTGACCGACCGAAGCGCTTCCATCAGCCGGTCTGGAGAAACCGGTTTGACGAGGTAGTCGCTGGCACCGGCGCGCATCGCTTCAACGGCGAGCAACGGCGAGGCACTCGTCGTCAGCATCAGGATCGGCAGGGCAGGGCGGCGTGACTTCAATTCCTCGATCAGCGCGCAGGCATCGTCGCCTGGCACCCACTGATCGAGCAGGATTGCGGCAAGCTGCATCCCCTGCCGCGTGCCTAGCATTGCAATCGCGGTTTCGGCGT
>JBCAXQ010000397.1:0-2239 GCA_038534015.1 Pseudomonadota bacterium | reverse complement strand
GTCTGCTGGTTCTGGAAATCAAAGCCCGTATCGCCGAGTTCGATGTTGGTGCCCTCCTCCAGTCGCGCAGTCTTCAGAGTGTCGCGGATATAGAGGTTGGTCCAGCGAATGGTGTGCGGTCCAAGGTCGAGACCAAAACTCAGCAATCCGTTCACCAAGACATTATTGTCGGTGATGAAGGTCGAGAAGTCTTCGGTAACAAGCGACAGGTCAGGCGTCGCAAATTGACTGCGCACGGTCCGGTTGCGCCAGTTGTTCTTGATCGAAGCGGTTGCAATCACACCCAGATAGTTCTCACCACCCAGCTCGAACGCTGCACCGCCAGTGATGGATGCAGAAAAGTTGGCGGGAAGCGAGTCGTTCTTCTGAAGCGTAACGAGGTTTGTTGGAAACAGCTGACCGGCAATGCCTTCTTGCGTCGCAATCGAAGTGTCCTCGATGCGTTCTCCACTGGCTATGAATGCGGCCAGGTTGGAAGGAATATCGCGGTTACCGTTGTCGAAGCCGAACGTATCCCACTCCGACCCGAAATAGGTCAGGCCGTTTTCGAATGTGGTTTCGCTGTCACCGCTAAAGCTGACGCTCAGCTTGACGAAATCTTCGACCGGCACTGCCGTGGTGGTGAGGTTGATCACGCCGCCGCCAAATTCACCCGGGAAATTCGCCGAATAGGTCTTTTGTACCAGCGACGACGCAATGACGTTGGTCGGAAAGATGTCGAGCGGAACAACCCGGCTGAGTGGTTCCGGGCTCGGCAATGGAAGACCATTGAGCATTGCGAGCGAGTAGCGATCGCCCAGGCCGCGAACGAAAACGCGTCCATCGCCAACCAATGATAGACCCGTGACGCGACCAAGCGCGCCAGCAATGTCACCTTCACCCGTTCGGGCAATGTCTTCGGAGGACAGAACACTGACCACCTGGGTTGAATTTCGAGCCGGGTCTCGATTCCTGCGACCGGTGACGAGAATGCCACCACCCGGGATCGAGATATCGGAATCGTCGAATTCTTCCTCTTGCCCATCAACGCCATCGACTTCGTCAAGAAGTTCATCGGCGTCTTCCTCTGGGGGAGTGCCGGTGTCCTGCGCGAAAGCGTAAGTCGGAAAAGAAAGCGACGTGGTGAGAAGCAGCAGCCCTGCCAGGCGCTTGCCGGTCAACATAATGCTAGACCCCCTCATAATTCAGGTCCTGAAACTGGCGAGCTTTTTGGGCCCGTAGATGAATAGGGGAGGCGCCACAGAGCGCGGCGCCTCCCCCGAATTCGAAAGGCGCGATCAGTAGACCGGCAGCGAAGTGCAGGCGCCGGTCGAGCTGCCGAAGTCGAGCGTCGCCGAGTTGCACGTCCAGTTCTGGAATGCGCTTCCGTCGCCGGTCGCAGCACCGATGAACGTGGTCGTCTCGAATGCTGACGATAGAGCCGCCGGGTTTGCAGCGGTCACCGCATCTTCACCAGCCCCGTTCACGAAGCCAGTGAGCGAAATCGTGAAGTTCAGGTCGGAATTGGCATCGAGCAGCGCTGCGACATCGGCGTCGGAAGGATCGTCATTGTTGATCCCGCGGACTTCATTTCCGGTTTCACAATCGCCAACGATGCTTTGGAAGATCGGTGGAGCGTCGATCGTGGGCTGCTCGTCGATGCGGATGCAAGTCTCAGTGTCTGTGTCGATCACGCCATTGGCGAGAACCAGCTGAGCACCGCCTCGTGCGCGAATGGCCTGCGAGTTGCCGGTCGACCGCTCAAGGAAGGTGAAGTTCGCAACCTGGAAGACCGTTTGCGGACGGGCATCGGTCGAGAAATCCGAATTCGACGAGTCGAGCTCAATCAGGTTGTCGCCCGAAGAACGTTGAGCCACCACCACGAACTGCAGGTTGGCTTGCGCACCCGTATCGACATCGAGACCATCATCGTCTGCGCCGATTGAAGCGACGTACTTCATGTTTACGGTGCCGCCGAAGAATTCCATGCCATCGTCAGAGCTGTTGAACGACATGAAGTGATCGAAGGTCGTACCCGAACCAACGCCGCCAGTGGTTAGCGACTGAAGTTCGTTGCCCGGTGCCAGGCTGAAGCCCGAGAAACGGATCTGGTTGTAGCTGAACGTGCCCGAACCATCTGCGTCATCACCGCCGCCGAAGACAGTTGCAGTGTTGGTTCCTTCAAGCTGCTGTTCGCAGGTCGTGTTGGCGGTTGGGTTGGCGTCAGTGTTGAACACGCCGGTCGAACAATCCGAAACAG
>JBCAXQ010000396.1:0-2243 GCA_038534015.1 Pseudomonadota bacterium | reverse complement strand
ATTTGAGCCAGCTTGAAGATGATCTGGGCCGCTACAGCGAAACCGAGCAACCTCTCGCAAACGCGACGCGTGATACGAATCCGCTGCCGGTGACTTTCAAATCGGTCTCGTTCGCTTACCCTGATCAGGGCGACCAGGTGCTAAATACGATCGACCTGATACTCTCGCCTGGTGAGATGGTTGCCCTGTCCGGCCCATCGGGACGGGGCAAGACGACACTGCTCGACATGATCGCCGGTTTGATGCCTCCCGATGATGGCAGGATCGAGCATGGCGGCAAATCGATCCATGATTGTAAGTACGAAGGGGCACTGAGGTCGCAAATTGCCTACCTGTCGCAGGATGCGTTCCTGTTTGACGTGTCGCTGCGCGAAAACATGGTCTGGGGTGGACGCGAAGCGAGCGATTCCGAGATTGCGGATGCGCTCCAGATCGCCGCGGCTGATGGAATTGTCGCACGCCTGCCAGAAGGACTCGAGACACGAGCGGGAGAGCGGGGACAGTTGTTCTCTGGCGGCGAACGCCAGCGCCTGTGCCTGGCGGCAAAGCTGCTGCGAAGACCAAAGCTGCTTCTTCTCGACGAGGCGACAGGTGCGATCGACCGCGAAACCGAGCTTGGGATTCTTTCGCGACTGCGCGAGCTGCGATCCGATATGACGATCCTCCTCGCGACTCACCGCCCGGTCGATCATGGCACTTTTGATGCGATCTGGGCCATGGAAGAGGGCGGTCGGCTTGCAGTCGTGTCGCGCCCGTCCTAGGCGCTGACGGCCGGTCCGGGCATCGGGCCCAAACCACGGTCAAAGCCAATGTCCAAACTGACATCACTTTCAAAGCTCTCCCTGACCGATATGGGTCTGACCGTGGAAGCTGCGGCAAACCTCGCATTTGCGCGGTTTCTGGTTGCGTTTGTTCCGACGCGTCACTGGAGCACGCAATTCGACCGGGGTGTTGCAAGCGATAACATGGACGAAGCGCGCCGGGATCGGGCGAGCAAGGTATCTCGCGCAGTTCGCCGGGCCGCGCGAAACTACCCGATCGACATGGTATGCCTGCCTCAGGCCATGGCTGCCCGATGGATGCTCAAACGTCGTGGAATCCTGTCGCAAATCTATTTCGGGATGAAACTGCCTCCGGCCGAGCGAGAATTCCATGCCTGGCTCAAGATCGATCAGCAGTGGATCACCGGGCATTGCAAGGAAAGCGAGTTTGCCGTGCTCGAGCATCCGGGCCAGTTCGGCAGACCGAGCAAGCAGACGCCATGAGCCGCGCATGAGTTTCGCCACGATCGAAGCCAGAGCCGCAGCGATTCACTGCCACCTGTTCCTGCTGTGCCCGAACAATTCCGGTTCGACCTATCTCAGCGGTGCGATTGGACGATCAAGCCATGTCTGGAGCTTGGAGCGGGAAGGGCAGCATGTGGTGGGGTTTGGCGGCCCTTCGACGATGGCGACGCCCTGGCCGTTGATCTGGGGAGGGACTCCGGAAAGCCTCGCACACTTTGCCGAGGCCGATTACGACTGGGAGCGAACGCGAAAGGCGTGGTACTTCCATGCCAAGGCAGCGCGCGAAGACGCACCGGTGTTCCACACCAAATCGCCGCCTTTCCTGCTGGTCGCTGATCAATTGCGCTCGAAGTTCGAAGGGGCGCGCTTTCTGTTGATGGTCCGTGATCCCTACGCCACGATTGAGGGGATAATCCGCCGACGCAGCCGGTCCCAATCGGTGGAGAATCCGGCGGATCTCGTCCGTGTCGCGGCCCGGCACCTGGTGACCTGTTTCGAATATCAACGTCGAAATATCACACTGTTGGGGGAGTCGGCGGTGTTCTTCACGTATGAAGATCTGTGCGCAGAGCCTTGCAAGATCGCTGGCAGGATCACCGATCTTGTGCCCGATCTGGACGATCTCGATCTTGTGCAAACTATCCCGGTCAAAGGCAGTTATGAGGAGCCTTTGCGCAACATGAATGACCAACAGATCGCGCGGCTGGACCCGCAGGATCGAGCCATTGCGAACGAGGTGTTCGAACCCAACCGATCTGTACTTGAAGCGTTCGGCTACACCCTGCTTGATTGACCCCAAACGGCAGTCTGATAACGAAGTTGAGTACAGGGGGAAGCATCGGGCCCATGCCACCGCGCGTAAAGAAACCAGCCAATGTCCGGGACTTGGGGGCAGTCGAAAGCGATCGGCTTGCCCTGCTCGCTGCGCGTGTATCCGAGACAACCTGGTCGCGTGAG
>JBCAXQ010000395.1:0-2244 GCA_038534015.1 Pseudomonadota bacterium | reverse complement strand
AGCGCCGATCGGGCGGCGAGATCAGCGGCCACCGCAGGGACCCCGGTTCGATCGGAACGTCGCCGCCCCGGATGCTGGCAATATCCACCTCCATGCCAGCATCAAGAAAGGCATAGTAGGGTGCCGTCATTTCGGACGCGAACACGCCGGTCGCGTCGCCTTCCGGATCGAGCGTCGCGTGGCTCGTCGTCACGATCAGGGCGCGCCGACCGCTCAAATCCATCTCGGGAACATCATAGTGCGGATGCAGGCCAAAAACAGTCAGCGCTCGCGGAAGCCCAAACCAAACCAGCGCGGTCAGGACCAACACGCCGGCGAACGAATAGATTATCCAACGCGTCATGATGGACGACCCCACAGTTGAGCCCGCAGACTAATGCAGCACATTACACCTAATTTCAATCCATGCGCCGTCGGAGCTGGACGGCCTTGCCGCCGCCCGGCCTTCAAGCCCGCGATCATATGACCTGAACGCCCGAAGGCAGCATCAGCGGCTCTCTTGAAGCTTTCTCAGGTTTTCCTCGTGGGTGCGCCGGTCGATCTGATAGGTCGAGATCACGGCAATCATGGTTATGTAAAGGATCAGGACGAGCGGCACGTAGTAGAGGCCCAGGCGTCGCACGGCTTCAGGTTCCACTTCCTGCACATCAGCGCCGGTTGGAAATTGCGCAAGCGTCAGAACCAGCGTCGCCGCCATGACACCAAACCCCTGAACGCATTTGCGAATGAAGGTCTCAGCCGCCGTGAAAACACCTTCAGACCGACGCCCGGTTTTCAGCTCACTTTCTTCGACAAGGTCAGCGATCATTGATGCAAAGAGGATCTGGAACGTGATGATCAATCCGATGTCGATAATGTTGGTGAGGGTGACAAACCAGAAGACGAAAGGCGTGCCGTTTGGCGGCAGCAGGTCCAACAGGCGTAACACGATGGGAAGGGGTGCGCCGCCGAACGCAATCAGGCCGATGATCATGGCCCCCCGCTTTTTCCCCATTTTCCGGGTCACAATCGGCGCCAATACGAAACCGATGACCGCAGCGATAAAAGTCCCCAGGAAGATCGCCCCGGTCTGAAGCTCGGAAAACTCCCAGAAATAGGTGTAGAGATACAGCGAAAGCGACGCGACTACACCGCTCGCCACCGCATAGAAAAGCGCGGCGACGAACAACGCGATGAAGGAGCGGTTGGCCAGCGTTTCAAAGATCTCGCGGAAGATCACCGACAGGGTCATCTTGCGGGCGGGCGGCGGCGATCCAAGGTGAATGATCCGGGAGTGCGTGCCGAGGCTAGAGACCGTGATCGACACGAAAATCATGACCGCGCCGATCAGGCCATAGACCTGATAGGCATCCCTGTTAAACCGGCCATCCTCGATTGTTTCGGTAACGAACTGCGGAAACAGAATGAAAAACATGAGGACGACCAGTGTGTTTCCGCCGAACCAGGCGAACAGGTAACGCAAGCTGTAAAGGGAGGTCCTCTCGTCGTAGTCTTTGGTCAGGTCGGGGGCCAGCGCAGTGCTCGGCGTCCTGTAAAACGTCACCGCAGTTCGGATGGATACCGAAAGGATCAACACATACCAGAACAGCTGGAACTGGCTTGCGCCTTCCGGAGGAACCCAGAGGAAGAAAAAGCTAACCGCGATCGGTACTGCAGAGGCGTACATAAAAGGATGACGCCGCCCCCAACGAGACCGATGGTTGTCCGACCAGTAGCCGACAATCGGATCGCTCACAGCGTCAAATATGAGCGCCACCAGTATCGCCAGACCGACAAGCCGTGCGTCGAGCCCGACGACCTGACTGTAGAAGATCAGCAGGAAGAAATCGAAAGCCCCAACCGTTACGCCTGGCGCTACGGCTCCAAACCCGAATGCCAGTTTGGTCGCGCGCGATATTGGCGGCGCTTTGGATGCCTTGCCGCCCTTTGCAGCGGGCGTCTTCATTGTGTCAGTGACGGTGTCTGGATCGTGCACAACTCGGCTCCGTTCGTTTGTCGCGCAAATCGCACCTCAACCCTTCAGCGTCAGAATCTGGTCATCCAGTCCGTGTTCTGTCACCCTATTGGCCACGAAGCCGTTCCTGATCCGCAATTCGGCGCTCGGACACAGAGATCGTTGGCCTTTAAGCCCGTCGCCTCTTATTCTGGCACGCGTGTGACGTTCGGCTTGCAGGTTGCACTGCCAGCTTTAATGTCTAAGTCTAATGTGTTACATTACTTCGTCCAATGCAAGGAACAATGCCC
>JBCAXQ010000394.1:0-2271 GCA_038534015.1 Pseudomonadota bacterium | reverse complement strand
GCGGATCAGCCCGGGCGCCTTGCGAATTGATGCAATGGCGGTCATTAGGTTGTTGTTCAACGGGAAGACCGACATTGCATCAATTCGCAAGGCGCCCGGGCTGATCCGCAGCTTCGGCTTGGTTAGAGGCTAAAACCTTTCCACCAGACTGAAAGTTAATGCCCTTGAACAATAGCGAGCCGGGTCCGACATAGGCGATCAATCATTTGGACGAGGAAAAGCATTCCATGATCAACCTGTTCGGCGATTCCGGCGATACTCACGGCACCCAGGGCCATTTTACGCGCGACCCGCTCACTGGCGCGCTGGTGCCGATGGTGGTCGAGCAGACCAGCCGGGGCGAGCGTAGTTTTGACATTTTCAGCCGTCTTCTGCGCGAACGCATCGTGTTCGTGACCGGGCAGGTGGAAGACGGGATGGCGTCGCTGATCACCGCACAGCTGCTGTTCCTAGAAAGCGAAAACCCGTCCAAGCCAATCTCGATGTACATCAATTCGCCCGGCGGCGTTGTGACGGCTGGCATGGCGATCCACGACACCATGCAATACATCAAACCGCGTGTCTCGACTGTGTGCATGGGCCAGGCAGCATCAATGGGCAGTTTCCTGCTCGCGGCCGGTGAGCCGGGTATGCGGGTCGCGCTTCCCAATGCGCGGATCATGATCCACCAACCTTCAGGCGGTGCCCGCGGTATGGCATCCGATATCGAGATTCAGGCGCGCGAGATTCTGAGGATCAAATCGCGGATGAATGATCTCTATGTGAAATATACTGGCAAAACTTTGAAGGTTATCGAAGAGGCGATGGATCGCGATACCTTTCTTGAGGCCGAAGAGGCCAAGGAATTTGGCCTCGTAGACAAGGTTTTCGAAACTCGGCCTGAAGGTGAAGAATCATCGGACGACGAAAAAGGCTCTGGTGGAGCGCCGGAATAAGGTGTTTTCTCGCAACATTTGATGTATCTCTCGCCCCGTGATGGGACGGGAGAGCCCTTTCGAGCCGCTGCGAAACCCCAGAATCCTGCGGTTTGCTGAAAAAGGCATGCCCTAAATGTTGATTCACACTGTTTGCGATATATTGTCGAGCGAATCCCCAACGGCCTTTTCGCTCACATTGAGCGGGATTCTTCGAGGGAATTGGGCCCAGGACTATAGGAATGACTGAATTGAGCGGATCTGACAGCAAGAGCACTCTGTATTGCAGCTTCTGCGGCAAATCGCAGCACGAAGTGCGCAAGCTGATTGCCGGGCCTACCGTATTCATCTGTGATGAGTGCGTGGAGCTGTGCAATGACATCATTCGTGAGGAGACCAAGGCTGGTCTGCCGGGCCGCAAGGAAGGCGAGGTTCCGACCCCGCAGGATATTTGCGATACGCTCAACGATTATGTGATCGGCCAGGACCGGGCCAAGCGCGTTCTGTCGGTCGCGGTGCACAACCACTACAAGCGGTTGAAGCACAGCGCCAAGGCTGGTGACGTTGAGCTGGCGAAATCGAACATTTTGCTGGTCGGCCCGACTGGCTCGGGCAAGACCCTGCTTGCGCAGACGCTCGCGCGGACTTTCGATGTGCCCTTCACCATGGCTGATGCTACTACGCTGACCGAAGCGGGCTATGTCGGCGAGGATGTCGAGAACATCATCCTGAAATTGCTCCAGTCGTCCGATTACAATGTTGAGAAAGCGCAGCACGGGATCGTCTATATTGACGAGATCGACAAGATTACGCGCAAGGCGGAAAATCCCTCGATCACGCGAGACGTGTCGGGCGAGGGCGTGCAGCAGGCGCTGCTCAAGCTGATGGAAGGCACCACTGCCTCTGTGCCGCCCCAGGGCGGCCGGAAGCACCCGCAACAAGAGTTTCTGCAGGTCGACACGACGAACATTCTGTTCATCTGCGGTGGTGCCTTTGCAGGCCTGGACAAGATCATTTCTGATCGTCTGCAAAAGCGCTCGATCGGCTTTGGCGCGCATGTCGCCGATCCCGATAAGCGCAAGATCGGCGAACTGCTCGAGAAGAGCGAGCCGGAAGATCTGCTCAAGTTTGGCCTGATCCCGGAATTTGTCGGTCGCTTGCCAGTGATCGCTACATTGCACGATCTAGATGTGGATGCGCTGGTAACAATCCTGCAGCAGCCCAAGAATGCAATCGTGAAACAATACGGCAAGTTGTTCGAGCTGGAAGATGTCGAGCTCACATTCACCGATGAAGCTTTGAAAGCGATCACTGGCAAGCGACCGACAAATTCTGGGATCAGGCCAAACTTGAGCAG
>JBCAXQ010000393.1:0-2272 GCA_038534015.1 Pseudomonadota bacterium | reverse complement strand
TGGCCAGCATGGTGCGCGAACTTGGCGCGGAAACCGCCCGGCTAGGCGATGGCGGGCAACTGGCCTTTGCAGCAGAGTGAAGAGACACAAGGTTTCAGCCTCGAAAAGCCTCTAAGTGTATGAAAAAACCACCTCGTGCAAAAGCACGAGGTGGCCAAGGTTCAGGGAGGTGCGCCTTTCGGCGCAAAGCACGGACGGTTAATGAGGGGGTGTCCCGTCCGGCTCACTCTAAATATATGACTGCTGTGAAGTGACTTCAAGCTATGGTGCCGCTTCGCAAACTGAATCTCAATTTACGCTGGCATCTGCTGGTTTTGGCTCGGGCACTTTGCCCATGGCGTTCTGGCGTTCGAACACTCGGCGCATCAGATTCATTGAGAACATGTGGGCATGGATCAACAGCAGCATGCCGTTCTTGTTCAGCGTTTCCAGCGTCTCACTTGACAGTTCGCGCATCTTTTTCTCGTCAACCATGCGAAAGCCGCGATATACAAACGGCGTGTCGGGAGCATCGCTGCGGGTGATAGCGATTTCACCGTCCATCATGACGTCAAGCTTGCTCAGTTCATCAAGGAAAGCCTTTGTGCGCTGGCCTGACTCTTCAAATTTCTTGCAGAAATCGAGCACGCTGTTTGTGTATTCGGTCGGCTGATCTCCATCGAAAAGAGCGTTGCCGTCTTTATGATCACCAACCACGCCCACGCTTGGGTCAAAACAAAGCGAGAGATCATCTGTTTCAGGTTGAATTTTCGCCAGCATGAAAGGGTACCTGCGAATGTAAGCAGGCACATAAACGTCTGGCACCATTTTGTTGTCTTCGCCGATATAGGTGTTCACGCCTTCATTGAGGCCCATCAGGGCGATCGGCAGAGGATTTTCACCAGCGGTAAACACGATGGGATAATCGCGCTGTGCGTCAACAAACTCATCAACCGTCAGAGGGATTGCGTGCGTTGAAGCGACGAATGAAGCATCGTCAAATGGTTTGACTTTCCAACTGCTGTGGTCGCGGCTGTTAAGCGGGAGTAGGTCTTTGTAGAACAAAGGAAGTTGCGGCTGCGGCGCGCTGGCCATGAACTGTCTCCGGAAAAGCGTTCGGGATGATGAATTTGCGGCTTTGTCGGTTTCCCGACTGGCCGAACGTGCGGCGCTTTAGGCGTTCATGCGGCCGGGTGCAAGCAGGCAGGCGCGGCATGCTTCTGTGCCATTCAAATCAATGCTCAGGGCTAACCTTTCGAAAAAGCCTGTTGTGACGAAAGGAGCTTGCCTGGATTGAAGAGGCTGTGCGGATCAAGCGCCCGCTTCACCGACCGCATTACAGACAGCGCTACAGGATCGCCCAGACGTTCAAGCTCTGACACCTTCAACTGGCCAATTCCATGCTCGGCGCTGATCGAGCCGCCCCACTCAGCCACTAGGTCATAAACCATCGAGCTGATCGATTTTCCTTCGCCATCTTCCCAAGCACCAGGTGTTGCCCCGTCAGGCGCGAGTACGTGGAAGTGGACATTGCCGTCCCCGAGATGGCCGAACGCAACACCTTTTGTGCCCGGGAAGGCACTCTCGACCTTTGGAATCACGTCGAGCACGAATTCGGGCATTTTCTCGACCGGAACCGAGATATCATGCTGCATGGCCGGACCGATTGCGCGTTCGGCAGGGGCAATGGAATCTCGCAGCAACCAGAAGTCTTCTGCCTGCGTTTCACTCACTGCGATCACGGCATCGTCCAGCAGATCATGGTCCATCGCACTGGCGAGGACCTGCTCCGCCATCTCGCGCAGCACCGCCGTGTCGTCCGCGGTCCCGACAAATTCAATCAATGCGTTCCACGCATGACGGTTGGCCAGGGGTGCTCTGGCCGCAGGAAGATGGTCCAAAACACTGGTAAGGCAATGGTCAGGAACCACTTCGAACCCCTCAAGGCTCTCTCGCATTTTTCGTTCCACGTGCCGAAGCAGGCTTCTTGCTTGCGTAATCGAGCCAAGGCCAACCCAAGCAACAACTCGGCCGGTAATCGCAGGCAAGAGACGAAGATTGGCAGCGGTGATGATCCCCAGCGTCCCTTCTGACCCGATCAGAATCTGCTTAAGATCGAAACCGCGATTGTCCTTCTTCAACGAAGTCAGTCCATCGAAAATCTGACCATCTGCCAAGACGGCCTCAATCCCGAGAACCTGTGCCCGCATGGTGCCGTGTCGAAGTACCTGTGTGCCGCCTGCATTTGTCGAAATGAGTCCGCCAATGGTGGCTGAACCCTTGCCACCCAACG
>JBCAXQ010000392.1:0-2280 GCA_038534015.1 Pseudomonadota bacterium | reverse complement strand
GAAGACCGGATTGAAGTGTTGTCCAAGCTTTGGTCTCAATGATGTCGATACGACGATCTGGTGTGAGCGCGTAAAGCAGATTCCCGGTCTCAGAGAAGGCAAGGCTTATGTAGCCCCGGTCAGAGAAATCTTGAACGATCTGGAATGAGAAATCGTAGATCAGCGGCCCATAGGCACCATTGTAGACGAAGCCCGCTGACGTGATGTCTGCATTGCCATCGTTCCGGGCGGCACTTGTTACGGCATCTCTGGCGACGTCGGTATCCGCGATGAACGTTCCTGTTTGTGAGTCGAAGATCGCCATCGCTGAAAGCGCGCTGTCGGTCTCCTGAACCAGCACGTAGCGATCGTCCTCGGACGGCGTGAGCAACAGACTGTTCTGAGCGCTGCCGTTGTCTGCGAACGGCGCCATCACTCGACTGACACTCAGATCGTTGAGGCTCAACAGGCGAAGCGGTATCGAGCCATCACCAGAATAACTGGTCGCCAGGAGTGCGCTGTTGCCCTGGGTAGCCGCGACGAAGGTGGTTCCCGCCTCGGAGGCATCAACTGTGAAAACGGTATTCGTAACGGTCCCTGTTCCGACATCCACAGTATGCACGGTAATCTGAGGCGCCCCACCTCCGAGAACCTCGGTTTGCGTGACGATCAGAGTGGTACCATCTGACGAGATATCGATGTCCGTTGGCGACCCGCCCACGTTGGCAGTGGCAGTTATCTGATTGCTCGCAGGAGAAATTCTTGAAATCTGACCGTCGCGATCGAGCGTGAACACGTCTCCAGTCGAAGGATCGATCGCATATACCAAAGGCGATCCTTGGTCGCGAACAATGTCACTCAATGTGCCAGATAGCAAAGTCGGCATACCCACCTCCACAAAACCTACAAGTGTTTTTTAACGCGGCACACAAAATTGTTCAAATTTTAGTTGATCCCATTGAGCGAACGAAATGACCAGTCTTCAGTTCGCTTTGGCGCTCTTCTTCGCTCGAAATCTGAGCGGAAACCGATCAGTCTGAAACATCGCTACCGGCACCGAAATCGTTGGCGCAGTCTTGCGGTCTGAACAACTGGACGATCCTTCCGATTGCGTCCCATAGATCGCCGACTGTCCGCGCGACAGTCTTGCGCAACCACGCTTTCTTTGTCGAGAAGGTCATCTCGATCGGATCGAAATCCGGACTGTATGGCGGAAGGAACAGGAGCGCGGCGCCTGCTACCTCGATCAGCTCACGAACAGGCGACCCCTCGTGGCTAGACAAGTTGTCCATGATCACAATGTCGCCGGTGCGCTACTCGGGAACCAGCACCTGTTCGACATATGCCTCGAAGGCGATCCGATTGATCGGCCCGGAAATTACGAAGGGGCCGATCATGCCGCACAGGGACAATACGCAGATGAACGTGGATGTGTTCCAATGCCCGTACGGCGCAGAGGATGGTTCTATCTCAGCATAGTCCAAGATGACTTCTCACGATACATCATCGCCTCGAAACTCTGCACCAACATGGCCGCTTCTGACGTTCAGGACACGTTGACCTTGACGTTGGAAGAAACTGCGCTCGATCAGGCCACTGCCATGCACCGCCCCCGCCTGCTTTCAGACAATGGTCACCGTCATATCTCTGGCGACCTTGCCAAGTATCTGGAGGACAAAGGCATGTCACATACACGCGGCGCACCTTATCACCGGCAAACTCAGGGAAAGATCGAACGCTGGTAGTTGACACTGAAAACCGAGTTCTGCTGGAGCACTTCTTCCTGCCCGGAAACTTCGAAGCGCACATCGCGGTCTTCGTCTAGCACTACAACCATCTGCGCCATCATGAGAGCCTGAACAATCTGAACCCAGTCGACGTCTATACCGGCAAAGGCCCGGCAGTCTTGCCTGAACGCGAGAAGATAGAGAGGAAAACGATGAAATAAGGCGCTTGCAGCATGTAAAATCCGATGCTTAATTTGACACGGATCGGTGACAACTCCTCGAGGTCAAACCACCATCTGTCTCTAACCATCTGATGACGGAAAGTGTCTGGGTTGCGGTGCTCTCGAACCTATACGCGAACTCTACACTCGGCACTCTCCCGCCGTCACGAAGCGCCCCCCGACATTCGATCACAGCAACTGAGTGTCCTCCTCGAAGTCGAGCGTGTTCAGCAGCAGCGCGATGTCGCCGTCGCCGTCCATGACCAGATAGGTCCGGCCCGAGACATTGAACTCGGTGAAGCTCGTGCCGTTCAGGTCAATCAGGTCATCGCCGCCGAAGTCGAGGATATAGG
>JBCAXQ010000391.1:0-2286 GCA_038534015.1 Pseudomonadota bacterium | reverse complement strand
TACAGGTAGGCCCTACCTGTATCTACGTACGGTCATGCTCATTGGATGTTCCGATATTTATGTCGTCGAAACGGCTTATTGTTGCGTGCATGATCGGAACCGCCCCCATTCCAACCAGTTGTTTGTCCGATGAAATGGAAACCCGCCCGCGCCGCAGCCATCGCCCAATTGGAAGCATTCCTGCCAAGATCGGGCGGCGAATACTCCGAAACACGCAATTATGACGATGGCCGTGCGAGGACCAACGTATCCCAATTGTCGCCCTGGCTTCATGCGGGAGTGATTTCCGAACGCGAAGTGGTGGAACGTGTCCTCTCCCAGCATAGCGTGACGTGTTCGGAGAAGTTCATCGCCGAAGTGTTCTGGCGGATCTACTTCAAAGGCTATCTCGAACAAAGGCCGAGCATTTGGGGCTCCTATTGCGAGCAGCGGGACGCAGCCATGTCCCGATTGACGAGTAATGCAGAGTCGCAAACTGCTTATGCGGAGGCAACCGAAGGCCGCACGGGAATCCCGGCATTTGACCTGTGGGCGCAAGAACTGGTCGAAACCGGCTACCTGCACAATCATTCGCGGATGTGGTTTGCAAGCATTTGGATCTTCACGTTGAAGCTCGATTGGGAACTGGGCGCCGACTTCTTCCTCCGCTATTTGATCGATGGCGATGCCGCCTCCAACACCCTGTCATGGCGCTGGGTCGCGGGGCTTCATACCAAGGGCAAGACGTACCTCGCTCGCGCAGACAACATCGCACGCTACACCGCCAATCACCCCCACGGGCCGATGGAAGCTCGCGACCTGGCCGATAAAGCTCATCCGCTTGAAGACCCTGTCGATCATTGCAAGCGGCCACTCACATTGCCTCCCAACCCATCCAAAGACTGGTTCGAACAATCCTACGCCCTGCTGCTCCACGATGAAGCGGCCAGCCACGTTCCGATTGATCTGCCAACGCCCCCGTCGCTGGTTATCGCCGCGGCGCGGCCAGACGCACGAAGCCCCCAGCCGGTGGGTGATCTCGCCCAAAGGTTTGCAAGGGAGGCCGTTCGCAACGGTGCCATTGCAGCATCCGATGCTTTTGGTTGCCCTGTCACGAGTTGGGAACGGGAAGCCGATCTTGGTGCCATCCTTTCTGATGCGGGTATAAAGGCGCTTGCTGTCCCCTATCTGCCCACCGGCTGGACGAGCGACGCGCTGCTGCCGGAGATCGAAGCGATCGCCACAAGCGGGGACTCCGTTACCCTGCTTCCCGATCTCGACCGCGCCACGTGGCCATCTGCCAAGGCCGGCTTCTTCGGCGTTAAGAAGCATATAGACGGCATCCTCGGCGAACTGGGTATCTCAGGTGCCGGTTAACGCGCTGGCAGGAACGTGGAACTCTGTACCAACGCGATGCGTTACAAGCACATGATCGCATCCGTTCGCCTGACCTTTGTGGCTGCCGCCACCTTCCTAGTGGGTGGGTGTGTTGGGTCGCCCGGCCCGGTCGGCAACCCTGCGGTGCCCGAACCGGCCCAACCTGTGTCGCTCGCCGCATATCTGGGCACCTGGTACGAATATGGCCGGTACGAAGCGCCATTTCAGAAAGGTTGCGAGGGTGTCACAGCGCAATACTCATTGCGGGATACATCCGGCGATGCGCGCATTCGCGTGATCAATTCCTGCTTCAAGGATGGTTTGGATGGTCAGTTCGATCAATCGACAGGCAAAGCCAAGGTGGTCGAAGGGAGCGAAGGGGCAAAGCTAAAGGTAAGCTTCTTTGGCCCCTTCTACGGCGATTACTGGGTGCTTGACCGCGGTGAGCCCAACGAAGTCGACGGGACCTATCCATGGTCAATCGTTGGGGAGCCAAGTGGACGGTACTTGTGGATGCTGACCCGCGAAGCGCAACCGGATGCGGAACTTCGCGCCGCTCTTGAGGCGCGCGTGCGCGAGCTTGGATATGACTGGGGCCTGGTAAGACTGACCCAGCAGCCCGAACGCTGAGCAACCCTTGGCTGCGCTGCCTCGCGCAAAGGCAGTTTGGGTTTGTCAAAGCTAGATCTTGCGACAGCGAATGGCCTTTGCACGAGCCCGAACCGAAGCGGCATCATCACGTTCAGCCTCATCCATCGCTGCCGAAACCTGCCCACGGAGGCCGGGCTCCACGCGCGCAACCCAGTCCAGTGCATCAAGCGCCCATGCGCGCAGGAACGGGCGCCGGTGATTCAGCAAGGGTGCCAGCAATCGTGCAACCAGTTGCGCGTGTCCCGCTGGAATGGCGAGATACCGGATCGACTGGCAAAC
>JBCAXQ010000390.1:0-2310 GCA_038534015.1 Pseudomonadota bacterium | reverse complement strand
TTTGTGGCTGAAGTGCTGGTTGATGGCGACAAGTTTGCGGTTGTGGCAGATCGCATTGATGCTGGCTCGATTATGGATGCAGAACGCGTGCCGGATTGGCTGGCATGAACAGACTGGCCGAATGACAGAACTGCAGAGCCTCCCTTTGTTTCATCGGATCGAGCGCCAAAGAGTGCTGGTTCTGGGTGATGGAGAAGCGGCAGAACCAAAGTCACGCCTGGTTCGGCGGGCCGGCGGCATTGTGATTGATGATGTTCAGCAAGCGGTCGACGAGGGGGTGCGTATCGCCTTCGTTGCCTATGATGATCCCAAAGCATGCGAAGCGGCAGCGATCAATCTGCGTTGTGCAGGAATACTGGTCAATGTCGTGGATCGACCGGAGCTGTGCGACTTCACCACTCCAAGCATTCTTGATCGTAATCCCGTTCTAATTGCGATTGGCACCGGGGGCGCCTCAGCAGGGCTTGCCAAACACGTACGATTGCGGCTTGAGCGGTTACTTCCCCAGACGCTGGGGAAGCTGGCCGAGGCGCTGTTTGGCATTCGCTCCCAGCTGCGGCAGCGATTCCCCGACGGCGGGGATCGTCGGCGAGCAATCGATGCGGCGCTTTCTGAAGGGGGAACGCTTGATGCTCTGGATGGGGGATCACATGGCCAAGTCGGCGCCTGGATCGATGGAGCCACCGAAGCCGCCCCAGCCCAGATTGTGCGGTTTGACATTGCCAGCGCCGATCCGGAAGACCTGACTATCAAACAATCGCGCCTGCTAGGCGAAGCCGACGCCATCTGTGTGATCGGTGAGGTAGCCCCCGAAGTTCTCGCTCGCGCCCGAGCTGATGCAGTGCGGCTAAAATGCGATCAGTCGAACTGTCCCGCCGCCAGCGCAGCCAAGTCCGCTGAAACGATCTGCCACAAAGCAGCCAGACAACACGCAGGTGCAAGGCTGACCGTTATCCTGCGTTACAACTCCGTCGGCTAGGCTGCAGCGGCCACGGGCTCCGCAATCTGTCGGAAATAGCGCGCCATTGCTTCAGTAGAATTATCGCTCAAAGCGATGAAAGCGCGCCGTTTATCGGTAGAATCCGCGATGCGGACGAATATGCCACTATCCACCATCTGTCGCACCCAGCGCAGTGCAGTCGTCGCAGGAACACCAGATGCAATACACAGCGAAGTAACCGAGACGCGGCGATGTTCGGCATGGGCAGCAGTGAGATCTAGCAGCATGTCCCAAGCCGGATCAGCGAACAGCTCCGCATCGAAAAATTTTGCGCGCGCCTGACGATTGGCGATGATCTGCCTTATCATCCTCGGATCAGGTAGCGGCGGATGCACCGCCTTGCCAATCGGTGTCGCGATCGGGGCGAGTTCGGTATCTGCGCCGCGGAACTCGCGTTTGAAATCACTCAACTTCTTGGGCTCATCACCTTCGACTCTAGCCGCGAGCCGATCAAGCCGCTGCGCAATCGCATCAACCTGCTCAGTCAGACGCAACAACATCAGCCGGTCTTCTTCACTCATCTCACGCACTTTGGCGTTCGAAACCCGCCAAAGCACCCGCCCGACCGCCACCAGACGATCGGCGCGGCTCGGATCAACCAGGATTTGCGGTTCCGACTGGTCCATCGCCGCAAACACATCATCAAGCGCGTCGATCGTGGTTGATACGATCAATTGTGAACCGGCCCGTGCAATCCGCATATCAAGACGTGTCAGTGCGGCGATGGTTGTAGTGTCCGCAATTGGGCAATCGACCAGAACAACATCGCCGAGAACCTTGATCTGACCCTCAAGCAGCGTTGCAACGGTGCCACCATCAACGGCCCGGAACCCTGCGCCATCAAGGTCCTCAACGATCTGATCCCTGACACTGGGGCGATCGGTGAACACCGCGACACTGGCTGGCAAGCCCGCCGAATCCCGCGCGATTTCATATTCGAAATCCGGACCTGTCGATTTGTGCACCATTCGAATCGCCTCCTGATCTATGAAACATGAGTAGAACAAAAAGGGTTCAAGTCAAGAATTCCGGGTGAGAGAAGCGAATAAGCGTGGGACGATTGAACCTTTTGCCGGCTAGGAACGACTTGACTGAATGATGACAGAAAAACGCCGCGATAATCGCCCGCAATCAGCCGCGCTGTTCGACGAACTGCTGGTGATTATGGTCCAGCAAGGCGACCGTTCGGCCATGGAGCGGCTGTATATGCGTTGGCACATCAGGCTTCGGCGAGCAGCACTGCGTTACACAGGCGACAGCGAGCTTGCGCGCGATCTTGCGCAGGAAACGTGGCTCGGCATTTGGAAAGG
>JBCAXQ010000389.1:0-2313 GCA_038534015.1 Pseudomonadota bacterium | reverse complement strand
CGTCTCAAGCGCGACCGCCATATCGCGATCGCAATTTGAACCTGGAAACGTGATGACAGCCGAACGAAAACCCATCAGGCGGGCACTCCGGTTTCGAGCTTCTCGCCGGCATCCAGCTTGTCGATCGTGAAGTCCTCGATCACCATGTTGGCGAGCAGTTTCTTGCACATGTCTTCGAGTGTGTCGTCGCTGGTGCCGTCGGCCACGTTTAGCTCGATCATCCGCCCGATGCGAACATCGTCAACGCCTTCGAAGCCAAGATTGTCGAGCGAATGGTGGACGGCGCGCCCTTGCGGATCGAGCACGCCAGGTTTGAGACGAACAAGAACACGGACCTTCATGGAGCTCACCTTTGTTATGCAGCAATGGGCGCAGGCTATAGCGTTGCGACACGGTGACGCAATTGCCGACACGGCTTTGCCCACGAGGAGGACGACTGTGCGGAACACGACAATTCTATGACAAAGAAGTGTAACTTGAGTGCAACAATCGTTGACAGAGTGGCTCATTTCATTCGGTTTTGACCGTCTTTTGCCTGCAACATCTCGAAAAGCGCGACCAAACCTGCCAGCGGGAACCACCTAATTGCGCGTACCGCTCACTCTCCCATGACCTAACCGAAAGGTTCAGCCGATGTCATACCGTACATTTGCAGCTCGCATCCCCGCCCGATCGGCGTTGGCGAGCACCACGATACTCTCAGCAGCTGTCCTTGGCTTTGCCAGCCCTGCCGCCGCACAAGATAGTGATGGCGATGAAGAGGCCAGCGAAGGCCAGCTAACCACGATCATAGTTACAGCCAACCGTCGTGAGGAGAATCTTCAAGACGTGGCAGTTTCGGCAGCGACCCTGGATGCGGGCCGTGTCGATTCGATCTTCGCCGCCGGTGCGGACAATACCGCACTGGCCGGTCAGGTTCCTGGCCTGAACGTTGAAAGCTCGAACGGCCGCGCGGCGCCGCGTTTCTACATTCGCGGCCTGGGCAACACCGATTTTGACCTTGCCGCGTCGCAACCAGTTTCAGTCATCATGGACGATATTGTTCTGGAGAACGTGACGCTCAAGAGCTTCCCGATCTTTGACGTTGAGCGGATCGAGGTTCTGCGTGGGCCGCAAGGCACGCTGTTCGGTCGCAACACGCCAGCCGGTATCGTGAAGATCGATACCGTAAAACCAAGTTTTGAAACGGACGTTCGTGGCGGCTTTTCGATCGGTTCCTTCGGCTCAATTTCGCTGGAAGGTGCTGTCGGCGGCGCAATCGTCGATGATTTGATCGCCGTGCGTCTCTCGGCACAGCACCAGAGCCGCGATGACTGGATCGACAACGGTTTCACCGGTGATGACAATGTGCTTGGAGGGTTCGAAGATTTCGCCGTTCGTGGCCAGGTCCTCCTCACGCCGACCGAGAACCTGTCTATTCTTGCCAGCGGTCAATATCGCGATCTCGATGGCACCTCGACGATTTTCCGCGCCAATATTCTTGGCCCGGGCGACAACAATCTGAATGCCAATTACGATCGCGATACGGTTTTCTTCGATGCCGGTGGTGGCAACCAGTCACAGTATGAGATCTGGGGCGCTTCGGTCAAAGTCGAGTATGAGACGGATGCCTTCACGCTGACCTCGATCACCAGCCACTACGAAAGCGAAGGCTCAAGCCGAGGCGATGTCGATGGTGGCAACCTTGTCACCGGGCCTGGCTTCATCCCGTTCCCATCAGACACTCAGGACTCGATCGATCTGCGCCAATCGACTCAGGAAGTTCGCCTGGCATCGAATGGCGATGGTCCCTTCACCTGGCAGGTGGGCGGCTTCTTCTTTGACAGCGATTTCGATGTGACCACCATTGGCTTCACATTCCCGCCACCCGTGACGGTAACTCACTCGAACGAAGCATGGGCTGTCTTCGGTCAGGGGACTTACCAGCTGACAGAAAGCCTCAAGTTCACCGGTGGCCTGCGTTGGACTGATGACGAGAAGCAATTCATCGTTCGTTCGGGTGCAGCTCCGCAGCTGCGTTCGGTCGAGGATGATCGCCTGAGCTGGGATGCTGCTCTGTTTGCGGACGTTTCGGATGAGGCCAGCGTCTATGCCCGGGTTGCCAACGCCTTCCGCGCGCCGACGATCCAGGGGCGTGACGTCGCCTTCTTCCAGCCGCCGTCGATCGCACAATCGGAAAAGATCCAGTCGTATGAAGTTGGCTTCAAGAGCGAACTTGCCGATCGGACCATCCGCCTCAATGGTGCTGTCTTTTATTACACAGTCGAAGATCCGCAGTTCACTGCAGTCGGTGGTGGTGGCAACTTTGTTCAG
>JBCAXQ010000388.1:0-2325 GCA_038534015.1 Pseudomonadota bacterium | reverse complement strand
AGGGCATCCGACGCGCCGCCAGCGCAAACAACAGCAGCGGCACCGCTGTAAAGATTCCGCCAAGCATGATTGCGAGGCTGAGCCACAGCTCTTTTCCAAATGATGGCCCGGTGGCACCTTGCGCATACCACAGGGCAATACCGGCAGCCGGAAGCAGCAGAATAGCGCTTTCGATCGTCAGACCCGGCAGCGAGCCGACCGGGACCTGTTTGCGGACCATTCCGTACAGACCAAAGCTGAAAGCGAGGCTGAGGCTGATCCAAAGTGTGGTGACTGCCCCTGCAAGCAGAATTCCGACCGCGCTCGCCGCTATCGCGACCGCGAGCCATTGCCAACGAGAGAGCTTCTCCCCGAGCAGCAACGTCCCCAGCAAAACATTGATCAGGGGATTCAGATAATAGCCGAGGCTTGCGGCGTAGACATGGTTTTCCATGATCGCCCAGACATAGACAAACCAGTTGATCGCGATCAGCAGCGCACTGATCAGCAGCATGCCCATTGATTTCATGCTGACGAGGGCCTTCCTGAGCTCAGGAAACTGGCGGCGGAAAGCGACGATCAGAATGCAGAATGGGAGAGTCCAGATGATCCGCCAGCCGACAAATTCGAACGGCGGGACTGCGCTGACCAGGATCAGGTAGAGCGGCAGAAAGCCCCAGATGACGTAAGCGCCAAGTGCGGCAGGAAGACCGCTTGGTGTGGGTGCTGGAACGTCACTGTCGATCATGAGGCGCGGCCATTAGGCCCCGTAACTCGCAGGTGCAAGCAACCTGAACAGAAACGCATAGATACCTGAATGCTGTCCTGAACCGAATGTCACGGTTTATTCAGGTAAGACCTCATATACATGAACATGTCCACAGGGGTGAGGCTATCTTCTCTCCCAAAACCAAACATTTGATCTTGGGCCATTCCCACCATTGGTCCGGGCACGGTCCCATACTGGGTCGTGGAAAGCGCTCCCGTGCATTTTGCGCGGGAGCGTTTTCGCATTCAGGCCGTCTGCCACTGGCCGCGGATGCCGAATGTTAACCAAGGTCAGCTATCGGACGGGGCATGCGACGGCATCTTCCATTCTGGATTCTTGGCTTCTCGTCCACCCTTGCGGCATGCGGCGAGGAGCCAGTCCCCGTGGATGCTTCAACCGTCTCCGACCCATTATTGGCAAGCGCTCTCCATGATCCGCTGATGGTCGATCCCGATCTCGCCTATCGCAACGAAGCCAATGCGGCGCTGACTGTTGGGGTGGGGCATGCGCTCCCGGTGCTTGAACACTCCTCCGAAGCGGAACGGATGGCTCGGGAAAAAGGCAGACTGGAACTGCTGGCGTCGGGCAGGATTGCGGATCTACCTGCTGCAGTTCCAGGCGAAGATGGTCGTTCGATAGCCGGAAAGCGAAGTTCGGCGATCGACATGGCACTGGTCTACGATGCACCGGAGGAATGTGTTGAGCGGCTGGTGGAGGGGTATTCCTGGGCTGCGAGCATGCCAGTACCAGCGTCGATCATGCCGCACGGCCAGGTAAGTCAGGCGGCGGGTGCCGATCAGGATAGCTGCAAGCTGCGTGTGGTTCGGTACGTTTCGGCGGCGGGCAGCGAAGACACACTCCAATACCACTACAACCGTGCTGTGCGTGCGAGGCTGGATGCGAGCATATTCGATGCACCCGAGCGAAGCCTGAACGCGTCAAATCGCAATTCTGCGCTTGGCGTGCATGTTCGGGAACGTCCCGAGGGTGGGGCTTTCGTCGATCTGATTTATTGGTCGCGGTAGGCCTTAGTCCTTGAAGCCCACGCCCAAGTTGGCTCGCGGCTGCTCCAGTTCGGTACTCGCAACCGGGTAGGCACAGTAATCCGCTGCGTAATAAGCCGCCGGCCGGTGATTGCCGGAAAGGCCGATGCCGCCAAACGGCGCCGCCGATGATGCGCCATTGGTTGGCCTGTTCCAGTTGATGATCCCGGCTCGTATGTTCGCCCAGAACCTGCCGTAGTCTTCTGGCGTCCCGCCGATCAGGCTGGCGGATAGTCCGAAACGCGTGTTGTTTGCCTCTGCGATCGCCGTGTCGAGGTCTGGCACTTTTACGACCTGCAGAATGGGGCCAAACAATTCCACGTCGGGCCGCTCTTCAACGTCGGAAACGTCGATGATTCCAGGTCGCAAAAATGGCTTTTCCGGATCGGGACGGCGCAAATGGGTAAGCGGCTTACCACCCGCAGTCACCAGAGCAAGGAAGCTCGCGCTCAACTTGTCCGCTGCCTCATTGTCAATGACCGGTCCCATGAAAGGCTGAACATCGGCAAACGGTTCGCCTACGATCAGCTTTGC
>JBCAXQ010000387.1:0-2332 GCA_038534015.1 Pseudomonadota bacterium | reverse complement strand
GCAGGTGCCGCGCTTTGGGGAACCAGCGTGCTGGCCGCTGCCATCACCCCGCCGCCTGCGCTCGAGCTTGATGGCGGCGTGCTGGTCGTGCCCAGGTTCCCGCTGGCATCGACAGTGACATACAACACGCTGCCAGACTGCGCCGCGTTCGACGCTGCCTGTGGCAGACCCGGCATCGTGTAGGTGTAGGTGGTCGTCCCGAACATGAACTGATTGGCGCGGGTTGCGATGGCTGAAGCACCAATCGCAATGGCATTGTCGAACGCGGCGCGCGAACGGCTGCCAAAGGCAAAACTGTCCACTGCGCTCGCCTGAGCATCAAAGCCGACAGCAGCTGACCCAGTGTTCGACGCCTGAGCGGTCGCACCCAGCGCAAACGACGACGCACCCGATGCGACCGAGTTGTTCCCCATCGCCATCGCCCGATTGCCGCTCGCCAGCGAGCTGTTGCCAATCGCCACGGACCGGTTGTTACTCGCAGTCGCGTCATTGCCGAGCGCAACCGCGCGGTTCTCACTCGCACTCGCCCCGTTGCCAATCGCATAGGTCGACGTGTTGCTGGCCTCGGCATTCGGGCCTAACGCAACTGAATCAGAACCTGTCGCGCTCGCAGCTGTGCCAGTTGAGTTGGTCGATAGAAAAGCGGTGCCGCTTGAGCTGACCGTGCTGATCGCACTGTTGAGTTGTCCGACGGTCGCGGCATCTGTCGCCGCCGTTCCATCTTCGACATTGACGATACGGCGGTTGAATGTACTTGATCCAACAGACACAGTACCTGCTTCCGATGCGGTTGAGCCTGCGCCAAGCGCGATCGAACCCCCAGCGTTCGCGATGGCGTTGACGCCGATAGCGACTCCGGAGCTGCTGCTCACCGTTGCTCCGTCGCCTATAACCACAGCACCGGTTCCGAAAGCATCTGCCTCATTGCCAATTGCGATTGAGCCTACGCCTAACGAAAGCGCCGCATTGCCAATCGCTACACTGCCAGCGAGGTCAGCACCGGAAGCGTCGCCTATACTTATTGCTCCATCGCCTCCAGCATTCGCTGTCCCCAATGCGATCGATTCGTCGCCCGAAGCCAAGGCTGAAGCGCCGAGGGCTACGCCGCTCGAGCCTGACGCTGACGAAGATGCCCCCATTGCTATTGATTCTTCACCCGAAGCTAAGGCTGACGCGCCGAGGGCCACGCCGCTCGAGCCTGACGCTGACGAAGATGCCCCCATTGCCATTGCATTTGAGCTCGTGGCTTGCGCGCGTCTTCCAAAAGCCACTGTATTCTGCTGGTTGGCAAGCGCATCGGCCCCGATTGCCACTGACTCCAAACCCGTGGCTTCCGCACCACCAGCTATACCATCGCTGCCATTGGCCCCGATTGCGATTGAATCCACTCCGCTGGCCTCGCTGAACGCGCCAAGGGCAACGGCACCTTCCGCAATTGCATCCGAGAAACTGCCGAGGCCGATAGCTCCGAAGCCATTGGCAACGGCTTCGTTGCCCAAGGCCGTGCTTCCCGTTGCAGAGGCGCTTGCGACCGATCCTATTGCGATCGATGTGAAGCCATTGGCGTTGGCAAACTCGCCAATTGCGACTGCACCAGTGTTCGTCGCGCTCGTATTGTTGCCCATGGCGACAGCTCCGGAAAAGGCCGCGTCTGCCGAATTTCCCAAACTCACAGCGCCTTCGTCATTTGCAGAAGCCGTTGAACCGATTGCGACCGCTCCGAGACCATCAGCAATGGCGAAATCGCCAATTGCGATTGCGGCGATGTTTAGCGCATCGGCGCTGGGACCGATTGCGACAGCGCCGCCAAAACTTGCCAGGGTTCCTACGCCAAGTGCAACCGTTCGGTTGCCCGAAGCGATGCTGTCCGCGCCCACGGCAACGGCTTCCGTGCCGGTTGCTTGCGTGCCTGTTCCATCGAAATCATTGCCATCGCCGCCAATTGCAACTGACCAATTCCCTGTCGCGTCGGATTCCAGGCCGATTGAAATGGTGTTCACTGCGCTGGCTCGCGCGCTGTCGCCGATGCCGATTGCGCCTGCTGCGGTGCCATCGGCCAGATCGCCAATGGCGATCGCTCCGTCGCCTTTGGCGTTTACAAGATCACCGATCCCTACAGCCCCATTTTCGGTAGCTTCTGCAAAGTCCCCGATGCCAATTGCACCGTCTGCAAGAGCTCTGGACTTCGTTCCAACCGCTACAGTGCCATCATCCGAGGACAAGGTGTTGTTTCCAACAGCGACAGCTCCATCGTCTGTGGCATTGCTCGAGAGTCCCACCGCAGTTGCGCTTATTCCAGAGGCAATAGAATTCGCTCCCACTGCTGTCGCCG
>JBCAXQ010000386.1:0-2372 GCA_038534015.1 Pseudomonadota bacterium | reverse complement strand
GCGCCCAGCTTCGGCGAGCCCGAGTGCGAAGCCAATCCCTCCGACCGGAAAAAGGTCGTGATCCTTGGTGGAGGGCCGAACTCGATCCCCTGGCCGATCCGGTTCGGCCCTCCACCCAGGATCACGACCTTTTTCCGGTCGGAGGGATTGGCTTCGCACTCGGGCTCGCCGAAGCTGGGCGCTTCGTAGGTGGAGTACATATACGGCGTAATCGCTTCGAACTCTGCCGCGCAGCTGTCGATCCGCTTGAACACTGGCCGCACGCCCAGTTTCGCGCGCAATTCACGGACTTCGCTTTCGCTGGTCGCACCGGCCATCGCCTGAAGGGCATCGTGCAGCAAGCCGCTGCGCTTGGCCTGGGTTTCGGCCATACCGCCGGCCACGCCGACCGACCGCACCGCCAGGGTTGCCAGGCGCTTGTCAGAAAAGCCCATACTCTTGAGTTTGCGCAATCCAACGGCGTCATTGGGCAGGCCGTTCTCGCTCACGCCAGCCTCCGCCGCGATGATCTCTTCGATCTGCCGCAGAAACCACGGATCAAAGCCGGTGATCGTGTGAATGTCCTCGACACTCATGCCTTCACGAAAAGCCTGCGCAACCTTTAGCAGCCGGTCCGGCGTGCGGCGGGAGAGCGACGCCGTGATCACATCGCGAGCGACGCCTTCCAACTCAGGCATCCGGTTAAAACCGTCGAGGCCTGTCTCCAGGCCCCGCAGCGCCTTTTGCATGCTCTCCTGGAAATTGCGGCCAATCGCCATCACCTCACCGACCGATTTCATCGCGGTCGAAAGATTGGCTTCCGCGCCCTTGAACTTCTCGAAGGCGAAGCGCGGGATCTTGGTAACCACATAGTCAATCGTCGGCTCGAAGCTGGCCGGAGTTGCGCCGGTGATCTCATTGGTGATCTCATCCAGCGTGTAGCCAATCGCCAGCTTCGCCGCGACGCGTGCAATCGGGAAGCCGGTCGCCTTTGATGCCAGCGCAGAGGAACGCGACACGCGCGGGTTCATCTCGATAACGATCAGGCGACCATCCGTGGGATTGACGGCAAACTGGACGTTCGACCCGCCAGTTTCGACGCCGATCTCGCGCAGCACCTCGAGAGAGGCAGTGCGCATAATCTGATATTCCTTGTCAGTCAGGGTCAGCGCCGGTGCAACGGTGATCGAATCCCCGGTGTGGACGCCCATTGGATCGACATTTTCAATCGAGCAGATGATGATGCAGTTGTCGTGCCTGTCGCGGACAACCTCCATCTCATATTCTTTCCAGCCAAGCAGCGATTCCTCGATCAGGACTTCGGTGGTGGGCGACGCATCGAGACCATCGGAAACGATCTTGTCGAATTCCGCTTTGTTGTAGGCGATCCCGCCACCAGTCCCGCCGAGCGTAAAACTCGGGCGGATGATTGATGGCAGGCCTGTGCGCTCCAGCACCTCCCTCGCCTGTTCGAGGTTATGCGCGATACCGCTGCGGGCGCTTTCAAGCCCAACCTTGTCCATCGCCGTGCGGAACTTCTCGCGATCTTCAGCCTTGTCGATCGCCTCGGCATCGGCGCCGATCATTTCGACGCCAAACTTTTCGAGCACGCCATCCTTGTTGAGGCTCAGCGCGCAATTGAGCGCAGTTTGACCGCCCATAGTAGGAAGCAGCGCATCGGGCCGCTCTTTCTCGATGATCTTGGCGACAATTTCCGGCGTGATCGGTTCGATATACGTCGCGTCCGCAAACTCCGGATCGGTCATGATCGTGGCCGGGTTCGAATTGACCAGGATTACGCGATAGCCCTCCTCTTTAAGAGCCTTGATCGCCTGCGTACCCGAATAATCGAACTCGCACGCCTGGCCGATTATGATCGGACCGGCACCAATGACGAGGATAGATGAGATGTCAGTGCGTTTGGGCATTACGCTTCCTTCCGCGCGAGGCTGACTTGGCGGAGCGTGATGCCGTCTCCAACAAGACTGCATCCCTCATCCAGAATATTACCGAAGCTCGTCCGCCCTGGCTGTTTCCTCAACAGCAGTGTGTCATCAGTGATCAGAAGCTGTGTATCCTTGCCACTTCTCGTGTCGAGAAACTCTTTGATGGCCACCTCGCCGCCTTCAAGATTGATGATCTTTTCGTAGCCATCATCGGGTGTGCCCGCAGCGCCGAAGAAGAACTCCTCGGGATCGCCTTCGACACCGTCTGCCTGATAGACAAACGAAGCCGTAATCGGTTGCCCAGCCCACTTGGGCGCGCTTTGCTCAAACGTGCTTATGCACTCGGCTTCTGTCGTAATTGGTTGATCGAAAGTCATAGTCTCGGTCATCGTGTAGGGGCCTCCGCATGACGCGAGGACTGCTGCGCCACCGAGACAAACTCCGGCC
>JBCAXQ010000385.1:0-2399 GCA_038534015.1 Pseudomonadota bacterium | reverse complement strand
CATACCAGGCTCTCCGCTCGACACGCGTTCACTCGGCTGCAATCAGCTAATCCGCGATGGGGCAGTGTTGGTGCAGTCTCCAGATGAAGTGATCGAATTGCTGCAGAGCTTCACTGGGACGCCACGATCTCGATTCCAGGTTGCAGAATCGGTTTCAGACTTTGACTATACCGACTTGTCTGAAAACGTCAGCGATGCCGCTGGCACTGAGATCATTGCAGAGCTGCTGACCACCGCACCGGTCGCTGTCGATGAACTCATCCGTCAATCGGGGGCCGTCCCTGCTGCCGTTCAGATGGCGCTGCTTGAGCTGGAAATTGCCGGCGAACTTGAACGGCATCCCGGTGGATTGGTATCGCGATCAGGATGAAAAATGGGGCATATATGGGGTCTGGCCAAGGACCATTTGGCAGGGCCGAACTGTACTGGATCGAGGCTTTACGAATAGCCAGCGCCACCTGGCTCGAACTGGCCCTCTATCTTGCCTTTTATGTCGCTTACTACGTCGCCCTGAATTTCTGGGGCTTCTTGCAGGGCAGCCTTGACCTCGTCTGGATTGTCGATCTTGTTCTGATCTATCTGCTCACCGTCGCGATGCTTAGAAAAGGTGGTCTGGTCGCTGGCGAATTGCGCGGCGGGTTTGGGCGGTACTTTTTGATCTCTCTAGTGTCAGCCTTGGCCATTTTGGCCGGAATGCTCATGTTGATCGTTCCAGGAGTGATGCTGATGATCCGTTGGCTTCCCGCGCTTGGATTCGCCTTGGCTGAGGAACATCAGGGCATTGATGCTCTGGGAGTGTCATGGGATGCCACCTCAGAAGACTTCTGGGGGCTGCTGGTCTCCCTTATACTGCCGATTGCGATGACCTTTGGGCCTGCAGGAATCTACCTTTATGAAGCGTTCGGGATTGAATCCGGAGAGTCACTCTTTGGCCGGGCTGTTTCCAGCGAGACGGCAGCTTGGCTCTATTTGGGCCTCGATCTGACAGCTTTGATTGGAAACATCATATTCATGATCTTCGGCATCGCTGCCTATTCCTTGCTGCGAGAGGACCCGGACGAATTAACAGAAGTGTTCTCCTAGGGTCATACGCGATTAACAATCAGAGACTTACCTCATGACACAACGGGTTAGGGGTAAAGACTATGATGAAACAGACTGTTGCCGCAGCATGCTGGTTGGCGTTGATCGTTCCCGGTCACACAGGATCGCCTGCGCAAGCGCGTTCTATCGTCAAACCGCCCGAACCATCGGGCTACTGCCGGACCCCGCCGCCGCTCCCACAGCTCAGCCCTGAACCAGTTCAAACGCAACAGAGGGGCAGGCCCGAGGTACGAACGGCTGGAGTTGATTCGACTGATTCATCTTTGCCACCACCACCACCACCGCCTCCTCCTCCTGCTCCCCCTCCGCCGCCACCCCCGCCCGCATCAATGTCAGACGGCGACTCGAGTTCAATCGTGGTCAGCGGATCGCGAATTGAACGCGAAGTTTCGGAATCCGTTGCACCCGTTACAGCCGTGGGTGCCGAGTCAGCTGCGGCCGATATTGGTGGCGAATCCCGGATCGCGCCGCCTGGCATCATCATGCCACCGCGTCCGCCGCAGCCGCGCCCGCAATCCGGGCTGCTGACCGCAGGCGAACATGACGACCTGCTTAATCCGGAACTCTATGCAGACTACGTCCGCAAATCGAATGTTGGCCAGGCTGCGCAAGATGTCCCCGTGCTCGACACCAGTCGATTGCTGACTGTGGAACTGCGCGATGAGCGCGGCCGTGCTGTTCCGTTTGCCCAAATCGAGGTGCGATGCACAGACGGCAACAGCGTCTCTCTGGAGACCGTTTCCGACGGGCGGGCCGTGTTCTTTCCAGAGCTTGACCGGTTGAGCGATCAGGTATGGATCCGCGCTGATGGAAGCGATTGGCGGAGTGTACGGCTGTCGCGCGACGCTGGCTCCCAAACAGTCAAGATCACAACCGGCTCAACTGCTCCAGCTGTCCGTAAACTCGATCTGGCCCTGGTAGTCGATGCAACGGGCTCCATGGCTGATGAGATGCGGTATCTCCAGGCCGAACTGGCATCGATTGTGGGCGCGCTCGAAGAGCGCCATAAGAACCTTGATATCCGCGTCGGTTTCACGTTCTACCGTGATGAAGGCGACGAATACGTCACTCGCACGTTCGCCTTTGACGACAACATCGAACGGGCGCAGGCTCGGATGAGCCAGCAGCGGGCCAATGGCGGTGGCGATTATCCCGAGGCAATGCACAAGGCATTGATCCGGGCTGCAGGGCAGGATTGGCGCGACGATGCGGTCAAGACGCTGCTGCTTGTGGCTGATGCTCCGCCACACAACCGGGATGTGGGGACCACATGGCTGGCTGCAGAGCATTTGCGG
>JBCAXQ010000384.1:0-2423 GCA_038534015.1 Pseudomonadota bacterium | reverse complement strand
CACGCGGCGAGGCTGCGCGAAACCTCATAGGCGAAGTCGACGTGACCGGGCGTGTCCATCAGGTTGAGCTGGTAGGTCTCGCCGTCCTTCGCGGTGTAATTGAGGCGGACGGTCTGGGCCTTGATCGTGATGCCGCGTTCGCGCTCAATGTCCATGTTATCAAGCACTTGCTCGGACATTTCACGCTGGGTGAGGCCGCCGGTGTACTGGATCAACCGGTCAGCGAGCGTGGACTTGCCGTGATCGATGTGAGCAATAATCGAAAAGTTGCGAATTTTGGAAAGGTCAGTCATTTGACCCGCTATCTAGGGGCGCAAAGCCGCTATGTCATTCGCGAAAATCGCAACATTCCCGCGGCAGGCATAATGCACGCTGGAAAGTGCGATCAGGCCGCCTCGTACCGGATCGGTGCATACCCGAATTGCGGGACGCTGCTGCCCTGCCCCAGCATGCCACCTTCCATGCCTTTGTAGCTTCCCTGAGAAAGCGCGGCGAGCGGCGCACCCGCAGCCGCAAGAGCATAAGGCGATACCCGGTTGCGAGTACAAAGCCCGCCTGATCCATCGTCGACCAAGGGCTGCTCAAACTCGAGCCCCTGTGTATCGCCATTGGTGCGGATGACAGTCGCGACCGCGAGCTGACCTCCCCCCAGATCGACCACGAATTGCGTGCCCTTGGGCACGTCGGCGAGGCCCTGGATCAAGGCACCGGTGCGCGAAAGGTTGCGCAGAGTCACCTCATAGGAATGGTCATCATGGATCACCTGAATCTTGCGGAACACAGTGCGACGTCGCGCACGCTTCAAGCGGTCACCGCTGGGTTCGATATTCCAGCTCTCTCCGTCCAGCTCGGCATGCACTGCGTCGATGCTAACCGGGTCGGAATAGATCGGCCCTTGCAGGTATGTAATGCCGCAGCCGCGCAAAGTGTCCAGCAGTTCGATGGTTTCAATGCCGTTCGCGACGGTATCCATATCAAGCGCGCCTGCCAGCGCGACAATGGCTTTCACCAGCCCGAGTTCGCGCCCGCCATGGCGGGCTGCTTCAAGAATGAGCGCCTCATCAATCTTGATCGTGTCAAACGGAGCACGACGCAGATATGCCAAGGATGAATATCCGCTTCCGAACTCGTCCAGCGTGAGCTTCACTCCCAGCTTGAACAACTGATCCAATGTTCGGTCGACAGCATTGGTGTCGCCAAAGAATACCGCTTCGCTTATCTCCAGTTCGAGACGGCTTGGTGCGATATCTGCCTGGCGCAATGCATCGGTGATGTTTTCGACCAAATCATCCGTGGCGAACAATTCCACGGGGACATTTACGGCGACACGGACGCCTTCCGGCCACATTGCTGCATCCTTGCAGGCCTGAGCAATCGCCCAGTTGCCGACATCAGGTATCTGGCTTGATCCATCCAGGATCGAGGCAAATTCTTCGTGATCGATCTCGCCACGCTGGGCGTGATTCCAGCAGATATGCGCTTCGAGAACCTGGACACCCTGGCTTTCTGCCAGAACTATGGGCTGGTATTTGAGAAACAATTGTTCCTCGCGCACAGCTTCGCCCAGCTTCTCTTCAAGTCTGCGACGAAAGATAGCTTCGTTTTCCAATTCTCCAGAGAAAAAGCGGAACTGGCCCCGGCCGCCATTCTTGGCGGCATACAGGGCGAGATCGGCTGACCGGACGACTTCGTCACAGGTAACGCCATCGTGAGGGGCCACGGCTATTCCAACGGATGCGCCGATGACGCAGCGGCCTTCTTCGAGAGAATAGGGTTGCTTGAGCATCGCAATTATCTTCATTGCGATTTCGCCCAAAACGCCCCGATCATCGACATCAGGCAGCATGACCTGAAATTCGTCTCCACCCAGACGCCCTATCTCGCATTCACAGTCGATCGCCCGCTTCAATCGGCCTGCGACCTGTTTGAGCAGTTCATCGCCAGCGGCATGGCCGAGCGTATCATTGACGTGCTTGAAACGATCAAGATCGAGCATCATGACAGCGCAGTCACGCTTGGCCGATTTGAACGCGGTCAAAGTGCCTTCGATAATCTGCGCCATCCTGTGACGGTTCGATAGTCCGGTCAGGGAATCGAACTTCGCCAGTCGGGCTGTCTCTTCCTCTCGGTGGTATTCGTCCGTGATATCCGCGCCTGTTCCGCGAAAGCCGGCGAATTTTTTTCCACCCTTGAAGACGGGCTGACCAGCCAACCGCAAGACCGTCCTTGACCTGGCACCATCAACCTGAACAGCAAACCCAGAGAAGGACTTGTGCGCCCCCAGCATCAGCGAAAGCGACTTCGTACGGCCTTCTCCGTGCTGCGGCACAAAAACACTCGCCAGGGGCTTGCCGAGCATTTCTTCCAGGGGAACATCGACCCGTTCCGCTATGGCGGCGCTTAGGTAGGTCAGATTGCCATCG
>JBCAXQ010000383.1:0-2426 GCA_038534015.1 Pseudomonadota bacterium | reverse complement strand
AGGCTGGCGCCAAAACCAGCGGGCAGCAGGAAGTTCGGAATGCGCGCAGAGGGAGAGGTGACCGCAACAAACGTGGAAGTCATGATCGCGAGTGTCGCCAGAACCCAATGAACGAGCTCGTTCTCAGCAAAAGCGGAGAAGGCCGGCAGCGAAAGCGCGAGCACGGGCAGGATCAGGCAGTGGGCGACGCATGTCGTGCTGAGCACAACAGCGAGGCGATCCGGGTTTTGCGTTCGATATGCCATGCAATCAGCCCTCGATCACGTCGCGTTTGGGATTGAGTACGAGCAGCAGCCGCTTTTGCCCGATCCCTGCGATTGGCGGCGACCTGTGGATTGCAGGTTTTCCCGCTGCGAGCTTACCCTTGAACAGACCGACATCTCCGGTGGCCAGCGAGCGGATATGCGTTGGTTCCGCACCGGCTTCGAGACGGGCAAGATCGTCTTCATCCAGCCAGTCGGTTCCATCGCCGAGATAGGTCGTAATCAGGCGAGCGCTGACATAGTCCGAATGCCATTTGCGACAGGAATTGGTTGTGACGCATTCCAATCGGACTTCAACATCGGATATCGCCAGCGTCTGGCAATACAGCCGGGTAAGCTCGCAAATGTCCTGTGCAAGACGGTCTGAAGCAGTCGAAGCAGCGTAGCCCGCTCCATCGAGTGCGTCCTGAAGCGATGGTTCAATCGCCTCGACGGATGCTACAAAGCGGATATCGGCTGGATCAGTTTCAAGCAGGCTTTGGAGATCGGGCGGGGGTGTTCGCTCCCAGATTGCAAGGCTGCAATCCTCTTCCAGGATCGAAGCGAGAATAGCGGAGTCACAGGAAATCCGCGCAACAGTGCCCTGCGATGCCAGCATTCGCGAAGCAGACTGAATATTATGTAATAACATATCATAGCGTACTAGAAGCTTGACGATGGCCGCACAAGCGCCTTTTGCGCCGTGATGCTTATCGGAACCGGTTCCCGTTCATCTGTGTTGGGTTAAATCGGGGCACATCACGCAATTGGGGAGTTACATATGGCCGATGGCCAGCAGGCAGCGACTGATCAGGGGCAGCCAATTGAGACGGCGAAGCGCAACGCGTTTACGCGCTTCCTTGATGGCGTCGAATGGCTCGGGAACCTGTTGCCGCACCCGGTCACCTTGTTTGCCATTCTCGCTTTGGGGATCGTGTTGCTTTCAGGCCTGCTGGGGTGGCTGGGCGTTGCTGTGGTAGACCCGCGCCCGGCCGATGCTCCCGGTGTCGCCGAAGATGGCATGATCCGCGCGGTCAGCCTGATGGATGGCGACGGTGTGCGCCGAATCTTCACCAACCTGGTCGGCAATTTCACCGGCTTCGCGCCGCTCGGCGTGGTGCTGGTTGCGATGCTGGGTGTCGGCGTCGCAGAGAAATCGGGCCTGTTGTCCGCCGCCGTGCGTGCGATGGTGTTGGGAGCGCCCAAGAACCTCGTGACAGTTGCGATTGTGTTCGCGGGGATCGTCTCCAACACCGCTTCGGAAGTGGGCTATGTCGTGCTGATCCCGCTTGCCGGTGCAATCTTCTATGCGCTTGGCCGCCACCCGCTCGCCGGCATGGCCGCAGCCTTTGCAGGTGTTTCGGGCGGGTACAGCGCCAACCTGCTGATCGGCACGATTGATCCGCTGCTGGCCGGGATCACGCAAGAGGCCGCGCGGTTGATCGCCCCCGAATACACCGTGGTCGCAACCGCCAATTGGTATTTCATGGTCGCTTCGACCTTCCTCATCACGCTGATCGGTTCGCTGGTGACAATCTACATCGTCGAGCCAAAGCTGGGCGAATACGATTCCTCCCGCGCGGACGAGACCATCCTCGATGACCGGATGATGGAGAAGGTCAGCGATGACGAGTATAAGGGCCTTCGCTGGGCCGGATATGCATTGCTGGGCGTGCTGGCATTCATGGCGCTGACCCTGGTCCCGGACTGGGGCGTGTTGCGCAATCCTGAGACTGGCGACCGGATCGACAGCCCGTTTTTCGATGGGTTTGTGGTGTGGATCCTGATCTTCTTCGTGGCGCTGGGTTATGCCTATGGCCGCGCGGTCGGGACGATGAAGACCGATCGCGACATCATCGATGCGATGGCCGCCGCGCTGGCCTCACTGGGCCTCTACATCGTGCTGGTGTTCTTCGCCGCGCAGTTCGTTGCCTTTTTCGGCTGGACCAATCTGGGCGCGATCACGGCGGTGACGGGCGCAAACTTCCTGGTCGAAACCGGTATGACCGGACCGACCGTGTTCTTCTTCTTCATCCTGATCTGCGCTGTGATCAACCTCTCCCTCGGGTCGGCCAGCGCGCAATGGGCGGTGACCGCGCCGATCTTCGTGCCGATGCTGATGCTGATCGGGTATTCGCCCGAAGCGATCCAGGCGGCATACCGGATCGGGGACAGCACGACCAA
>JBCAXQ010000382.1:0-2433 GCA_038534015.1 Pseudomonadota bacterium | reverse complement strand
TGCCGGGGGTGAGGGCCACGAGGACAAAGGTAAGCGCATAGATTGCCAGCAACACCAACAGGCCCTGCAAGACGCGCATCAGGATAAAACGTGTCATCTGGCGGGGTCGCGTTCCTGTGAAGTCACCTTAGAGTCGTCAGCTGGCCGAAAGGCTAATGGTTTTCCACGGGCGATTATCGAGCAACTTCGGATTCCAGCCCTCCACACGTGGATCGATCAAGCGCGGCCGCGTGTACCAGTAGATCGGTACCACTGGCAGCTCTTCAAGCAGGATGGCTTCGGCCTGCTGCATCAAGGCCGTGCGTTGCTCTTCGGAACCTACCGTCTGCGCTTGCCGGATAAGGGCATCATACTGCGCATTTTCCCAACCCGTATCGTTGTTGCCATTGCCTGACGTGAATATCTCGAGAAAGGTCATCGGGTGGACGTAGTCTGCGATCCAGCCCGAGCGCGAGATGTCGAAGTTCAACGAACTCTGGCTATCGAGATAGACTTTCCACTCCTGGTTGTAGATGCCAATCTCAACACCCAGCTCCTGGCGCCACATGGCCTGAATGGCCTCGGCAATCTTGCGGTGATTCTCCGACGTGTTGATCAGGATTTCCGCTTGAGGGAACCCTTCTCCATTGGGGTAGCCCGCATCCGCGAGAAGCTGCTTTGCGCGGGCTGGATTGTGGCTGACAACATCCGCTGTCGAGTAGCCGGATATCCCGTCGGGCACAAAGCCTGTTGCGGGGATTTGCCCGCCCTGACTTACACGTTCGACGATCAGATTACGGTCAATCGCGAGTGACAATGCCTCACGGACCCTTGGGTCGTTGAATGGCTCGCGCGTGACATTCACACGATAAAAGTACGAGCCTAGATACGGGTCGATCCGCAAAGCCTCGTCGTTGGAGTCGCGCAGGCCCGGAATACGGTCCGCCGGAATTTCATAGGTCACGTGCAAGCGCCCACCCTGGAACGCCGTGAATTCCGTGTTCAAGTTCTCGATCGGGAAAAAGCGTATTCCGTTGAGTGCAACGTTCTCGACATCCCAATAGTCCGGGTTTTTCTCAACTTCGAGAAAATCGTTGGTGTTCCATTCCTTGAGCTTGAATGCGCCATTGCCAACGTAGTTCTCGACCGTGGACCACCCGCTCTGTCGATTGGTCATCCCGCCAAACTCTTCGACCACGCGCGGGTTCACCGGATAGAAGCTATAGTGCTTGAGCATCAGCAGGAAATGCGGCGTCGGGCCTTTCAAACGCACTTCAAGCGTTTGATCATCAATTGCTTTCACCCCGACCTGACTGAAATCGGTGATCTCGCCCTGATGAAACGCAACCGCGTTTTCCACGACGTAGAGCATTTCAGCATATTCAGCACCCAGTGCTGGGCTCAGGATACGTTCCCAACTGTAGACAAAGTCGCCGGCAACGACGGGATCGCCATTGGTCCATTTGGCATCGTCGCGCAGATTGAATGTCCAGACTGTAAAATCATCATTGCTTTCCCAGCTCTCGGCCACGCCGGGATACGGTTCTGAATCGTCATCCGGATGGTAAGAGATCAGACCTTCGATCAGTGACTGAATGATTTTGTTCTCTGTCACGCCAGTGACGAGATGCGGATCTATCGACTTTGGTTCAGATCCGTTGCCGTAAAGCAGTATGCCCTGTTCGGTAGCAGCGTCGACATCGCGTTCACGCTCACCGCAAGCGGCAAGGGTCAAACTGAGCATTGCGAGCAATGCGATCAGGAATTGCGGACGTCTCGACATCATGGCTTGCATATTTGGATGTTCCGGTGCGTTGGTTTAAATTCTGCTTTGGCCTGCTCAGGACTGAGCACGGTGATCAGGTTCATGCCGAACACATGAACCAATGGTGAAAACTCGCCGCCTTGTTGGCTACAACGATCAATTGGGTCGGGATTTGTTCAGACGGTAGAAAATTTCGTTTTTATTGCAACCGGTGAATTCCAAAACACCACCCGTCGCATGGACGTTTGTTTGATTGGTAAGGGAAAGGCTTGTGGGCCTGAACTTCGCTAAACGCTCAACATCAGGATTGAGTGCTGCCAGCGCTCCAGTGCCTAACACCACATAGTCGATGGACAGACCCACAAGTCTGTACGGTTGGCCACCCCCTCATAATTTGATCTCGTGTCCGGTAGGGGGGAGACTGCACCAGCCAGAAGCAGTGTGCGATTGGACTGGCACCACCTTTTGTGCCTATCGGTTGGAGTTGTGGGCATGGGCCTGCTATCCCAAGGTGAAGAGAAATAAAGCAGGCCTCTCAATCACTCCATGACGAAAACAGCAGAAAAACCAAAGGTTCAGAGGCGCTATTCGCCCGAGGTGCGGCGATCGATGATCCTCGATGCTGCAGCATCGTTGGTTGAACAAGAAGGCATCTCGCAGGTATCGATGGAACGCGTCGCAAAGCATGC
>JBCAXQ010000381.1:0-2450 GCA_038534015.1 Pseudomonadota bacterium | reverse complement strand
ACTACTGATCCACAACGGCCGCGGCGGTGGCTTGCGAAAGGTACGCGAGTCGCTGGTAGCAGTTGGGACAGAGGTAGAGCGCTTGATGGCAGCGAGGGTGTAATGGGGGATCAGACCAAAGACGAGCCGCTCATGCGTTTGACGCGGATCATGGCGAAACTGCGCGATCCCGACGGAGGCTGCCCGTGGGATCTGGAACAGGATTTCTCGTCGATCGCGCCTTACACGATCGAGGAAGCCTATGAAGTTGCCGACGCCATTGAGCGCGAAAACCTCAGCGATTTGAAGGAAGAGTTGGGCGATTTGCTCCTGCAGGTCGTGTTTCACAGCCAGATGGCGTCAGAACAGGCCGCGTTTGACTTCAACGATGTTGCGACCGCAATTGCCGACAAGATGATCCGTCGCCACCCGCATGTCTTTGCAACCACCGACGACCGATCAGCAGACGAGCAAACAATTGCTTGGGAAGAGATCAAAGCGGCAGAGCGAGCATCGAAGACTGCGGACAGGAATGAAACGCCCAGCCTGCTGGATGGTGTGGCATTGGCGCTGCCATCGCTTTTGCGGGCTGAAAAGCTGCAAAAAAGGGCTGCGAGAGCCGGTTTTGACTGGACGGAAGCCGAGCAGATTCTCCACAAGCTGGACGAAGAAGTTGGCGAAGTCCGAGAAGCGATTGATGGCGGTGAACAGGACAAGATCGAAGACGAAGTCGGCGACGTGCTCTTCGTTTGCGCCAATCTTGCGCGCCGCCTCAATGTGGACCCCGAACAGGCGTTGCGCCGGGCAAACGCAAAATTCACACGCCGTTTCAAGGCGATGGAAGCAAGAGCGACATCGGAAGGCGTGAACTTCGCTGACCTCGACATCGACCAGCAGGAGGCGCTTTGGCAGGCCGTGAAAGCGACCGAAGCATGCTAAGCTGGCAACACATCGGGAAACCGGTCATGAAACCGCCGGGCATCCTCCTGCTGGAGCCGTACGGTAAGCGTTGAGGCCCCGTTCTCAAGTGGCTCGTCAGATAGAACATCGCCATGCTCGTAGAGCCACGCACGCGCCTGGCCTTGTTCGGGGCCCGCATGAAAACGCTCCGTGCGAATGTCATTGGCCAGGGTGCGCTCGATGAGTGCGATCAGGCCTTCCATTCCGTCCCCGGTCAGGGCTGAAACCACACAACCCGCCGGATCTTCTGCACTACGCGTCGCTAGTTCGAGTGCTTTTCTCCGGTCCGAATCAAGCCGGTCAGCCTTGTTCCAGGCTTCGATCATGGGCGGAAGTGGGAGCCCGGTTTCGGTCTCCAGCCGCGACAACACATTCAGGACGTCCTGGTTCTGCTCGCCGTCGCGTGGACTGGCGCGGTCGCGCACATGAACCAACAGATCCGCTTCCAGAGATTCCTCAAGCGTCGCCTGAAAACTATCAATCAGGTGCGTGGGCAAGTCCGTGATGAAGCCAACCGTATCAATCAGCGCCACTTCCCCCATGGTTGGCAAATCGAGGCGGCGGATGGTTGGGTCGAGCGTCGCAAACGGCATATCGCGAGCGAAAACATTGGCACCTGTCAGCCGATTGAACAGCGTCGATTTGCCAGCGTTCGTGTAACCAACCAAAGCGACAACAGGTTTGCCGGAGCGCCGGCGATTGGCACGTTGTACGTCGCGGGTGCGGCGCACATCATCAAGGTCGCCGCGCAAACGCTTCAGCCGCCCATCAAGCATGCGCCGGTCGGACTCGAGCTGGGATTCGCCGGGACCGGCCAGAAATCCCCGGCCACCGCGCTGACGCTCCAGGTGGGTCCACGTCCTTACAAGACGGGATCGTTCATAGAGCAGCCGAGCGAGTTCGACCTGGATCACACCCTCTTTCGTGCGCGCTCTCAAGCCGAAGATTTCGAGGATCAGTCCCGTCCGGTCGATCACCTTGATGCCGAGCGCTTTTTCCAGGTTGCGCTGTTGAATCGGGGTCAACGCGCCGTCGACGACAAGAATCGAGCAGTCATCTGCTTCAAGGCGCAGTTTCACGCGCTGAAGAACGCCGCTTGTGAACAAGTGTGACGGGCTGGCCTTGCGGATGCGTTCAACGGTCAGGAACGCGGATTCGCACCCGAGCGCTTGCACCAGGCCCAACGTCTCGGACTCACGATCTGCGTCCGGCACCACGCCGCCATTGATCCAAGGAATGACGATACCGGCCGCAACGACCGGCTCGGAGCGATCAATCAGCTCGCTGCTCAATCTTTCTCAGCGGTCACGGTCTCTTCATCGAAGAGCTGGACCGGCGCGTTCGGCGCAATCGTGGAGATAGCATGCTTGTAGACAAGCTGTGGTGGCCGACCTTCCCCGCGGAGAAGAACACAAAAGTTGTCGAACCAAGTAACAACGCCCTGGAGCTTCACGCCATTCACAAGAAAAACTGTGAGCGGTGTTTTCGATTTCCGGACGGCATTGAGAAAC
>JBCAXQ010000380.1:0-2453 GCA_038534015.1 Pseudomonadota bacterium | reverse complement strand
CAGTTTGGCATATTCCCGATCATGGATCGCCAGAAGTTCCTCACGGTTAGTCGCCGCCATTTTTCTAGTCCTTCCAATCGCCTGCCGTTGCCATCCAGATCGATAAAGCTGCGATCGCCGCAGTTTCGCCCCGCAAAATGCGCGGGCCAAGGGAAACAGGTTGTGCCGCCGGATGCGCCCGGATGAGCGCGCGTTCGGCATCGTCAAAGCCGCCTTCGGGTCCGATCAGGATTGCTGCCGGACTGCCAGGCCGTGCAAAGGCCGATGCAGCAGGTTCTCCTCCCAGCTCATCGGCGAAGAAGAGCGTGCGTCCTTCGGGCCAATCGCGCAGCAATGCGTCAAGCTTCAGCGGTTCAGCAAGATTTGGCAAAGCCGTTCGCGCGCACTGTTCCGCTGCCTCGGTAGTGATTGTCCGCGCGCGGTCGAGGTTGAGTTTATCAGCCACGCATCGCCGCGTGATCACCGGCTGTATGCGATACACGCCAAGCTCGGTCGCCTTTTCCAGCACGAGCTCAAATCGGTCTTTCTTGAGGATTGCGGGGCATAGCCACAAATCGGGCACCTGCTCGCGACCGTGAAGGCGCTCAATCACTGCGACATCAACCTGACGCTTGCCGACCTGGCTGACCTTCGCTGCCCATTCACCAGTGACATCGTCACACAGGATAATCATGTCGCCTTCACGGATGCGCATGACTTTGCCCAGATAATGGGCCTGCTGTCCCCTGATCGACAAAATGCGGTCTTTGCCAAGCTCGTCATCAACAAACAGGCGTGGTGCACTGCGTGGGGGCCATGCCGGCGTCTTTGGGGCGGGTGATGCTGCCATGGCTTTGCACTAGGCGCGCCTGGCGCTACGCAGCAAGTCATGAGCGCGCGAATGTCACAATTTGGAATTGCCGCAGTGTTCTTGATCCTGGGTGGATGGGCGCTTCTTGCGCCAGGCAGCGTGATCGAGCTTGGCTTTACCGAGACCTATCGCGCAAACACTTATCCCAATCGCTTCATCATGGCGTGCTTTGGCGCGCAGGCGGTGCTGTTCGGCCTGATGGCCCTGTTTGTTGAGTGGCGCGCGATCGCGTTCCTTGTTTTCGCGATCCTGTTGCTGCCTTTCTTCGTGTTCAACTGGTATTTCCATTTTGAGGTGCCGGTGTTGACGTCTTACGGCACGATCGATTTCGTCGGTAACGCGGTGATGCTGGCGCTTGCCTTGTTTGGATGGCGAGCGGCCCGGGCGCGAGAGCGCGCAGCATGACCGATCAGATCGTCCCCGATAGCGAGCATCGCGGTCTGATTGAGCGGCTGCCGCAATTGCCGCGCGACCTTGCGCAACTGGCGCGGTTTGATCGACCGATCGGTTGGTGGCTGCTGTTCTGGCCGTGCGTCTTTGGAACATGGTTGGCCGGGGCAGGGCCGCAATTTGCATTGCTCGCCTGGTTTCTGCTCGGATCGATAACGATGCGCGGGGCGGGCTGCGTCTACAACGACATTGTCGATGCCGATCTGGACAAGAAGGTGGCGCGCACTGCTGCCAGACCGGTTGCCAGTGGGCGAGTGAGCAAGAAGCTCGCCTGTGGCTGGCTGTTGGTCTTGTGCCTGATCGGATTGTCAGTCCTGTTGCAGTTGCGCTGGGAAGCACAACTGATTGCCCTGGGCAGCCTGGCGCTCGTGGCGGCGTACCCTTTCATGAAGCGGATCACCTGGTGGCCGCAGGCATGGCTTGGAATGGTCTTTACCTGGGGCGTGTTGGTCGGCTGGACCCAGCTTCGTTTCGACAATTGGGATGCGCTGGCTAGCATCTATGTCGGGTGTATATTCTGGGTGATCGGCTATGATACTATCTATGCGCTTCAGGATCGCGAGGATGATGCGCTGGTCGGGATCCGTAGCTCTGCCTTGAGGCTTGGGAGCAATGTGAAGTCGGGTGTTGCGCTATTCTATGGTGCCGCATTCGCTTTCTGGGCACTGGGGGTCTGGCTGTATCGTCCAGATGTTCTGGCGGTGCTGGCGCTGGTGCCGGTCGGATTGCATTTGGCCTGGCAAGTCTCGACGCTCAACACGGAAGATCCGTCCAATCCGCTCGATCGATTTCGTTCAAACCGCTGGGCCGGTGCGCTCATGGCTGCCGCTTGCTACATCGTCGGAAACGCCTGACCCATGTGCAATCTCTACCGCATGACCCGGACCAAGGATGAGGTCGCCAAATGGTTTGAATCCATTGAGGCACTCGGCGGTGCCAACTTCGGTGACGACGTCTATCCCGGCTATCCCGGGGCAGTCGTGGTTGGCGGCGTGCTCAAACAAATGACCTGGGGCTTCCCGCTTGTAATGAAAGGCAAGCAGGGGCAGCTCTTGAAACCCAAGCCGGTAAACAATGCCCGCACAGACAAGCTGGGTAGCCACTTCTGGCGCGACGCGTTTGAGCGGCGGCGCTGTCTGATCCCGGTCAGCGC
>JBCAXQ010000379.1:0-2472 GCA_038534015.1 Pseudomonadota bacterium | reverse complement strand
ATGCGGCGGCCCCTGCGGCGTCCCATGCGGCGTCCCGTGCGGCGTCCCGTGCGGCGGCCCATGCGGCGTCCCATGCGGCGTCCCGTGCGGCGTCCCATGCGGCGTCCCGTGCGGCGGCCCATGCGGCGTCCCGTGCGGCGGCCCCTGCGGCGTCCCGTGCCTCCCTAACAATAGGTCCAGCAGCCTGAGCAGCCTCCAGTGTCTCGATAGGAGCCAAGGCGACCAGTCGGTCCGCATGGTCATCCAGCTTTGCGAGCCGGAGCCATGTTGGCGTAAAGACCCGAACCATCCAGTCGAGCGCCAGATAGCTGCGCTGCTCTTCAATGGCTGGCGTGGATTTGGTATCAAGGATGACCGGGATCAGAGGCTTGAGAAGCCGGTCCCGCTCTTCATTGCTTCGGAGATTGTCGTTCCAGTTGCGCAGGAAGCGCGCTATAACAGGACAGACACATTCCGGATGATCGCTCCATGGCTCACCAGCGATATAGCTGACCGCCTCCATGATGCAGGCCCCCTGTTCAGGGCCCGTGTGGCCACCGCTCTTCAGCGGGCCAAGCTCTTCAAGTTTCGTAAGATCGACAGACATCTCTCGCCCCATTGCCAACAACGCGACAGGCGTTGCTCTATGACCGGAATGTTGCATAATGCGTTTTCACTGTCAACGCAAAACGCGTTTTATTTGCATGCAGTTGCTTTGAGCGGGAATCACGGCGACAATCCAGCATGCGCTGCTTGCTTATTGCTTTGTGCCTATCCGGAACCGCTGCGGCTGATCCATGTGAGGGCGATCTGCCGACCAAAGCGGGAACCGTATTCACCGGCATTACAAAGTACATTGTGGACGGTGATGGGCTTTGTGTCGGCGCATCCGAAGACCCCGGCACCTGGGTCGAGGTTCGGTTTGTCGACTTCAACGCCCCTGAGCTTCAGTCCTCGGAGGGTCGCAAGGCGAAAGAGGTTCTGTCGGATCTGGCTCTCGGCCAATCAATCGAATGCGTTACCACACGAGGACGCCATAAGCGCACGCGTTCATTTGATCGTGTCCATGCCCAGTGCGCAATAGATGGCGCAAGTGTCGCTAGTCTGATGCGTGAGGCGGGCGTGACAGAAGGTGGGCGGTAGCTACCCGTCGTCAGCAAGCCCCTTGAGCATGCGGATCGCGGCCTCTTTGCGGTTCGCCGGGATGTGATCCCATATATTGATGACTTCGGCAGTCTGCTGGTCGACCGCACCGGACTTCATCTCGCCACGTCCCGTCATCAGCCATTCAAGCGAGACTTGAAACGCCCTGGCATATCGCTCAGCGGATCGCTTGAAGCCGCGCAGCCCGTTCTCGTGGCCGACATAGGTCGAGTAGACCCACCCGAACGCTTCCACAGCGTCCGTCGCCTGCTCATAGCCCGCAGCGCGCCTAGCCTTCTCTAGTCGTTCGGCCATGTCGTCCATGGTCAATTAATCGCATAATGCGAATTGCAAAAGGCGTTGACAAAGAAACGCGTTTTGCATTATCTACAAGAATGCACACCTTCGCTGATCTCATTGCCGTATGGCCGTCTCCTGAAGATATGGCTGACGATCTACAGCGTCCTGTGACCACGGTTCGGTCTTGGCGGGACCGGAACAGCATTCACAAGAAACACTGGCCGGACATCCTTGGAGCGGCGGAGCGGCGCGGTTTTCCGATCAATGAGTTGACCCTTGCCCGCATTGCTCTCGGCAGTTCTCACGAGGCCGCCTGACATGGAGCAGGGGGCTCTCTCATTTCCCGAACGGTGCGGGCTCTCCGTTGCCGCCGCCCTGAGCCAGAGCCGCGTTTCCGGCCTGATAGACGTGCAGGAACACCCAATGCGGGATACGAGCACTCTCGCCCGGCTTGAGAAGGTTGAAACTGATCATGTCGCCCAGCCAGCCGATGGGTTCCAGCTTCTGATAGAGCAGGCGCATTGTCTCAAAGCTGTACCGGAACACGCGCGGTGTATTGGCGATTCTCCAGCTCGCCCTATCGGGATGGTGGTAGACAATAAACCCAGTTTCCTTCTCGAACTCGACCCCCGGCAGGATGTCGACATTGAACCCCACGGTGAATGGAATCTCTTGCCCCAGGTCCGGCAGGATTCCCGGCCTTCGAATAATGTACGCCTTCAACTCAGCCCCACTTTCCCTGTTGGTCATGCTTTAGGAAACAATACTAGGCATCCAGAGGCGCTTTGCGAGCCCTTACTCAGCGGAATACTTCAATTATTTCAAAGGGTATACCAAACATTAAGCACACAGCCGCGCGATTTCGGCTTCGTTCAAGTCCTTCCAGAGTTCAGCGGTAAGCCCGGCCTGAAGCCCCATGGCGGCATGACGGCTCAGTCTGAAGGACGGCCCCTCGACACGTTCGAACCCATCCAGGCCCTTGGTGTAGAACTGGAGCCGATAGGTTCCATCCATCTCTGTCACGACCGGGATCGCGTCGACGTAGCTGTC
>JBCAXQ010000378.1:0-2482 GCA_038534015.1 Pseudomonadota bacterium | reverse complement strand
GTTTCGATCCGGTATTTGTCGAGCGGTCTGGGCTGGAGCGCGGATTATGTTGCGCTCTACAACGAACAGACCGACTCGATTGACATGCAAGGATGGGTCACGCTCACCAACAACACGGGAACGACCTTCCACCGGGCAAACACCTTGCTTGTGGCAGGCAATCCCAACGGATCGCGTCGCGGCGGATTTGGCAGCCGTGGTGGACTGGTGCAGCCGGGAACCGAAACTGCCGACAGAGAGCGATTGGGGGATTTCTATCTCTATCCAATCAGTCAGCGGACAACGATTGCCAACGCTCAGACGAAGCAGGTCAGCTTTCTCGATGTGCAGGGAGTTCCAGCAAGAAAGGTCTACACCAGGACGGTCGGCTGGCTCAGCAATGATCGCGACCCAGTGAATGTCGCAAGCGCAGTCAGCTTTTCGTCTTCGCGTGATCAGGGGCTGGGCGATGCGTTGCCCGCAGGAACTGTTCGCTTCTATCAGCGCGATAGCCAGGGCACGCCGCAATTCATCGGCGAGAATGGCATTGGCCATACTCCGATGGGCAGCGAGCTTTCGCTCAAGACTGGCGATGCATTTGATATCTTCGTTCAGGCGGAGGTGGAGAAGCGCGAAACCATCACGTCGTCAGAGTGGGAGCGTACAGCCCGGTATCGCGTGGTCGAAGATGGCGAGACAATACGGACATACGAGGTCGAGCGGCCCAAGCGCTATTACCGCACAACCATGCGGTACACCCTGACCAACGCGAAAAACGAACCCATCGAAGTCGATCTGACTCAAAGTGGATTGAACCGAGGATGGTGGTCCAATGATTTCCGTGTGACCAGCGAAGACATCGAGGGTACGCAAATCAACAATGATCGCCGCAAATGGGTGGTACCGGTGCCTGCTAATGGCAAACGGGTCATTCGCGTCACATTCGAAACGCGGTATTGAGGCGGCTGTTTCTGTGAGAGCATCCGCGCTCCTCTTCCTTTCGGCCTTGCTATGTGTAGTTTTACCAGCGCATGCGAACGCTCGGACAGTTGTCGATGCGTCATCACCCAGCGATATCTCAGTGACGATCTATCGCGATCCCAATCGTGGTGTACGTCAGGAGATGAATCGCAATTGGCCTGAAGGTTTCGCGATGATTAGCGAGACACGTTTGGTCTCCTTGCCAGTGGGACAGTCGACTATCCGTTTTGACGGCGTTGCCGAAGGCATGGTCGGGGTCAGCGCTATTGTCACAGGGTTGCCGGGCGGCACGATCGAAAAGAATCGCAACGCCGAATTGCTCTCGCCAGCAGCCCTGGTGAACGGGGCAATCGGAAACCGGGTGAACATAACCAGGACCAACCCGGCTTCGGGCAATGCGGTAACAGAACGAGCGATCGTTCGCACTCGCGCAGATGGCGGGCTGGTCCTTCAGACGGATGCAGGCTTTGAAGCCGTTCGCTGCGCCGGTTTGCCGGAAAAGATCGGATTTGATGAGATTCCAGACGGGCTTTCCGCAAAGCCGATCTTCTCGATCGATACGCAGGACGAGACGGGCGGGACCTATGAGGTCACGCTCACATATCTCGCATCCGGCTTTGACTGGCAGGCCAATTATGTGGCCACGATGGATGACAAGGGCGGAAGCGATGCTTTCTCGCTCAGCCTGTTGAGCTGGCTCACAGTGCTCAATGACAATGGTCAAACTTTTGCGGATGCTGACCTGCTGGTAATCGCCGGACGACTGAACATTGTGAGCGACTACGATGACTTATCTGAATCGCCGGTCGCTGCGCCGCTGCGGCTGACCTGTTATCCGATAGGCAGCACTGCAGCTGGCTCCCCGATCCGCTATCCGGCCGCGCCTCCTCCGCTCTACGATTATGCGGCGGAGGATATGGAAGGTGGAATTGTCGTAACCGGAGCGAGAGCAAAACAAAGCAATATGGAAATGGCGTCACCCGTAATGGCGCTGTCTTCCGATGTAATGGAAGCAGTGGAGGAACAGCTGGGCGATCTCAAGCTCTACCGGGTTCCTGAAAAGGTCACTGTTTCTGCGAAAGGCATGAAACAAGTCGCCTTTCTCAATCGAGACGAAGTCGAAGCGAAGTTCATCTATCGCGCCAATTGCGGGTTCGCTGTGACATTGCCGGGGCGAAATGCGCCCGGCTTTACGGCGGCGGAGATGTTGCTTGTAACCAAGAATGACGAGGAAAGCGGGTTGGGAGTGGCGTTACCACAAGGACCGATGGCGTTGTTTGAACCGAGCACGCTGGGCCCGCAACTTGTGGCTGAGTTGGATCTTCGCGACTATGCCGAGGACCAGGACATCGAACTCCCGGTTGGTCAAAGCAGCCAGGTGTTCTCGCAGTGTATCCCTGCGAAAGGCCCCGTGACCGAAAGCAACATGCGTTCATGGTTTAACATGGGCGTAAAGCTTACCAACGCCAATCCGCACCCAATAACCGTGCGTATGGTTTTGGGAACAGCAGGTAGCTGGGAT
>JBCAXQ010000377.1:0-2486 GCA_038534015.1 Pseudomonadota bacterium | reverse complement strand
CAGGTCCAGCAGGTGAAGTGGAAACGAAAGAGCCAAAGGCAATGCGATCCAATACCAGTCAGCCCCGACTAGGGCCGCTCGCACGCCAAGCACCAGCAGGACCGCTGGCCCCAGCATCCCGGCAAGAACGCGCCAGCTCCACCCCTTCATCATCAAGATCACCGACTCAATGGCGAGCACTACCAGAACGACATCAGCTGCATGCCCGGAGCGGAAGAGCCATTCTATCATGAGCGCATGTCCCAGAGGTCCAGTATCAACCGAACGGACCGTTCAGCGCAATCACTTCCCAATTAAGTGCCCCCGCGATTGTGACCCAGACCAGATAGGGGAACAGCAACAAGCCGGCGACCTTGGAATACCGCGCCGTATAGATCATCAGGGCCCCGACCGACAGCCACAGCAGCATGAGCTCGATGAATGCCCAGTCAGGCCGCTGGAGGCGGAAGAACAGCATGCTCCAGGTGATGTTGAGAAATGCATTGAGCGCGAACAGGCTGACAATGACCTCTGAGGCTCCACGGGTCGGCGCCGCTCGCCAAGCAGTCACCCCTGATGCCACGCACAGGCCGAAAATCAGTGTCCAAGCGATTGGAAACAGCGCATCGGGCGGATTCCAGGCTGGCTTTTGCAGCGATTGATACCAAGGCCCGAGATCGGTGATAGTAGCCCCTAGGGCTGCGACACAGATTGCCGCAATCGTTGCAATAGCAACGGGCAGAAGCAAACGCATTGCCGCTACGCCGGGGCTTTCAGGCCAAGCAGGTGTGCGCAGTCCTTTATGAATATCCGCACATGCGCCATCGGTTTAGCCCGCACGAGCCTCTTGTTCATGTAGGCCTGCCAGGTCAGTTGCTGCACATCCTTGTCCGCGCACATCGTCACGAACCGTTCGCGGCGCTTGTCGCTCGAATACCAGAAATGTTGCATGATGCCGAGGATCCAGAAAACCCGCCCATGTTCTTTCATAAAGCGTTTGCGGGCGAGTTTCAGCGCTTTGGCATTGCCGCTGGCGAGGAATTCCATAGCTGCTTCGGCGACGAAACGGCCTCCTATCATGGCGTAGTAAATGCCCTCGCCAGATGCTGGTGCGACTACTCCCGCCGCGTCACCAGCCACGATCACATCCTTGCCATTGTCCCACTTCTTGAGCGGCTTGAGCGGGATCGGCGCGCCTTCTTTCCGCACCGTTTCACATTGGGCGAGATCGAGCTCTTCGCGCATGGTTGAGACAGCGCCGCGCAGGGAGAAACCCTTGTTCGCACTCCCGACCCCGATGCTGGCCGTTTCGCCATGAGGGAATACCCAGGCGTAAAAGTCAGGCGACAGCTTACCCTGGTAGAAAACGTCGCAGCGCGACCCGTCATAGGCTTCACTGTCATTGTCGGGCGCCTTGATAATCTCGTGATAGGCAAACACGCATGGCACCCGTTCAGCACCAGGAAGGCTCTGCTTGGCGACTGCTGATCGCGCACCGTCGGCACCCACGACGAGCTTTGCCCTAACCCGCTCAATCTCACCGCCGCGTTTGCGTCGGAAGCAGACGATCGCCCTGTCCTGCTCATCGCGCTCAATCGAATCGAAGGTTGCCGTGATCCTCGTCGCGCCAGTCTTTTGAGCTCGCTCTCGCAGCCATTCATCAAACTCTTCGCGGTCGACCATGCCGACATAGCCAATCTCCCCGACGGGCATATCGACCGCCCGGTTGGAAGGGGCGATCATCCGCGCCGATCGAGCCCGTGCAACCAGCAGGCTTTGCGGGATATCGAAGTCCTGCATCAAGCGCGGTGGCACGGCTCCACCGCAGGGCTTGATCCTCCCTCCCCGCTCGATCAGCAAAACCGAAAAGCCGGCCGAAGCCAAATCAGTCGCGGCAGTGGCACCGGCCGGTCCGCCGCCTACTATGACGGCATCGAATTCAGTCTCTGTCATGCTCTCACCATTGCTTTTTGAGGGAGTTTGGTTTTGCGCGTGGCTTGAACGGCCAGCGCGGCGGCGACGATAAAAAGGACGGCTTCGATAGCGAAGATCAGCTGGAAGGCATTGCCATCATTGGCCTGCGCTTTGCGGGCGAAATCGACACCCAAAGCACCGATCAGCCCGCCCAATCCGAACGCAATGGCCTGACTGGCACCCCATACGCCCATGCGCACGCCTTCGCGGGTCTTCTCGCCAGACCCGGCCAAGCCCATCATCGATCCGATCGCGGCGACGGCGAACAGACCATTGAAGAATCCCAATATGAACACATTGGCGGCGAGCGGCCAGCCGACGCCGAATGTCGCCGCCACGGCCAGACCGCCAAGTGCCAGCGCCGACCCCACGCAACCAGTCACGATCCAGAGTCGCAAATCATTTGGCAGCCGGCCCTTGAATGCGCTTCCACCAATTCCGGCCAGGATCATCCCGGCCAGCACTCCGGAATGCTGTTGTCCGGCGAGCTGTGTTGAATCTCCCGGTGCCATGCCGAAGACGATCCCGGCAAA
>JBCAXQ010000376.1:0-2548 GCA_038534015.1 Pseudomonadota bacterium | reverse complement strand
CAGTTTTCGGTCCTGCGAGCCTTGCGCATCCTTCGGGCTCTGCGACTGCTTTCGGTCGTACCGAGCATGCGCAGGGTGATTGTTGGATTGTTCAGTGCGATCCCCAGCATTGGGACCGTGATCGTGATGCTTTCGCTGCTATTCTACATTAGCGCGGTCATGGCGACCAACCTTTTCGGTGATGTCTTCCCTCAATGGTTCGGCAGCCTTGGCGCCTCGCTGTATTCTCTGTTCCAGATCATGACGCTGGAAAGCTGGTCAATGGGCATCGTTCGACCAGTGATGGAAATCTACCCCTATGCATGGGCGTTTTTTGTGCCATTCATCCTGCTTACAAGCTTCATCGTGCTCAACCTGTTCATCGGTGTGATTGTCAACGCGATGTCCGAAGCGACCGAAGACGCACATGATGAGCGTGAAGAGATTATTCACCAGCTTAAGGAACTGCGGGAAGACATCGCGGCGTTAAGGAACGCACGTAAGGAATGACGGGCTGCCCAACCCGGTAACGTGCCCTTAACCGACTGAATTAACTGGATTGGGACCCAAGATTGCTAGGGCATTCTTCGAAGCCTAGGGTAGATTTCGAGGGGTGCTATGACCAATTTGTCGAGAATTGTCTGCATGTTGGCGGCGCTTTTCGCAAGCAGTGCTGCCATCGCTTCTGATACGGGCTGGACGATCTCGGAATCCGACGGTCAGGTTTCCGTGGCTCGCGATGACAAGGCCATTTATGGAGCGAAGGGAACGCGCCTGCTGGTTGGCGATGAAATCCGCACCAGCAAAGCAGCGCGCGCGGTTCTGGTTCGCGGTGACGAGTTCTTCGTCGTCTCGCCCAACGCGCGGGTCCGCATCGTAAAGGCAAAGGAAGATGGCACCGCAGCGCAAGTGTTCGAATTCCTGGGCAGTATGTTGGCGACGGACAAGCAGCATTCCGACTTCAAGCGGCCGATGCAGGCAGCTGTAGTGAAGGGTATTGATCACGGCCTTGAAGAGGGTGAGAGCAAACAGCCTGACACTGAAAAGAGTGACAGCGCAAACCCGGGCGACTGAACGGTTTCGCGTTGGCAGCAGAACGGAGCGTCGGAACGTTCTTTCTCTGTGGAAACAGCACTCCCTTGGCCTGCGTACCGTTGCTAAGCGGAGTGGATGTCCGAAGCCAACGACACAGATGATTCCGATCCGTTTGACGCGCTGGTCGATGTGCCATTCGATGCGGCGCTAGAAGAGCGCTATCTCGTTTATGCCCTGTCGACGATCACTGCGCGCTCCCTGCCAGACTTGCGCGATGGCCTGAAGCCGGTTCACCGTCGGCTGCTTTGGACCATGCGGCAGCTGAAACTCGATCCGTCCAGTGCGTTCAAGAAATCGGCTCGCGTCGTTGGTGATGTGATCGGCAAATATCACCCGCACGGCGACACGGCGGCGTACGATGCGATGGTCCGGCTGGCGCAGGATTTCTCGCTGCGATACCCGCTCGTCGAGGGGCAGGGAAACTTCGGCAATATCGATGGCGATAACGCAGCTGCCTATCGTTACACTGAAGCGCGCCTGACCAAGACAGCGATGCAGCTGATGGCCGGGCTCGACGAAGGCACGGTTGATTTCATCCCGACCTATAATGGCGAAGAGGAAGAGCCGGAGCTGATGCCCGGCCTGTTCCCCAACCTGCTGGCGAATGGGGCAAGCGGGATTGCGGTGGGCATGGCGACCAACATCCCGAGCCATAACGCGGCTGAAATCATAGACGCGACGCTGGAACTCATCGACAATCCGCATGTCGCACATTCGCGTTTGATGGAACTGTTTCAGGGGCCGGACTTCGCCACCGGCGGCCAGATCGTCGACAGTCAAGAAGTTATCAGCGAGGCTTATGCGACCGGGCGGGGCAGCTTCCGTGTGCGCGGTGTGTTCCACGCACCCGAAGCCGACAAGAAAGACGATCAGGAAGCCGGGATCGAGCGGCTCGGAGGTGGTCAGTGGCAATTGGTGATTTCCGAGATTCCGTACCAGGTCGCCAAGGGTAAACTGATCGAACAGATCGCCCAGGCGATTGCTGATAAGAAGCTGCCAATCCTTGAGGATGTCCGCGACGAGAGCGATGAAGATATCCGCATCGTCCTCATTCCGCGCAGCCGGAATGTCGATCCGGACCTGCTCAAGGAGAGCATTTTCAAACTGACCGATATGGAAACCCGGTTCGGTTTGAATATGAACGTGCTCGATGCAACCCGCACCCCGATGGTTATGGGGCTGAAGGAGCTGCTGGAGAACTGGATCCGCGCTCAGATCGAGATCCTCCAGCGACGCAGCCAGCACCGCCTTGATCAGATCGCACGACGGCTGGAGTTGGTCGAGGGTTACATCATTGCCTTCCTCAATCTTGATCGGGTGATTGAGATCATCCGTACCGAGGATGAGCCAAAGGCGGTGATGATGGCGGAGTTCAACCTCACAGATCGTCAGGCTGAGGCGATCCTCAACATGCGACTTCGGTCGTCGCGCAGCTGCATTTCCTCCAGCTTTCGCAACGACCGAAGTCGCATGT
>JBCAXQ010000375.1:0-2548 GCA_038534015.1 Pseudomonadota bacterium | reverse complement strand
GTCTCGGACCTGACCGACCACCGCCAAGGCCGCGAAACAGATTGCGACGCCTCATCCTCCCTGATCTCATCATGCGGCGGCCCCGCGCCGACCGCGAAGAGAAGCGAGTGACCCAAAAGGAACGACGGCGCAAAGATCGAAAGGAGACTTGACCCAAGCAATCCCAATCAGAGAAGACGCTTAGAGCACCCAGCGCGCCGTCATCTATTGCCGCGTTTCCAGCACCGGACAGGCGGTCAACGGCAATGGTTTGGAGAGTCAGGAGAGCCGCTGCCGGGGTTACGCAAAGGCCCAGGGATATGCGGTCGAGGCGGTGTTCCCTGATGACGTCTCCGGCGGCGGCGATTTTATGAAGCGCCCCGACATGGTCGCGCTGCTTTCCTATCTCGATGCCCAGAAAGATAAATCCTACATCGTTACCTTTGACGATCTCAAACGCTTCGCCCGCGACACGGAACTCCACTTCAAGCTGCGTCAGGCCTTTAAGTCCCGGGACGCCAGGGTTGAATGCCTGAACTTCAAGTTTGAGGATACGCCGGAAGGCGAGTTCATCGAGACCATCCTGGCAGCACAGAGCGAGCTGGAGCGCAAACAGAACCGCCGTCAGGTACAGCAAAAAATGCGCGAGCGCATGAAGGCTAGATACTGGGTCGTCCGCGCTCCGGTCGGCTATAAACGCCAGACCGTCACCGGACATGGAAAGCTCCTGGTGCGCGATGAGCCATTGGCCACATTTGTTCAGGAAGCCCTTGAGGGCTTCGTCTCAGGTCGCTTCGGCTCCCAAGCCGAGGTCCAACGTTTCTTGGAAGCACAGGCGGTCTTTCCAAAAGCCGCGCGCGGACGGGTTCTACCCCAGCGGGTGACCAATTTGCTGATCACGTGCGTTTAGACTGGTCACGTGGAATATGCGCCCTGGGGTGTCTCTATGCGCAAAGGCAAGCATGAACCGATCATCAGCCTGAAGACCTATCAGCAAATCCAGAACCGTGGCGCTATGGGTGCGCGCATACCGACCCGCACCGATCTTCACAAAAACTTCGTGCTGCGCTGCGCGGTATGCTGCGCGGACTGCGGCGTGCCCCACAAGTCCTGCTGATCGCAGGGCAAATACAAGAAATACCCTTACTACGTCTGCCAGACCCGCACTTGTCCGAGCCGAGGAAAATCCGTGGCGCGTGACAAGGTTGAGAGCGCGTTCGAGAGTTTCCTACAACGCCTGACACCTTCGCAAACCCTGTTCACCATGGCCCGCGATATGTTCCAGGAAATCTGGGACCGCAGATCGGCCCAGGCACCGCGCAACAGAGAAGACCTCCAGCGCCAGATAGATGAGATCGCTGGCTAGGCTGAAAAGGTCTTGGAACGGATCGTCGCTGCCGATGATCCACGGCTGATCGGACGCTATGAGGAAAAGCTCGGGACGCTGGAAGCCGATATGGCGCTCCTGACAGAAAGGTTGGGGAAAGTCGGAAAACCAGCCCGACCCTTCGCAGAGATACTCGAACTCTCGCTCCAGTTTTTGGCAAACCCCTGGGATATCTGGGAAAAAGGCACATTCGAGGTGCGCAGAACAGTCTTGAAACTGGTGCTCTCAGAGCCCTTCCCATACCACCGGAAAGAAGGGGTCCGAACACCAAAAATCTCCCTACCGTTCAGAGTGTTAGGGGGGGTTTGTAGCCGAAATGAAGATTTGGTGCCGCAGAAGGGACTCGAACCCCCGACCCATGCATTACGAATGCATTGCTCTACCAGCTGAGCTACTGCGGCAACAGGCGCGCATTTAGCCGCTGAGCGCCTGTCACGCAAGGCAGAATCAGAACGGGGTTTCGTCGTCGCCATCACCGATGAACGGTGACTCTATTGGAGTGACCGATACGGAAGTATCCGATTGGGATTCTCCTCGGTCTCTGCCTTATGCGAGTGTGAGACATGGGAACAGAACCTTCCATTTGCCTTTCAAAGGCTGACCGAGCGTGGCTTGAGCGGATCGTGGTCGACCGGAACAGCGCGCAGAAGCATGTCTGGCGGGCACGGATCTTGCTCGCGAGCGCAAATGGCCTCGGCACGACGGCGATCGTGCGGGCCACAGGCAAGGCGAAGAAGACTGTCTGGCGCTGGCAGACCCGCTTTCGCGAGGCCGGTGTCGACGGCCTCCTGCGCGATGCGACCTGGCCGCCGGGCAAGGCGCCCGTTCCGGCGGACCAGACCGCGGAGATTGTCCGCCTGACCCAGGCGTCACCGCCGCACGAGGCCACACATTGGACCGCCCGCGCCATGGCCAAGACGTCAGGGCTTGCCGTCTCGACAGTGTAGAAGATCTGGAAAGCGCACGGCCTGGCGCCGCATCGCTGGCGGACCTTCAAGCTCTCGAAGGACCCAGATTTTACCAAGAAACTCCACGATATCGTCGGGCTCTATGTCAGCCCGCCAGCGCATGCGGTGGTGCTTCCGGTCGACGAAAAGTCACAAAATCAGGCACTCGACCGCACCCAGCCCGGCCTGCCGCTCAAGAAGGGCCGCCTCGGCACCATGACGCATGACGACAAGC
>JBCAXQ010000374.1:0-2569 GCA_038534015.1 Pseudomonadota bacterium | reverse complement strand
TGGTCTGATCGCCCCATCGAACTTGTTCGGCTTTTCCAAGCACGTGCTGGCAGCCCAGGCCTATTACGAAATCGGACCATTCGATTTCCAGGGCGTGTACAAGTATCGCAGCAACTACTTCCAGCAGTTCATCTCGACCCCTGGCCGGGTGCGCTATGTTGATGATGTGGGCGTCTTTGAGGCTCGTGTATCCTTCAAACCGACCGACAATGTCACCGTTACGCTGGAGGGAATCAACCTGTTCAACGAGCCGCGCACCAATTTCCGCGGCGCACCAGACGATTTCGGTGCGGTTCAGGTTTATGGTCCGCGCTTCTTCGCAGGGGTACGCGTGAAGCTCTGATCATATCGGGCCGCCGCCGCACTTGGGGGGTGAATGCGGCGGCGGCCCAAACCGATCACTGGTAAAGTTCTTCCATCTGTGCATAGCAATCGTTCGAAAAGGGTAAGATCGGATCGACAGCAAGGATAAGGCATGACTGGTAAGCGACTGTTCCAATCCGTGGCCGAACAAATAGCCGGCCTGATAGATGAAGGTGCATTTCCACCCGGAACGCGCTTGCCAGGTGAGCGCGAGCTTGCCGAGCGCCTTGGTGTCAGCCGCGTCACAATCCGTGAGGCCGAGATTGCCCTCCAAGCTGTCGGACGTTTGGAAATCAAAACTGGGTCCGGTGTTTATGTCAGTGAATCCCAACCTGGCGCCGAAGCCGTCCTGCCCAATGCCAGCGCGTTCGAAGTCACTGAAGCCCGGCTTCTTATTGAATCCGAAGCAGCCGCACTGGCCGCTCAGAATATTACCGATGATCAGGTTGAGGTACTGCGGGGATTGATCGAACAGATGCGTTCCGGTGGGGAAGAGGCCGCAAACCAAGCGGACGAGTTGTTCCACCGCACGATTGCCGAGGCTTCGAACAACGCTGCTCTGATCCACACGGTAAAATCCATGTGGCGTATGCGCGAAGACATTCCAGACGTCAAAGCCACCTATGATGCCGTTTGTGTTCACGACGCCGATTCTCGCACAGCAGAACATGAAGCCGTATTCTTTGCCTTGCGTGATAGGGATTCAGCCAAAGCTCGCGCTGCAATGCGTGAGCATTTCCATCGCCTGATCGAAGCGATGCTGGATGCAACGGAACGTATGGCCCTGGAAGAGCTCCAAGAACAAGCTTCCAAGAGCCGCGCGCGCTTCACTGCCGCCGCCAAGATTGGCTAGTCAATTCTATAATACCAAAAATTGATTCTAGCTATGCCAGATTGATTGACAGTCTGGATCGCCGCCCTATAGTCATGCCCATAAGAAACGGGATGAGAGGACTGAGGGGATGTTGGCGAGGCCTGGCCTTGTGCTGCTCGCGTTTTGGCTTGGCGCAACACCTGCGCAAGCCGAACAGATTCTTGTCCGTGATCAATCTGAATACGCGCAGGCCCTCAAGCATCTGGAAGCGGGTGATGTCATTACCCTCGCGAACGGGGAATGGCGCGATTTCGAAATCGTCATCACTGGCGAAGGCACAGCCGAAAACCCCATCACCCTGACCGCCGAAGAGGCTGGGAAGGTTTTCCTGACTGGCCAATCTAGCTTACGCATTGGTGGCAGCCACATTCTGGTATCTGGCTTGGTGTTCAAAGATGGATACAGCCCGCGTGGCGAGGTCATTTCTTTCCGCCGCAACAAGGAAGACCTGGCTCGCAATTCCCGCGTTACCGAAGTGGTGATCGATGGCTTTAGCAAGCCCGACCGTTATGAGGATGACTGGTGGGTAGGAATATACGGCCAGAACAATCGATTCGATCACAGCAATCTCGTCGGCAAGACAAACAAGGGTGTTACGCTTGCAGTTCGTCTCGACAGTGAAGGCAGCCGCGAGAACGACCACCGTATCGACCATAACTACTTCGGACCTCGCCCGGTGCTGGGTTCGAATGGCGGCGAGACCCTGCGTATCGGGACGAGCAAGTATTCGATGTTTGACTCGAACACGCTTGTCGAAAACAACATCTTTGATCGGACTGATGGCGAAGTTGAGATTATTTCCTCCAAGTCCGGCGGAAATGTCTTTCGCGGAAACGTCTTTTTGCGCTCGCGCGGCACGCTAACCCTGCGCCATGGCGACGACAACGTCGTCGAAGGAAACGTATTCCTAGGCTTTGGAAAGGATTACACCGGCGGAATCCGCGTGATTAATCGCAACCAGACCGTGCGCGAAAACTACATGGAGGGATTGCGCGGGGAAGCATTTTCGAGTGCGCTGGCTGTTATGAACGGTGTCCCGAATTCACCTGTCAATCGCTATGTAGAAGTTGCCAATGCGCGCATTGAGAACAACACGATAGTGAATAGCCGCCGGGTTGCATTTAATGTCGGTGCTGACGAAGAGCGTTCAGCCGCTCCGAGCAACACAACGTTCGCAAACAATTTGCTGAGCGGTCTCGAAGAAGAAAGCTTTGTCGAATCCTATGGCGACACCTCAGGCATAGCGTTCTCTGGCAACCATGTGGCGGCTAGAGGCGTTGTCGAGCAACTATCGTCTCAGTTGGAGGCGGGTCCGGTGGAATTCGAACGTGC
>JBCAXQ010000373.1:0-2573 GCA_038534015.1 Pseudomonadota bacterium | reverse complement strand
CAACGGGATTTTATGAACTTACAGGCGTTCCGGGTATTTTGGTGCTCAACCATAGCGGGGCAATTCCTGATCTTGACGAAGCAATCGACCAGCTATTCAGGGACGAATGCATCGCGGTGCCATATAGGGCAGACGGGAAGGCTGCAGATGGCCGATTGGCCGCTTTCACAGGCTTCCTTTCGCGGTTGGCAAGCCGCGCCAAGGGATCGCCAAAGTATCTTACCGATGCCGTCTCACAGTTCGAAGCGGCAAATGGCGCGATAAAGGTAGCCGAGGTGGTTGCAGATCTGGGTGTCGGACAGCGACAGCTGGATCGCGAATTCAAGAGGATCGTCGGCGTAAGCCCAAAATACTTCTGCTCCGCTCTTCAGTTGGGGAAGGCGTTGATGGCACTATTCGAAAACGATGATGCTTACCTGACGGAGCTCGCCGGTGATGCGGGCTATTACGATCAATCTCACTTCATCGCAGCGATGCAGAGGTTTGTTGCGCAGTCACCGGGAAAATTTCTCGAAAGCGAGACGTCCTTACTGGCGTCATTCCTAAGGCAAAATCGCAACTCACCAGGTGCTTAATCACATACTCTACAAACACCTGCTAAGGTCACCCCTTTGCGAGTTCGACTTCAATTTGCCCGAGCCGTTCCTTGCCGAAGAACATTTCGCACTCGCCGTCCTTGGTTCCGCGATCACAAAGGTAGAGCACGCCCGGATAAGCTTCGCTCGCCGTCCGCACAAACATGCGATTGCTCTGGAAGGAAGTTGACCGCAACTCGTACGGTGACCCCTTCGGTAACGGCAGCGTGTTGGAACAGCTCTTTCATGTTGGCCTCAAGGTAACAATTCTCCGCCCGGTCACAAGGCCCCCAACGCGCTTAATCCACCCTGTATCCCGATCGCAGTGGAATTAATCTGATGGTGCGATAGATTCGGCACTATTGTTCCCTGCAGTGTTTGCAGTGTCATTGTCTGCCTGGTCATCGTCCATTTGACCAGCATCTGCGCCGTCATCGTCTGCCAAGCCCGGCAGATTGATAGGCCGAAACCGCCGCTCCATCTCAGTCGGCAATTTTTCGACTCTGATGTTGCCATCGGCATCGAGCTGGTCTGCCGGATTGTGCTCGGCCAGAAACGCATCGAGCGCATCGTGCCAATGCTGCTCACTATCGGCCTCGGAGAAGCTATGCCCCTCGCCCTCAATCACAAGATAAGTCGGTTGAACCGGCGCATCTTCAGCGGCCTTCTGCATCAGTTCAAGCTGTTTGAAAGGCACAATGCCGTCTACCGTGCCGTGCGCGATCAAGGTCGGGCGACTGAGCCTTGAGGCAACGCGAAAGGGAGATACGTCCTTGAGGTCGAAATCCGCGTCGTCGCCCTCGATCTTGGCCTGCCACCTTTTGCTCGCCTTACGGGTCAAGACACGGCGATCATATTGCAGCATCCGGTCCCAATCCATGACCCCGGCCCAACTCGCCGCGCAACGATACCGTTCCGGATTGCGCAACACCGCCCAAATTGCGGCATAACCTCCATACGAACCACCCACGACGCACACTCGGGCGGGATCGGCGATACCCTGTTGAACCGCCCAGTCCATCGCATCATCAAGATCATCCTGCATGCCGCGTCCAACCTGACCGATGCCAAGATTGTAGAAATCTCCGCCATATCCTCCTGAACCGCGAAAGTTAGGCTGCAAGACGGCATATCCGCGATTGGCAAGGAACTGCACCTCATCATTATAGCGCAGCTGATCTCGTATCCCGAATGGGCCGCCATGGGGCAGAATGATGAGCGGCAGGTCTGCGGCCTCGCGCCCGACTGGCAGCGTTAAATAGGCACGGATATCCGTTCCGTCGCGGGCGGTGTAGGTCACACCATCGGGATCGGCGAGTGCGCGAAAATTAACCTTGGGCCGATATTGGGCAAGTTCGGTCAGGCTCTTGGTTCCGCGATCATAAAGGTAGAGCACGCCCGGATCAGCTTCATTCCCCGCCCGCACAAGCATGCGATTGCGCGCTTCCGATCGCGACGTAATCCATATTTCCCTGTCACCTACTGCTGCCTCAAGCTCGCCGTAGATGGTCTCGTATTCCTCATCGAACCAAACGGCCTTTCGCCTATCGTCAGTGTAGAACGCGGCGACAGGCTCGCCATCTTTCAACCAGACATTTTCTATATCCCACTCAGGATGCTCGTAGAATGTGTCGACGACTTCGCGTTTGGCGTAATCAAACACGCGAAGACCGACTTTGCCATCATCATCTTCGTCGAGGACATAGCCTTTGTCCGATCCGCTCACGAGCTGAATGGCGTCGAAGTACCCGTCTTCATCACCACTCTTGATTTTGGCGATCCGCTCCAGATCGCTGTCCGGCTCGGACCGGTAGTAGACATAGAGCCTGCGCTTGCGCCAACCGAGGCCAAGCCGCACGATGCCCGCATCATCGGCGGACCAGCTCCACACGTGCTTGTTGGGCTTTTCGACAAGTGTCTTAGCCCCGCCCTCTTTCAACTCGTATCGAAACACCGAAGGATTGTAGAGGCGCCCATCACCACGATGCGCGATTAAGG
>JBCAXQ010000372.1:0-2581 GCA_038534015.1 Pseudomonadota bacterium | reverse complement strand
CCAGCTTCTTCCGGCCGGAATACATGCCGGCAGCGGTCGTCGCCAGCGCTTTTGCGGCCAAGGCATTGTTTGGGGCAGGCGAGATGTTTGTAGAACCATTTCTAGCCGCGAAGGGGCGCACAGGCGTTGCCATGGCGTTCGGGTCGGTCTCAACCGGCGCGATGGTCCTTGCGGTGCTGATCTCTGCGCCGTTCGGACTACAGGTCCTATCCTGGGCGCAGGCGGCCATAACCCTTCTTGCGACAATTGCTGGTTTGGTACTGGTTGGCCGAATGGAGCGGATCGACTTCGGCGGTGCGGCGGTGCGGTTTGCTGAAGCAGCCGGCCTGGTGGCGATCTATGGGGGCGTGCTTCTTCTGCTCTACCGCGTGATCGCGGGCGCAATTGACCACCAGCAGGGTGCGCTTGTTCTTGCGGCCGTGATCGGCGGTATTCTTGGCCTTGGCGTGCTGGCTCTGTCTTACCACCGCAAGCTCTTTTACCTGAAAGTGTTCTCGGACTGATGGCCGAACCGATTGCGCGCATAGACGAGTTGCAACCTGCTCCGAAGCGATTGCTGGCGAACGCCGTGAAGGCGCGTCTGTTCCGCATGGGGCTTGGGGCGCAGTATACCAATCTGTGGTGGATGCGCAGGGCCCGGGTCCGCTCGCCCTGGCTGAACTGGAATTCCGAGAACAAAGCCGTCTTCATCCATGTGCCGAAAAATGCCGGCTCCAGCCTCTACAAGACGCTTCATATTGCCCAACCAGCCGAAACCCATTGCACGGCTTTCGGCTACCGCTCATCTAACCGTGCCGCATGGGACCAGGCTTTCACATTCGCGTTCGCGCGCAACCCATGGGACCGGTTTGTGTCTGCTTTTCACTATCTGAAACACCAGCCGATTTCTGCTGATGACAAAGCATGGTCGGCGCAGATGCTCGGCTCGTTTGATACATTCGAACAGTTTGCCGGTGCGATGCAGGATCGCTCATTTTGCTCGACCGTTTTCATGTGGCGCCACTTTGCACCGCAATGGTACTTTCTGTGCGACCTGCGCGGCGACATTATCGTGGATCACATTGCGCGGTTTGAGAATTTGCCACGCGAGGTCGAGAACCTGGAGCAGCGGCTTAGGGTCGATGCGACGGTGCAGCGGGTCAACGCCGTGCCCCGAAAACACTATAGCGCCTATTATGATCAGCGCCTGCAGGACATCGTTGCGTCCGCCTACGCGCGAGATATCGCCTTGTTTGGCTATACATTCGAGACGGCTCCGGCAGGCTAGCAGGCCCGAGCGTTCAAGTGGCGGTCTACTTGTGTCATCACGCCATGGGATGTGGGCAGGTAGTCGAACCGGCCCTGACGTCCAACGCTTTCGATTCCAAGGGATTCCAGATGTGCCAGCCCTTTACGCAACTGGTCCTGATACCCAATGCTGTACACTGGATAGGCGTGCTCGGAGACGTCACCGCCCTCCAGATTCATATCTCCGTCGAATACGCCGTGTTGCGAAACATGGGTACGAAAATCTTCGAACAAAGCCTCAATGCTTGAGGCTTCCGGCGTTAGCTCCGGAACCTCCACGCAGAAATATGCTCGATTGCCAACTTTGCCGTAGACATCAGAATGCATGGTCAGGCGCTTCCAGCGGCCGTCCGCGTGAAAGTTGAAGAAAACCGGTGCTGAGAACGCCCGCGCGCCCTCAAAGCTGACATAAAGACTGATCAACCGGCTCGATTTCAGATCAATGTCGGGCGCGCCGTCGAGAATGTGACCGACTACAGGTAAGGGCATAGTGTTGATCAAGCGCCGGGCGCGAACGGTTCTGTCACCAAGCGCAATTTCAAACCCTCCATCGCCGCGCTGAACGCCGACAAGATCCGCACCGAGCTGGAAGGTCACGCCTCGCGCTTCAAGGCTGTCGCGAACAGGCGTATAAAGAGCGTCGAACCCGTCTCGGGGGCGGGCAAGTGCCATTCGGTGAGCCTGTCCATTAACGGGGTTTTCCGACTTCGAGCCGACCATCTTCCGAACGGTTCGGACCAGCGCGGCCGGTTCGGTGGCTTTCAAGAGAAACTGCATGCGGTCGTCGACGAACTGGCGATCAATCGTGCTCGGCTCGACCCCATAGAAACGACGCAGATAGTGCGCCAGGCCGAGATCTTGGTAGAGCTCGCGGCCGAGAACTCTGTGCAAATACGTTTCCGCATTTGCCGGTGTTCCTGGCGTCAGGCGGCCGCGGGTGAGACTTGAACCATAACGAAGTGTTGTGAGCGGATTGCTGCTCATCACCTCGCGAGGATCATAGGGATACTTGCGGATTTCGCCGCGCGGCGAAAGGCGTTGATTGCCCGGTGTAAACGACACACACCTGGCTTCCAGGCCGGGGAAGTGCTGGAAAATCGGATAGCCCGGGCGGAATATGAAGCTGCCAATGTCGAACGTGTAACCGTTGATGTTGCGAGAGCGGTGATTGCCACCAAGCCTGTCAAACGTCTCATGCACAGCACTTTGCTTGCGCCATCGGCCAATTGATTGAGCGCAGCGAAGCTCGCGACACCAGCCCCAAGGACGACAGCATCGTAGATCGTGTCATCCA
>JBCAXQ010000371.1:0-2588 GCA_038534015.1 Pseudomonadota bacterium | reverse complement strand
TGTGGCATCGCTCGAGAATCCCACCGCAGTTGTGCTTGATCCAGAGGCAATAGAATTCGCTCCCACTGCTGTCGCCGAGGTGTTTGTCGCATTCGAGTTGTTTCCGATTGAAATGGAATTGCTGGCCGTTGCGTCGGCGAAGATGCCAATGGCCAGCGAGTTGCTTCCCGTAGCATCAGCGCTGTTTCCGATCGCGATCGCGCGTTCTCCGGATGCTACTGCGAGTGCTCCAAAAGCGGTTGAAAAATCTCCTGTGGCTTCAGCTGAAAAGCCACATGCCGTTTGGCCATTCGCGCCTTCCCCATCAGCGCCGCCATCATTGTCGGTTGAACCCGCATCGACATTGCCATCATTGTCCCGGTCCAACAGACATGTTTCCGCTCGGGCCTGCTGCGGGATGGCAAGAGCGCCAACCACAATACCAGCCGAGAGCGCGGTCGAGAGTAGCAATGCCTTCTTCATCGTGTTCCCCTTCATCATTGGTCCAAGGGGGAAACTCGCCTCCTGTCGGGTGCAGAGTTTGCTTGCCGCTTGGATTCACGCTGTCAGGGCTAGGGAAACGGGCGCTCAACTGGGTATCCCTCAATCTGAGGGAATACGTCGGACCCAATCAAGTCGTCAGATAGGCATTCCAGACCGCATGCTGCAGATTTGACCGGGCGGCGCCTACCTTGCGCAGGACCGCTGCCGAATACTGGCGCGCCGTATGGAAGGCGACGTCCAAAGTGCGAGCGATATCCTTGTCCGTACGGCAAGCGACCATCAGCGCCAGCGCCTCTACCTCGCGCGGAGACAGGCGGTAGTGGGAGCGCAGGAATGCAGATGGAGGGAGCGTCTGCGGCTGTTCAATCGTGACCAACGCGACAGGCATAGACGAAGCCGTGTCCAATCGAGCCATAAGGCGAAACACCCCTTCCGGGCATTGGACCGGACATTCAAAACCCGCTTTGGCTGACATCTCATTAAAGCCGAGGCTGCGCAGCAATCTCTGCCCAATCGCGTTGGCGCTCACGGCCAAATGCTCTCTCGTCGCGAAGCTGATCGGGAGGATCTCAAACGCTCGATTGGCGTAAATGGTGCCTGCCGGGCCGGTCACCACAATCGGAGTGGGCAGCAGATCTATCCCTGTCTGCCAATGCGCCTGTGCCCCATGATGCTGCTTCAACCGCAGCGCGCGTTCCCACACCGGAAGCAGGGCTCCAAGATCGCGAAATGTTTCGGAATCCTGATCCGGTTGTGCGCCGTCTGCATATCCGAAGATGATCAGGGATTCGCCGGTCTGGCGGGGCACGCTGAGGGCAAGCTGACGCAGAATTCCGGCTGGTTCGAACGCTTCTGCGTGCAGGATCATGTCCTTGCGCAGGTATTCATCATACAGCGGCGCGTCGTGAACCATCGAGGGTCCGCTTTGCCGCACCATTTGATGCAGGAAGGTGGAGTATTCTTCGGCGAATTCGCTGTCACCGTTGGGCAGGTAGCCTCTGAAATCCGAAGAAATACGGTCCTTGAATGCGTCGTCGATCCCTGCTCCGGCGACCAGGAACGCGCTTTCCTTTCTGGAGTGGTCGACCGTAGGGCCAGTGTAATAGACCTGCTCGGTTCCGGCCAGCGGCGTGAGCGTACCCGCGACCGCGCTCAGCCACGCAGCGTCGGTATCGTACATGTCGAACGACAGAAGCTCCTTCTGGGCCTGTCGCAACCGCTCTGGCAGCATATGGGGCACTCAAGCTCTTGAGTTGGCGCAGATCACAGATGCGAGAATTAGCGGATTCTCCCGGGTTGTGAAGGCTTTACCTGGGATATGCATGCCGAAAAGCTGTCCCCTGCGTGTTTTCTCACTCGTTGGCAGTGTCGGGGAAGCATTCGACAAGGTTGGCCGGATCGGGCTGTTCGATCAGATTGCGCGCGCGATCCCAGCCACCGTGGAGCCAGATTTGCCGTGCATCTTCATCGTTCGGCAGTACCAGCGGCATCGATGTGCAGCCCCGCTGTTTCGGTAACCCTACGGCGTCCATGGTGAGCAGCGCGAAGCCGGGCACCTCCTCATCTTTCCAAACACCCGCCATCGCGAACAGTGGCTGACCTTCTGGTGCGAACCAGTGCTTCAGCCGCCGCCCTTCATAGTCGGTGCCGCTGCCCCACAGCATGAAGCGGGTGGCAGGGATCAGGCAACGAAACTCGCTGTTGCGCAGATTGCCGATCCAGAACGGGCTATCGGGATTGCGGACGGTCGCCACTCGCCGCATAGGATCGGCGGTCGAAGGCGGCGGCGATACGCCCCAAAGCCGAGGGGTTATGCGTGGCTGCAATCGCTTGCCGGGCGGGCGAGGGCCGGCGACAAACTCGCGACCAGCTGTGATGACCGGAGCAAACCGGTTTGGTGCAACATACCCGCCCTGCCACGGGTCCTCGCCGAGCCGTGCTCCGAAGCGGGAGGCAATAGCAGCCGCATGGGCGTCGAGACGGTAGAGGAGGGTCATGACACTCGCCCCGCCTCGCGCCAAAAAGGCCAAGCCGCGCACCGAGGCAGCGATGGGAACCTCAGGTCAGTCAGGGAAGCCCGACCGACACGGCAACTTCGATCTGGG
>JBCAXQ010000370.1:0-2616 GCA_038534015.1 Pseudomonadota bacterium | reverse complement strand
CCGCCATGCTCGCCCACCTCTCCGACGCTCTGCGGGAGGGCGGGGGATGATGTGGACAGAGATGTGGGGAATGCCCTCTTGGCTAGACATCACTCTTGCGGCGATCACCGGATTGGCCATTCTTGCCTGTATGGTGCTCGCAGGGCGTGACATCATGCGCAAGTATCACCGGGACCGCGCCCGCGACCCTGACAATCCCCCTCCCGCACCGCTTGGCGCTGAAATCTTTTTTGGGCCGCTCGTGGCCTTATCGCTTGGTGTCTTGTGGCCCGTGCTTTGGACGGCACTCGCCGTCATCTTGATTTGGGCTGCAATAACAAATGGCGGGCGCTGGCTTCTTAGTATCGGCCTTCACCCCAACAAGGAGCAGCCCGATGAGGGTAGTTGATCACGCTGACGGCGGATATGCCGAGATCGACATGACGGACGCCGAGATGCGCGATTGCGCTAATCGCTGCGCTGAGCGTGGCGATCCGCCCTGCTGGGAGCTTCCGCAGATGGCAAGCGATGCGCCTCGCTACATCCCGGCGTGTTCTGATTGCCGCGCCCTCGCGGCTGACGACGGAGGTTCGTGATGGGGAGACGCATTTACAAGGACGAAGACGGGACACCCGTAAAAGCTGGTGACGTCATCCGTTTCAGCTTTGGTATCCCGCCTATCATCGTGGACGCGCTCGTAGAGGATCGAGACGGAAAGCTCTGGGCGCTGACACCAGATGTGAACCCCAAGGAATCGACCATCGGGCAGTTAATTTCAAACTGCGGCCTCATCAACATTATGCCAGAGGGCACAGAGCCCGGCACCTATAAGCGGGGAACCAAGGTTGATCGATCAAACGAGATCGAGACGCGCGCATTTCGTGCCTCCGACAACGAGGCCCGCGAGTAGATGTCCACCTCGCCCTTCACCCAGCGCACCCGCGACGCCGCAAGGCGCATGCGGGATCTGCTCAAGGTCTATGCCGAGATGACCGGCAGCACGCCTGGGGTAAAGGTCGAAGATGACGGCACCACGCTAACTGTGGTTCTATTGCCCCCCGAGGCTGCGAAGGCTGAGCTTGATGAGTTCGAGCAGTGGGAACGCAAACAACAGAGGGGCGCGGCATGATCTCAGGGATAGGCTGGACCAGTGGAAAGCTGGCCGATGGGAGCAAGGTCTACTACTACCGGGTGAGCCGTGAACCGGGCGCGCCGAGGTTCTGGACGTCCACAACCAAGATCGACTATCGCCGAGGCCCTGTCCCCAAAGACTTCGCGCTGGCTTATGCCGACACCCTGCGCCAGTGGGAAGACGATCGCCCCGCCCGAGAATCCAAGGGCGACTGCGAGATGTTCATTCTCCAATACCTCGCCAGCGACAAGTTCCAATCCCGCAGCCCCGTCACTCAGAAGCAATACCGCTCCATGGCGGACACAGTGATCGCTGAGTTCGGCAAAGCGTCCGTCACCGTCCTGGAGGACCGCAGGTTCAAGGGCCGGGTGGTGCAATGGCACGAAGACGAGGCCAGGCGCTCCGCCAAGATGGCCGACGACATGGTGCAGGTCTTCTCGAACGCGCTTGAGTATGCCTACCGGCGCGGGGATCTGATGCACAACCCCGTTCGAGGGATTGAGAAAGCCTACAAGGCCCCAGACGATAAGCGCCCGATCCCGCAGCATGAACTGGACGCAGCCTTCCAAGGTGCCAGCCAGGCCGACGCAGACATCATGGGTCTCTCGCTCCACACCGGACTGCGGGCCACAGACCTTGCCCAGATCACATGGGATGCAGACAAGGGCTCGCATCTCGAATGGGCCACGTCCAAGAGCCGGCGCACCTCTGTCGCAGTGGTTCCCCTGACACCAGAGGCCCGCGCCTTCCTCGATGATCTCAGAGCCCGCCAGATGGGCAAACGCCATGGCTCGCAGCGCACGATGCTTGTGGGGACCAGAGGGCGCTCTATGAGGCCTAATACGCTGACACAGCGCATTTCAAAGCGCCTGTCTGCTGTGGGGAGTGACGCAACCCTGCACAGGTTCCGCAACAGCTTCGTTACTCAACTGGTTCGAGCGGGCTTCTCAGACGAGGAGATCGCCGGTGCGGTTGGCTGGAGTGTCGCCACCGTGGCCGACATGAAGCGGGTCTATGTGCAACGCGAAGAATTGGTAGCTGCGCAGGTCGCGCGGCTGAACGTAGTGAGGAAGTGATGAAGCCGTATTGGACCTCGATTTATCTACCTTCTCGGCTGATGCCGTCATTCGAGTACCACGGGCCTTGGTGGGTCTCTGGGCAGACCGGGCTCGAAGAGGACGACGCCGAGCACATCATCGTTGCTTGGGTCATGGCGACCGACGAAGACGCCGCTTATGAGACGCTGAGGCTTGCCGTTGATGAAGGCTCCCGCCCGCCTTCGATCAAGGAGCGCTTTGCTGAGGAGCGCCCCTCGCCAGACCGCTCCAATCCTAGCGGGCGCTTTGAGCTTGCCGACTGGATGCAGTGGCCGTGGCCGATCAAGCCTTTGCAGCCACGTCCAGAACAGGAACAGAACGTGTAAAATGGAATGTAAAACGCCCGAATCCGACCGGCCCCTGACGCCGCTAATCCTCAATGACTGCAATGGTACGCCCAACAGGGTT
>JBCAXQ010000369.1:0-2646 GCA_038534015.1 Pseudomonadota bacterium | reverse complement strand
GACCCCGCAATCGATCCGCCTGCGCAAGGCTCTGCTCTGCCCGCATGAACGCAAAAAGGCCAAGCGCAAGAAGGATGCGGCTTGAGTCTGAACAGGTTTTGTCTAGATTGTCCGTCCGAACTGAACCGGGGGTAATATGATGCGCAATCCAAATACGACTTCGACCCAAGCGACCCGCGCAGGTTGGACCAAGCCCGAGCTGATCGAACTTGAGAGCGACACAAGCAATATTGAGGTTTCGACTGGCCCTTCTAGCGATGGTTTTGTTGCTGACTCGACCAGCTAGGCGACGCTGAACGCCCCACTGAGCGCAAAGGATTGATTTATGAGCAACTGCCAGAGCGTTGAATTCCGCGATTGGATCAAGCCCGAACTGATCGAACTCGACAAGGGTGCGAGCAATATCGAATCTGCGCTCACAGGAACAAACACTGACTTGTTTGACGGCCCGACCAGCTGAGCTGCACCCCTTCTAAACCCGCAATCAGGACCCCCTCCCATGACTGACATTGCCAAGAACGCCGCGCGCATAGCCTGGACCAAACCGGAGCTTGTTTCGCTCGACGCCAACAAATCGGATATCGAAAACGGCACGAACCCGGGCAGCGATGGAATACTCGAAACCGGCGATAGCTGATCCGAAGGACAGTCACGCCGGGCATCCATAATTGATGATGCGACCGCAACTGCCCACACCGATCACCGCGAACCTCCAACGGCGATTGGATATGTTCCGGTCGGTGCCCTCGCCCACGCCAGCACAGCTTTGGCAACAGGCCAGAGTCCTGCATCTGCTGGATCGGAATGAAGACGCTCTCGCGCTGGTCGAAGGCCTGAATTCCGATGAGAGCAGCGCCGGTCAAGTCTTGCTCCTCGCACAGATTCTGTTGGGGATAGGGCACCCGTCAGCAAGCGACCGGGCGAGCCAAATTCTCGAACGATTGTGCGCCAGCGACGCACCAACCGCCCTGCGTGTGCAAGCGCTCATCGCGCTGTCCAACATCATGCGCGACCAGCAGGATTATGACCGCGCACGCACTTTGTTGCTCGAAGCGCTTGAATTGGACCCGACCAACGCCGCCGCGATCCGCAAATATGGCGTGATCGAAGCCGACACCGACAGGATGCCCGAACTGCTCGACAAATGCCGAGCCATGCTGGATGCAGGCGTTCGCGCGCCGCGCCTGACCTCCACCTATGCCATGGCGCTCGCCGGCAATGGTGCAATCGACGAGGCGTACAAAGCCCGCGCGGGTGACCTGATGTGGCACGGCGCACTGTCCTGCCCCGATGGCTTTGCCAGCATCGCCGAATTCAACGCCGCTCTGGTCGAAGAGCTGCTCACGCACCCTTCCCTGCGTTATGAGAACACCCGCCGTGCCAGCGTGAACAGCTGGCGGATCGATGAGCTGTATATGAGCGGATCGAAACTGGTGAAGGTCCTGCTCGAACAATTCGCGAGCGCCGTTGAGCGCTATGTCCGCGATGTCGTCGAAGCTCCGGGACGCGCGCAGGATACGCTGTTCGATGATGTCCGCCCCGATGCCTCCGAGCTATCCCCCTGGGCCGTGCTGACCAAGGCCGATGGATACGAAGACTGGCACATCCACGGCTCCGGTTGGATCAGCGGGGTGTACTATGTGACCGTGCCGGAGGGCTTGCCGCGCGGATATGGCGATAACGCGCAAGATCGCGCAGAAGACCGCGCAGGCGCCATCGCCTTCGGCTGGTCAGAACGGCTGCTGGGCGAAGGCAGCAGCGCCAAGCTGGGCGAAGAACTCATCCATCCGGAGCCGGGCATGCTGGTGCTGTTCCCCAGCCACCTGCACCACCGCACCTGGCCACATGGACGCGAGGATGATCGGATCGCGATAAGCTTCGATGTGGTGCCCGCCCCTTCGCGATAGGCTCAGCCATCGCTTGACTAAACACTTGAGTCCACGGGCCAATGCGCTAGATATCTCATCGAGGGTCTGGGACGCAGCCGCATTGCGAGCTGCGCTTAGTAAAGGCGTGTGAGTTCTGTGACCCAATCTCTATCATCTGACATAACACCGGCATCCTCCGAAACGGCATCTGCCAAGAAGGCCTGGACCAAGCCCGAAGTGATCGATCTCGACCAGGACGGCAGCGACATACTCGGCGGCCTCGGACCAAACATAGAAGTTGGCGACGGCTCAACCAGCTGATCCCGCATCCCGACAAGCCAATCCGGAGAATACGATGACTCATAACAACGCGCCAGCCGCGCGGCGAAAGCCATGGACGAAGCCCGAACTGATCGATCTCGACTACGATACACAGGACGTCGAACTGGGCGCCAACCCCATGTCCGAAGTGGGCGGAGAATCAGCGGATAGTTGAGGTCTGGGTGGGGAGCGAGAAAACATCGGGCCACTCAATCCCACCAGAAATACCACCAATCACTTTCAAGGTAGGATGCGGCCAACACCTCGACTTGCCCAACACCTTGATCCACGATGTCGCTGCAATAGGCGTAGTGCTCGATCGCCAGTTCCAACGCCTCGGCCTTTGTTTCTGGACGCCGCTGTACCCGAATGTTCAGGACATCGTTCGACATACCGACGAGTCGGGCGCCAAACCTCTCCTGCCATGAGCGCATAGCGGCCACATGGTATTTGGGAT
>JBCAXQ010000368.1:0-2674 GCA_038534015.1 Pseudomonadota bacterium | reverse complement strand
GAACAGACCACAGGTTTGCTGCTTGTTGGCGGACTAACGTCGGTGATCAGTGCGGCAGTCATGGCCTATGCCGGGGCAACGCTGGCGCAGATCATGCCTCAACGCGCCGCCGACATGCTGGTCGCATTCGCGCTTGCGCTTGCCGCGGTCGAGCTGGCCTGGCCGGTCAAGGTAAAGCCTATGAAGGAGCCGACGCGCAGCTATGTCGCGATCGGGGTTGTCTTACTGGCAAGGCAGATCGGCGATGCGGCGCGTTTCGTCATTTTCGCGCTCGCCGCGGCGGCGGTGTACCCGATCACTGCATTGATCGGCGGTGGTATCGCCGGTTTCGCTGCGATTGGCTTGGGTTGGATGATGGGCGATAGGCTGGAACAGAGATTGCCGCTGCGTTTCCTGAGACTTGTTCTGGCCGTTTGTACATTTGTTGCGGCAGTATTCATCGGATTGAACGCTCGTTACATGTTTCTGTGATCGATCTGAACGATCACTGCGAATTGGTATTTCTCGAAACGATCTGGCTCGTCATCCATTGGTTAGGTGAACATATGAGCGGCGCGATACACCCCCGAAACGACGCGCCTGAACACCAACAAGGAGATCAAGAATGCTTGACCCAAACAACAATTCGCAAACCGCACTCATCGCCGAAATCAATGGCCTGTTGGCCGATCATTTCGCGCTGTATGTGAAGACCAAGAACTTTCATTGGCACGTTAAGGGCCCGCGCTTTCGCGACTTGCACCTGCTGTTTGACGAGCAGGCAATCGAAATTCGCGACCAGATTGATGCGATTGGCGAGCGCGTGCGCAAACAGGGCGGAGATACGCTGACGTCGGTCGGCTCGATTGCCCAGCACACCCAGGTCAAGGATCAGGATGCGACCACTCTCAGCGCTGAAGAGATGATCGCAGAGCTGCGGGATGACAATGCGGCCATGGTCAAACGTCTCAAAGATATGAAGGAACTGGCCGAACAGGCTGGTGACAACGCCACCGATGGTCTGCTTGATGATTGGACCGATATGGCTGAAGAGCGCGTCTGGTTCCTGAATTCTCTGCTCGGATAGTCTCCGCAGACAAGGCGCGAATACATATGCGCCAAACATCAAAGGGTCGTTTCCGCTAGCCGGAAGCGGCCCTTTTGCTATGCGTGTGGGCCATGTCCAACGTTTCGCTTATCGATGCTGCTTCGCCCTCTGATATCGCCGATTGGGTGGAGGCGCGGCTTGCGGCTGCTCTTGATCGATCCGGCGGCAGTGTCGCCATCACGGTGCCGGGCGGATCGACCCCGTTTCCTATTTTCGAATTGCTTGCGACGCGCACTCTGGACTGGTTACGGATCACTGTCTGGCCGGGCGATGACCGGATCGTTCCCGAAGATCACGAGGCTTCGAACACCGGAAAACTGCGCGCGATCTTCGAACAGGTCGGGGCGAAAGTTATGACACTGACCGAAGCGAAAGAACCGCCAGAATTCGCCATCGCCTGGTTGGGTATGGGCGGTGATGGGCACATTGCGTCGCTGTTTCCCAACACCGACCCCCAAATCGATGATCAGCAGCTGATCCGTCGGCTAACGCCTGATCCGCTTCCGCCCGAGGCTCCATTTGACCGGATTACGCTGACCATTCCGGCTTTGCTCAACGCCGCAGAAGTGATGTTCACTTTGGGAGGCTCCGCCGAAAAACGCGACGTGTTCGAAGCGGCCATGCGTGGTGAACATGATTTACCAATCGCGCGTTTCATGGGAGCAGCACCTCAGCCGGTGACATGTTTCACCTGATCCCGCCTCCTTTGCACCGGTTTCTGCTCCGCATCGCGCATGCGGTGCGGTTGGTCTATTGGCGGCGGTTCAAGCCGGTTTTGAGCGCGTGCTGGGTCATTGGTACGGACATTGACGGCAAGCTCCTGCTGGTTCGCACAAGCTATGGTCGTCATCGCTGGCAATTGCCGGGTGGGGGTGTGAAAAATGGCGAAGATCCGGAACTCGCCGCCCGACGCGAGCTTAGGGAAGAGACCGGATGTGAGCCTGCACGGCTGACGTCGCTGGGCCTGATGGAAGACACTGTCGTTGGCGCGCCGAGCAGGAATTATGTCTTCACCGCGATTATCGAAGACAGCCCCGAGGCAGACGGGCGTGAAGTCGTCGAAGCCCGCTTCTTCCCGCTGCATTCGCTGCCGGAACCCCTGAGCGGAAAAACGCGCGCGCGGCTCGAATTCTGGCGGGAAAAGGTGCGGGAAGCGCGAGAAATCTAGAGCAATGATAGCTGCGCTGTATCCTTTGCGTCTTGCTCTTCATCTCCGCCACGATCCAGGTTTGACAGTGTCAGTCCCATCAATCGGATCGGCATGGGCAGGGGCAATGTCTCTTCCAGCAGGGCATGGCCGAGTTGGGCAAATTCGCGCTTGTCGGCGACCAGGTGCGGGACGGACTTCGCCCGCGTGATCGTTTGAAAATCGGTGAACTTCATTTTTAGCGTGACGGTGCGCCCTTGCGCCTTGGCAGTCTCGATCCGCTCCCACACGATGTCGATGATATTGTCGAGCGTCTCGCGCAGCTGCGCGCCGGTTGAGATATCCTCGTTGAAGGTTCGCTCCCCGCCCACAGACTTGCGTTCCCGATGCGCCCGCACAGGACGGAGGTCGATTCCGCGTGCAGCGCGATAGAGATAGTC
>JBCAXQ010000367.1:0-2695 GCA_038534015.1 Pseudomonadota bacterium | reverse complement strand
CCACCATCTTCGTTCGGACATCGCCAGCGGACGGAATCCAGTAGCGGGCTCCTTCATTACCGAGATTAGTCCGGCTAGCGTGATACAAAAGATCCAGAGACAACGCGCACAAGATCATGTCGGTCACAAGAACACCATACAAGCCTCCGCCCGACGGGCCGGTCAAATGTGTTTACGTAGATTCGCATCTGCTCGTGGTCGACAAACCCTATGGTCTGCTCAGTGTCCCTGGGCGTGGTCCTGAAAAAAGGGATTGTTTGGAGGCGCGCGTCAGAAAGGTCTATCCTGAGGCCCTGACGGTCCATCGCCTGGATATGGAAACGTCCGGACTTGTCTTGTTCGCCCGGTCGCCAGACATCCAACGCGCGCTCAGTCGACAGTTCGAACGTCGACAGATTTCCAAGTGCTACACAGCTTGCGTCGCCGGACGCTTATCCGAAACAGATGGCATCGTTGACGCCCCGTTGATGGCAGATTGGCCCAACCGGCCGCTTCAGAAAATTTGCGCCGACGGCAAACCCGCGAAGACGCGCTGGATCGTTACCAACAGGGCGGCAAAAACCACCCGACTCAAACTGGTGCCCGTGACGGGCCGCACGCATCAATTGAGGCTTCATATGGCCTCGATTGGCCATCCCATACTTGGTGACACACTTTATGGGCACCGGAGCGCCAAAGCGATGAGCCATCGGCTGGCTCTGCACGCGACCTCACTTTGCTTTGAGCATCCCGCTGACAATCATCGCGTTGACGTCTATTCGTCTCCGCCATTCTAACTGGACCGTTCGGTCTTAGCGGGTGTGTGACCTATCTGGCGTGGACCGGAGAACAATCCCGCCCGAACGGCTTTGAAAACTTCAGCCAAGCGGCGGTTCAACCGAAGTTCTGATGCCGCAATGTGGTCGAAACGCCGCTCCAGCCTTGCGCCCGGTGCGCCGAACAGTGACCAAATAGAGCGGCTGAAAGACTGCATCCATCCAGAGACGGACGGTGCGCTGACAAATCCTGAAACCGTACGAACACTTTGGTTGGCATAGTACTTCTTGTAGTGATCGTGTCCGCCAGCAAGGTCATAGCGCTTCAAGCCCAACGCCTCCATTTCCATCAACGCATCCCGCAACAGAAGATTGCCTGGAGAAATCGCCGCTTGTGCCGGATCATAGGCGGCGATCCACGGATGAAACGTGTTCTGGCAGCGCAGTCCGAATTGACCAGCAATGACCTTCCCATCGAGACGAAGCTGAATGAGGTACCCCCAGCACTCCGGAGTTTCTTGGGCTGCGATCGTTTGCAGCACATCTCCAGCACCACACGCTCGGTGTTTTGCTTGGTTGGAAATCTATCCAATTGGCGCAATCAGGATTGCTAGACGTAACCCGTGCAGGTGGTGCTGGAGATGTGCTGCAAACGATCGCAGCCCAAGAAACTCCGGAGTGCTGGGGGTACCTCATTCAGCTTCGTCTCGATGGGAAGGTCATTGCTGGTCAATTCGGACTGCGCTGCCAGAACACGTTTCATCCGTGGATCGCCGCCTATGATCCGGCACAAGCGGCGATTTCTCCAGGCAATCTTCTGTTGCGGGATGCGTTGATGGAAATGGAGGCGTTGGGCTTGAAGCGCTATGACCTTGCTGGCGGACACGATCACTACAAGAAGTACTATGCCAACCAAAGTGTTCGTACGGTTTCAGGATTTGTCAGCGCACCGTCCGTCTCTGGATGGATGCAGTCTTTCAGCCGCTCTATTTGGTCACTGTTCGGCGCACCGGGCGCAAGGCTGGAGCGGCGTTTCGACCACATTGCGGCATCAGAACTTCGGTTGAACCGCCGCTTGGCTGAAGTTTTCAAAGCCGTTCGGGCGGGATTGTTCTCCGGTCCACGCCAGATAGGTCACACACCCGCTAAGACCGAACGGTCCAGTTAGAATGGCGGAGACGAATAGACGTCAACGCGATGATTGTCAGCGGGATGCTCAAAGCAAAGTGAGGTCGCGTGCAGAGCCAGCCGATGGCTCATCGCTTTGGCGCTCCGGTGCCCATAAAGTGTGTCACCAAGTATGGGATGGCCAATCGAGGCCATATGAAGCCTCAATTGATGCGTGCGGCCCGTCACGGGCACCAGTTTGAGTCGGGTGGTTTTTGCCGCCCTGTTGGTAACGATCCAGCGCGTCTTCGCGGGTTTGCCGTCGGCGCAAATTTTCTGAAGCGGCCGGTTGGGCCAATCTGCCATCAACGGGGCGTCAACGATGCCATCTGTTTCGGATAAGCGTCCGGCGACGCAAGCTGTGTAGCACTTGGAAATCTGTCGACGTTCGAACTGTCGACTGAGCGCGCGTTGGATGTCTGGCGACCGGGCGAACAAGACAAGTCCGGACGTTTCCATATCCAGGCGATGGACCGTCAGGGCCTCAGGATAGACCTTTCTGACGCGCGCCTCCAAACAATCCCTTTTTTCAGGACCACGCCCAGGGACACTGAGCAGACCATAGGGTTTGTCGACCACGAGCAGATGCGAATCTACGTAAACACATTTGACCGGCCCGTCGGGCGGAGGCTTGTATGGTGTTCTTGTGACCGACATGATCTTGTGCGCGTTGTCTCTGGATCTTTTGTATCACGCTAGCCGGACTAATCTCGGTAATGAAGGAGCCCGCTACTGGATTCCGTCCGCTGGCGATGTCCGAACGAAGATGGTGG
>JBCAXQ010000366.1:0-2700 GCA_038534015.1 Pseudomonadota bacterium | reverse complement strand
CAGCGATTCCCAGGGGATTCACAGTGCTTTCAGCGCCGCCGGCCAACATGATGTCCGCATCGTCCATCGCGATCATGCGGGCCGCATCGCCGATCGAGTGTGCGCCGGTTGAACAGGCGGTAACGACCGCGTGATTCGGTCCCATATAGCCGTATTTGATCTGGACCTGTCCGGTGACGAGGTTGATCAGGCGGCCATGGACAAAGTGCGGGCTTACGCGCCCGGGACCGCGTTCGTGGAGATTGATCGATTCTTTCTCAATCCCCGGCAAACCGCCAATACCGGCGCCGATCGAGCAACCGGTGCGCAGCTTGGTTTCGTCATCCATGTCTTCAAGACCAGCATCTTCAATCGCCTGGCCCGCGGCGTCGATGCCGTAGACGATGAAAGGATCGACCTGACGCTGCACTTTGCTGTCGACGCGCTTGTCGGCATCGAAGCCCCACGGGTGATCCTTGTCTTTGACCTCACAGGCGATGGTGCATTTCTGCCCTTCGGTATCGAAGCGCGTGATCGGCCCCGCCCCGCTTTCGCCCGCGATCAGGTTCTTCCAGCTGGTTTCCACGTCACCGCCCAAAGGGGTGACAAGGCCAAGGCCGGTAACGACAACACGCCGCATCGCTAGTCTCCACATACGCTACAGGCCCGGCACCCTTATCGGGCTCGGGCCTGTCGGTAAGCCGCCAACGCAGATGCGCGGCGACCGTTCACGGGCAAATTAGCCCTTGTTCTCTTCGATGTACTTCGTCGCATCGCCGACCGTGCTGATCTTTTCAGCCGCATCGTCGGGGATTTCCACGCCGAATTCTTCTTCGAAAGCCATCACCAGTTCGACGATATCGAGGCTGTCTGCGCCCAGATCATCGATGAAGCTGGCCTCTTGCGACACCTTGTCGGCTTCTACGCCCAGGTGTTCGACGACAATTTTCTGCACGCGGTCGGCAGTCTCGCTCATATTATTCCCTCGTTGGATTGGGGTGTTGAATTGCCTTTCGCCCTAATGAACGGCAAACGAACTGGCAAGGGGGATAGCTATGCATCCAACGGGACAGTGCAAGGCATGCAAGTGAGAAAACACCTATTTTGTACTTTTGTGCTTGCGGCGGGCGTGCTGTCTATCGGAGCATCTGAACCTGGTGAAGATTCACAGCAGGAGATCCGCCCTGTTGTACAGGTCCCTGTGACCAGAGAGGATCATACGTTCAAAATCCTGGACGCTGATGGCAAGGTGATCGGCATTCAGACCGAGGCTTTCTCAGACTACGGAGATGAAAGCCGATCCATACGCACCCGCAACATGGCCTTTACCGTTGACGGCCACGATCCGATAAGTGTCGAAGATTGGGTCGAAATTAGGCGCGATGAAGAGGGCAAGGCTACCAATATTCTGGTACGCTCTGGCCATAATGGACGCCGCCTGCGCACTCGATACACCGTCCATATAGATGGTCGCCTGGCAACAATCGCCCGTTTTCCGGGCGATGGTCCCACACGGACAACGCAAATGCTGCCTGAAGGTCTACCGATCCGCGATCCCGAAGCGATTGCGCCCAGTTTTGAAGGTCAGTTCCTCGCGCTAAACACATCCACCGGACGGTTCTCTGTCCGGTCGAGCCAAATCGTGCATCAAGTGGAAAACACCGGTGCCAATGGCGCATTGCATATAACGTATCGGGACGGATTTCCTGTTGGGGTGTTGGTCAAGCAGTTGAACGAAAACGGAGAGCTAATCTCGGCCACACTGCCCCAGCCTGGCGCTCCCTTCCGCTTTGAACGGCATGATGAGACAGACATTACCCCGATCAAGATCGACCGGTCCGGACGCATTGGGCACCCCATGGTCCAATCTCCGCATACAATCAGCACCTCTGCGAAGCGGGGGCATGTCCGCTATCGCATCACGCTGGCTGAAGAGCTCGCCCGATTCATTCCGCAGAATGGGCAGCAAGCTGTTGAGATGTCGGACGAAGGCGTGCGTCTAGATATCTGCGAAGAATGCGGCCCGGGGCTCTCCACAGAACCCGACCAGCTCGCACAGTGGACGAGGCCAACATCCTGGCTGCAGAGCGATTTTCCCCCGATTGCCAAACGCGGAGCCGAGATGGCGGGCAAGGATCTGTCCGATCGGCGCAAATTGCAATTGCTGGGTCGTACGGCCCGCTCACGCATGAATGCGCTTGACCACAATGGGCATTATTCGGCCCAATCTGCTTGGGAACGCGGTGCCGGGGACTGCACAGAAGATGCCGTTATGCTCGCCGCTCTGGCCCGTGCGGCTGGAATACCAACACTGGTGGCCAGCGGCATTGCCTATTCGCGCGAGCGCTATCACGGCGCAGTCAATTCCTTCATCCCTCACGCCTGGATCGTCGCCTACGCCGACGGCGAGTGGATCAGCTATGACATGACTCTGGATGAGGGGTTTGGCGCCAGCCACATTGCCCTAACACTCGGAGAGGGCGAAGCGAGCATGATGGCCGCTTCGAACATGATCGCCGGAATGCTGAAGTGGCAATGCCTGTCGTCTTTGCAAACGGGAAGTGATCGACATCACGGAAATGTCCGATGCGGATCGCAAGGAATATCTTTCGGCTTGCGAGACCGAGGTCTGCGTCAGCTACCGCGTTGGGGCCAAGTCCGCACTTGCCGCCATGGCCATGAGCACGGTGGCGGCACCAAGCGTAGCTGCGGCACGGGATG
>JBCAXQ010000365.1:0-2701 GCA_038534015.1 Pseudomonadota bacterium | reverse complement strand
GTATCTACCGGGTGTCTTTAGATTGCGAATTTGCAGTGCAGTAAGCTTTCCCATGGATATCTTCCATCTGTCCGCTCCCACAATTGCTCCCACAACGTTTCAAAGAAACAGCGGGAATGGACGGAACATAATAAGAACAAAAGATTCCGATGCAAGTCCGAAGAACCGCAGAATTCTGCGGCTTTCAGGGACTTTCTGGGATCTCTTGGGATGGTATAGGTGGCGGAGACGGAGGGATTCGAACCCTCGATACCCGTAGTAGGTATGGTTCCTTAGCAGGGAACTGGTTTCAGCCACTCACCCACGTCTCCGCAACGCATGCGTATCCGCCGCGAACCGCGCGCTATAATCAGCAGTTCTTAACGCGGCAACCCACCACCGGCCAAGTTCTGCCGAAAATCATCGAGACCACGTGAAATCCCGCATTCATGAGGATTAGCGCAGCAATGCGGTTCAGTTCATCGCGTTTTCGATTCGATTCGCCGCCCATCGATTGAGACAGTGTCACGAAAGGACTCTGCTTAGCGCCGCAAAGGCCTGAAAGCAGGTCAAGAAAGGTCATGATATGACGCAGATCAGCCAACGTCTCACCCAATTTGCGATCGCAATGTTGGGCTCGCTTGCTTTGGTAACCAGCCCGGTCTTCGCGCAGAGCGTTGAAAGCTTCGATCCTGATGAAGGCTATTCCGACGTTCAGGTCGAGGGATCGAGTGGCGCGATCGATGCAGATTTGGCTGACCCGTCCGTGTCCCGCACTCCTGCGGCGTCCACGACCCAACCAGGCGTCCCAGTTCCGTATCCAAGTGTAGCGACCCAGCCGGTCGAGAGCCGTTCTACCTCTCCTGCGTTCGACGAAGAATTTGCCAGCTATTCATCGCAAAGTGAGGGCACTCCAGAGTGGAATTATCCCGGTGATCCAACCAATGGCGAAGTCATTGGTGAGGTTGCAGATAGCTCAACTTATGGCGAAGATGATCTAATCGGCGCGGCTGAAGGTGTCTTTGGCAAGGGCGCTGAAGGCTTGGCCAAGCTGATCCAGGACCTGCTCAAGGACCAGGGAGAGCCTAATGGCTATATCATCGGGCGCGAGGCTGGAGGGGCATTTATCGTAGGTGCGCGCTACGGCTCCGGCACTCTGCACCACAAGATCGAAGGCGAGCGAAAGGTCTATTGGACGGGCCCTTCGATCGGGCTCGACGCTGGGGCGAATGCGGCCAATACTTTCGTACTGGTCTATAATCTCTATGATACAGAGGATCTGTATGAACGCTATCCCGCAGGGGAAGGCCAAGCATATTTCGTAGGCGGTCTCAACGCGAGCTACATGCGCCGTGGAGATGTTGTCTTGATACCCATCCGGGTTGGTGCAGGTCTGCGATTAGGCATCAATGCAGGGTACATGAAGTTTTCGAAAAAGCAGCGCTGGCTGCCGTTCTAAACACCCGCATACGAAATCCTTATTGCGGCTTAAGGCTGCACGCGGCATGGCGCTCGTGTCATGCTTGAAAACCTCGATGCACAATCGCCCGATGCGCTTCTTGCGCTGATTAAGCTCTATGCTGCGGATGAGCGTCCAGACAAAATTGATCTGGGCGTTGGGGTCTATCGGACCGGGCAGGGCGACACACCCGTATTCGGCGCGATCAAGTCCGCCGAGCAGATCCTCGTGGATACCCAGGATAGCAAGAGTTATCTTGGCCCAGAGGGCGACATGGGCTTTGTCAACGCTCTGATGCCTTATATCTTCGGCCCTGATGCAACGATGGGCGGCAGGATTTCGGGTATGCAGACGCCTGGCGGTACCGGCGCTGTTCGGCTCTCCGCAGCGCTGGCGCAGAAGGCCGGGATCGAGCGGCTGCATATGGGCACGCCCAGCTGGCCCAACCACGCGCAGATATTCAATGATATCGATCTGCAATTTGTGCCGTTCGAACATGCCAAGCCCGATGGTACTGCCAATCTTGATGCATTGCTCGGTGCAATACGTTCTTCCGATCCGAATGACGCCGTTTTGCTCCATGGCTGTTGCCACAACCCGACTGGCGTCGACTATACTGATGAAGACTGGGAGGTGATTGGCGATGCAATTGCTGATGCCGGCATCTTCCCGATAATCGACACCGCGTATCACGGGCTGGGGCAAGGTCTTGAGGAAGATGTGGCTGGTTTGCGGAGCGTTCTGACGAAAGTGCCCGAGGCTTTTGTCGCCTACAGCTGTGACAAGAATTTCGGCATGTATCGCGACCGGGTTGGCGCGTTCTACATTGTGGCGAAAGAGGCTGACACGCTCGACAAGGCCTTTTCCAACGCCAACGCACTGGCGCGCGCAAGCTGGTCCATGCCACCCGATCATGGTGGCGCGGCCGTAAGGGTGATCCTGCGTGACAACGACCTGACCGACAATTGGAAGGACGAACTCGAACAGATGCGCGCGCGGATGCGGCGCGTACGCGCCATGCTGGCCGAGGCCGGGCAGGTTGGCAGCGTAGATCTCACCCCGCTTGGAAATCAGAATGGCCTGTTCTCTGTGCTACCGGTGGACAAGGAACAGGTGGTTCGGCTTCGCGAAGATCACGGAATCTATATGGCTGCATCCGGCCGGATTAACATCGCCGGGCTGCACCGTGAGAACATTCCGAAGTTTGTGGCCGCGCTGGCCGATGTCACGACTTAAGCTGGATCGCCAGCCCACGCTCGAGGG
>JBCAXQ010000364.1:0-2713 GCA_038534015.1 Pseudomonadota bacterium | reverse complement strand
GCGCGAGCTCGGCGCCTGGGGATGAGAAAAGGATAGACATGGCGTGACGGTTCGCTGTCTCAGGGCAGATCAGCACCGCGTGGCCGACCCGAGAAATCAGGCAAATGTGATGAAGTCAGCCAGTTCGCGGCCTGAAGGCTCTGCGATGGTCTGTGTTGCCTGCAATGCCAGACCGTGGCTTTCGAATGCAGCAATTATCACGTCACGAGCATCGGCAGTTGCACACGCCCTTGCTAGCGAATTGATCCGGCCAAGCTCATTCTTCGCCTGATCATCGATTGCTCCGATTGTGTCGGTGATTGAAGCAATGCCGGCGCGCTGCCCCATCAAGACCGAGCGTCTGATTGCCTCGGGAATTTCCCATGCCGGGGATTCCTGTCCAAATCGCTGTGCCCCTTCAGCCGCTATATCAGCAGCAGCCTTGGCTGCACGGTCGATCCCTCCGAACTTTGCCTTCAGGGCCACTTTTGCACGGCGTGCCACCGCCTTTTCTTTGAGCGCCCACAGCAGTTGTTCGCGCCTCGCCAGGTTGTGTTCAAGGATGGGGCCGTCACCGCGATGAACCATCAGCCCGACCCGTCCGGCCGGGGCCAGGACCCGCGCGATCTCGCTCGCTACCTTTGTGACATCGCCATATTCAAAGCCGAACTGGCTTACGACCGCGATGAAGGTGTTGTCGTCAAACGGCAGGTCTTCCATGGAGACACCGCCGCGTGTCTCGGTGCCTTTGGGTGGCAAGGGAAGTTGCGGGGCGAGATCTATTCCGATCAGGTCAAGATCATCGCGCGCGCCGATCATCCAGCGCAATACGCGACCATCACCGGTGGCAAGATCGAGCAGCTTGGCCCGTCCCTCCAAATCCTTGATGAACTCCAGCCAGCACTTTTGCTGTGCCTTCTCAATCTCCGCCCAGCGTTGCGGCAGACAGCCACCGTTGTGGGTCGTGGTAGAGCGATTGGCTGTCTGCGCCCAGAAATTGCCCCATGCGGCATCATCTTTGGAATTGGCCATGTGTGCCTATTTGCCCGCTTTGGTCACCACGTCAAAGGCGACAGTCATCCGTTCGGCGGCGGGGAAGGGTGTGGTGCCGTGATAGAGGGTGCTGGGGAACAAGGCGAGATATCCCGGTTGAGGTTTGATTGTACGCAATGGTGGAAGATCCAAGCCAAGATCAGGGGGTGGCCGCCCAACCTCCAGCCAGCCGTGCTGATCTTCTCCATCGGCCTCTTTGGGAACAATCAGGTACAGTGCCGACGAAACGATACCCTGCGGATGGATGTGGGCCGTGTGATAGTCACCTCCACCCGTCAACCGGACAGACCATGATCCCTGAAGCCGCCACGGCGTGTCACGATGCATGAGCAAAGGATGGGAGATGTCGCTCGGCGCGAGCGCAGCCCGATATGCCTCGAGAGTAGCGAGGATAGCTTTATGGAGTTCCTCAAGAACTGGTTCGGGACGATGAAACAGAATGGCACGGGTTTGCGTTCCCCCGCGCAGCGACTGACCCAGAGGCATGGCCGATCCGGCATGAAGCTCCCGCAGGAACTCGATCGACCTATCCACCAGATCGCTCGCTCCGTTGAGCGGCTGCAGTTGAACCAGGCCCGATTGCTCGTGCAACCACTCCGCGCGCGGATCTCCACTCAGTCTCCAGCCAATGCCCCGCAACGCCCATGCGGCAATATTCGTTGGTTCTGCGGCGATTACATGGGCAAGGACGGTTTCTGCACGATCCGTGTCGCCCACCCGGATCCGGTGACGTGCCTCCTGAACGAAGCGCACCGGCCTGCTGTCCTTGAGTGTTTCGAAAATCCTTTCTGCGCGGTCCCAGTCCCCTGCTGCACCTGCATTGACCGCTTCGAGAAGAGCGAAATGCGACACTTCGGGAAAACGCTTGCGAGCCTGTGCCGCGACTTCGGCGGCCTCGGCGGCGTAGTCGAGCCCGGCCAGCGTCTCGCAATGCTCCGCTGGGATGTTGGGATCCTGTGGATGCTTGGCAGCCGCTTGCTCGTAATGCGAGGAGAAGTCTCTCTCGCCAGCTGCGAGCCTGAGCTGTGCGAGGAAGCTCTGCCCGGCCATAAATCCAGGAGCCTGCGTGGCGATCTGCTGCGCAATTGTTCTCGCGCCTTGCACATCGCCCAAGACATCCAGCGCCTGAGCTTTGCCAAGCCATAGCTCGGCATCACCCGGATTGATGGCCAATGCCCGGTCAAACCGTTGCAACGCGTCTGGCTCGCCCCGTTCCAGCGCCACCCGGGCGCGCCCATGCAGGCCTTTCGAGTTTGAAGGGCTTCCCGCAATCGCCGCATCATACCAATTGGCCGCCGCAGCGAGGTTGCCGATCGCTCTTTCACTCATGGCGCGGACTCTGGCGTATTTGGCGACGGTGCGTCCTTGCTCCTCATGGCGGTCCAGCAGTGTCAGAGCCTCGTCATGTCGATCCAGCCGTTGAAGCGCTATCGCATGGTTGACCGCATAGTCGATCCACTCCGGCGCGTTCTCACAGGCCGCTGCAAAGTGTCCTATCGCGACCTCGATGTTCCCCGCCTTGAGCGACAGATCGCCTGCCGCATCTGCAAGTGCAGCGTCCTTGGGATGTTCGCGCCTTGCCTGGTCGAGGATTTGTAGTGCGTTCACCGAGCTTCCTGATTGAAGCTGCATGCGCGCCTTCATGAGTGCTTCGGACGCGGGGATCACTGGTTTCTGAGCC
>JBCAXQ010000363.1:0-2714 GCA_038534015.1 Pseudomonadota bacterium | reverse complement strand
GAAATCAGGAACCCGGCAGCGTTTGTCGCTACAGCCGCTGTCGCTGACAATGCATCATTGCGTTCGACTTGCACCTCCGCGCCCAGTTCCATCAGATAATGGACAAGGTTGAAGGTGAAGCTGTCATAATTGTCGATGACGAGAATTTTGGCCTGCGCGCTCATAGGCTGAAATCGCTGTTCCTCTTGCGGACTACGATCACCGGACCTGGGCGGAGCTTTGCTGTTTGTCCTGTCTGACCATTAAACAGCGCCGAGCGGTTGCTTGAGAGCATCAACGCGTTGGTTGCCTCGACTTCATCCATGAAATAGCGGGCCAGACGGCCAAAACTCAGCGGTTCGCCAGATATCACAAAGTGCGCCTTGCCATCTTCGTCGACACCGACAGCGCTACGGATTGCGCGCGAAGGTCCATCTTCCTGGATTTCAGGGTGGAGCTCACCTTCGATCACCAGCATCGGCCCAGACTGTGTTCCAAATGCCGGCCTGTCGCGTACGGTCGAGAAAAAACGTTCGGTGGTGAGAATACGCCACGATGCGCCTGATCCGTAGAACACTCCGTTGGGTTTCAGATAGAAATTTCCGGAATCGCGATCAGCCCGATTGAGTTCGGCCAATCGATCGCCTCCCTGCACAAAATAGCCCAGCGGTCTTTGGTCGCTATCGACCATTCCACCATTGAGCATGAAAACAAGCTCTCCATTGTCGATGACCGCAGCATAGGCATCCTCCACGGTTGTTCGATCGCTGCCCGGCAATGGTTCAAGATACGCTTCGATCTGCTGTTCCGACGGGTCAGCAACGCAGTGTTTAAGAGGTACGCCTTCGAAACGGGATTCCTTGCAAGCGGAATTGGTGATCAGGTCAGTCGCTTGCTGATCAGGCTCCTCCGGCACGTTCTCAACTGTATTGGGTTCGCCCGCATCGCCCAGTACAATCCGGTTGACCGGTTCGCCTTCGGGTTGCTGCTCGCATGCAGCAAGGATCAGAGGGAGCACACATAGAAGGTGGCGGTTCTTCATTGCCCGAACCCTACCTCTCCCGCAACGCGAACCGCTTCGCGTGCAGCAGCGATCAATGCGCCAGCTTTGGCATGGCACTCCGCAAGCTCATAATCCGGGTCGCTGTCAGCGACGATCCCGGCGCCTGCCTGGACATGCATGACGCCATCTTTGACGACGGCAGTGCGCAATACGATGCACGAATCGACCGATCCATCGGGGGAGAAATACCCAACCCCGCCAGCATAGGCTCCCCTCGTTTCCGGCTCGAGCTCAGCGATGATCTCACAAGCACGAATCTTGGGAGCGCCCGACACTGTTCCGGCGGGAAAGCCAGCGAACAAGGCATCGAGAGCGTCCTTATCGTGCGCAAGCTTGCCAATGACGTTGCTGACGATGTGCATCACATGGCTGTAGCGTTCGATTGTGAAGCTGTCAGTCACCTCAACGGTGCCTTTCTCAGCTACCCGGCCGACATCGTTGCGCCCAAGATCGAGCAGCATCAAGTGTTCGGCCAACTCCTTGGGATCGGCGAGCAGACTGGCTTCATTGCCCTTGTCCTCGGCGACAGTGGTGCCTCGCGGGCGTGTCCCCGCAATCGGACGAATCGTTACCTCGCCCTCGCGAACCCGCACGAGAATTTCGGGGCTGGAGCCAACTATTGCAAAGCCAGGCATGTCCAGGAAATAGAGGAAGGGCGATGGATTGACCCGCCGCAGCGCCCGATAGAGGGCAAGTGGAGGGAGGTCGAATTCACAGGTGAAACGCTGCGCCAGCACGACCTGAAAGATATCACCGGCTGTAATGTAGTCTTTTGCCCGCGCTACCAGTGCTTTGTAGTCCTCTTCCGGCATTTCCGGGTGAAGCTCCGGCTCTGGAAGTGGAGCTTCTGCGGGCGATGCCGTTACCTGCTGCGCCAGTGTGCGCAGGACCTCGTCGATCCGGTCACTCGCCTGATTGATGGCGTCTTGAGGATGGTCGGCTGTCCAGATCGGCGCGACGCAAAAGAGATCGTCCGTCAAACGATCGAAGACCAGAATGACGGTCGGACGGACGAACAGCAGGTCGGGTAAGGCGAGTTCACTGTCAGGAGCTCTTGGAAGCGTTTCCACCAGGCCGATGGTTTCGTACCCAAAATAGCCGACCAGACATGCCAGTGCCGGGGGCAATGCATCTGGAACGTCAATCCTGCATGCCCGGGAGAGCGCGCGAAGCTCGCCCAGCGCATCGCCTTCGCAAGCTTCGAATGCGTCGCGATCATGTTGCCATTGACGGTTGATATATGCGATCGGTCCCTCCCCACGAAAAACAAGGTCGGGATCCAGGCCCAGAAGGCTGTAGCGGCCACGGATTTCGCCACCTTCGACGGATTCGAGAAGGAAGTCTCCGCGCCCCGGTTTAATCAGCTTCTGTGCTGCGCCGATTGGCGTGTCGCAATCGGCAATGACCCGCCGCCAAACCAGCGACGGACTGCCGCCTGCCAGCAAACGTGCTGAAGAGTCTGCATTCTCAAGCACAGCGCTGTGGCAATCAATTCTGGCCGGTCAACCGGCTGCGCACTGCAGCAACCGCAGTCTCGTTGCGATCCACGCCAAGTTCTTCGCGCATGGCGGCAGTCAATTGTGCGCTGTATTCCTGGTTGAGCGCTTCTCGAATACGCTCATTCGTGGCAGCCAACAATTGATCGTCTTGCGCAAGAGCGACCATACCCGCT
>JBCAXQ010000362.1:0-2725 GCA_038534015.1 Pseudomonadota bacterium | reverse complement strand
TGGCTGCGGTCGCTGACGCGCTTGCAAATGCTGGCATACCCTGCAACGCGGTCGCCGCCCTTCACCATGATCATATCTTCGTGCCTGAACACCTCGCAGAGCCCTCGATCCGGGCAATTGAAACACTGGCCGCCGCCAACTGACCCGGCGTCGCCCGTTTACGCAGCGGACGGGTGAGGTACAGTCTCACTCGAAAAGAAACGTCAGGGAGACCCCGCCATGGCTGAGGCCGAAACCGCGCAGGAACTGTTCACTGGAACAAAAGACGTTGCTGATGCGCACAAGTTCGATGAGTCGAAGCTCGCCGCCTGGATGGAGGAGAACGTCGAAGGCTACGAAGGGCCGTTGGACGTGCGCCAGTTCAAGGGCGGACAATCGAATCCAACCTATCAGTTGGTGACCCCGAACAAGAAGTACGTCATGCGCCGCAAGCCACCTGGCAAGCTGCTGCCGAGCGCCCATGCGGTTGATCGGGAGTTTCGGGTGATCTCTGCGCTCCATCCGCTCGGATACCCGGTCGCGCGTCCCTACGGCCTGTGTGAAGACGAAAGCGTTACCGGCACAATGTTCTACGTCATGGACATGGTGGAGGGACGGATCCTCTGGGATGGCACGTTACCGGCTATGGACCCTTCCGAGCGCCGGGCGATCTACGAAGCGAAAGTGAAAACCTTCGCCGACCTCCACAATGTCGATTGGCGGGCCGCCGGCTTGGAAGGCTTCGGCAAGGAGGGCGATTATGTTGCCCGGCAGGTTCATCGTTGGACCAAGCAGTACCAATTGTCCGAGACCGAGACGATCGCGGATATGGATAAGCTTATCGACTGGTTGCCAAAGAATTTGCCCAAAGACGAGGCGGTGACCATCGTTCATGGCGACTATCGGCTCGACAACATGATCCTGCATCCCTCGGAGCCGCGCGTGATCGCAGTACTTGACTGGGAACTCTGTACACTCGGCGATCCATTGGCTGACTTCAGCTATCATCTGATGAACTGGATGATGCCTAGCTCGGATCCGGCGCGGGGCGCGCTTGTCGATATCCCGGATCTCAAAGCCTACGGCATTCCGACAATGGACGAGTATGTGGACCTCTACTGCCAGCATACCGGACGTGATGGCCTACCGGACCTGCAATATTACTTTGCCTATAACGCCTTCCGGCTTGCGGGAATCTTGCAGGGCATTGTTGGGCGCGTGCGAGACGGAACGGCGAACTCTGCTCACGCGGCCGCAAACGCAGATAGGGTAAAGCCGCTCGCCGCCTTCGCTGCCGATTGCGCGCGCAAGGCGGGCATGCAGGGGTAAGACGATGGCGTTCGACACTGAGCTCACTCGAGACGGAAACGTGCTGTCGGGGCCGCTGCGCGAACCGGTCAATATGCTCGTCGAGCAGGAATATGGCGGGCACAAGTCCATCCATGATGACGACATGGCTGAGAAGCTGGGCTTCGTCGCCGGTCCCATCGAAGGCCCGACGCATTTCAGCCAGTTTGGTCCGCTCATGCATGAGATATGGGGGCAAGACTGGCTGGAGCGGGGGTGTATCTCGGCGCACTACTTGAACATGGTGGTCGAAGGCGAGGCCGTTCGGGCATTCGCAGAAATTCCTGAAGACGGATCGACGCGCACACGGCTCTGGGCAGAAAAAGCGGACGGAACGCCCGTATTGGAAGCCAGCGCAACGCTTGGGGCTGGAGAAACGTTGCTTGATGAGCGCGTGGCGAAGCTGCGTCCCGCGAGCGATCTCGTGATTCTGGCTGATCTGGCCGTCGGCATGAAGGGCGCGGCGGACGAGATAGTCTCGATGGCGGCTGACCAGAACATGGGAAAGCTCTATCCGTTCTCGCTGGCGGAAAAACTGGATGCCATTACAGAGCCGTCACCATGGTACTCCGATGACAATGCCTCCCCATGGGGCCGGGCGACAATTCCTTTGGAGATGGTCAGTGTCCTGGCTGAATACTCGTCGCAAAAGGCAGGCTGGCCGGTGAAGGGTCCGGCGATCGGTCTGTTCGCCGATCTTGAAATCCGCATGATCAAAGGGCCGCTTTTCGTTGGCGAAGAATATGTGATCCGGCGCGAAATCGCTGCTCTTGCACAAAGCCGCCGCACCGAGTCTTACTGGGTGCGGACACGGATCTTCGACAAGATCGGGACGGAGCAGGTCGCCGAGGTCCTGCTCAATCACGCAACGCTGAAGAACTCATATGCCGACTACCCAGTCGAGCGCCTCGCCTGAGGTAAGATTGAGGTCGCCCTCAGGAGCGCGAAGGCTACGGTTGGTAGACTGTTCTATCACTGCTTGTCCCGTAAATCGGGGACAAGACGTGCAACGCGAAGATTTGGCGGAGGCTCGGTCCTAAAACACTGCTGCGTCGACATACGCACCGTTCTTGAAGTCTGTCGTGGATCGCGAAGACTGCTGTATCCAGATCGCGAACCGTCAACGGTTTGTCGATCTTGTGTGGACAACCTGCGAATCGTAACATTTACTGCAGTATCGGTTGAAACAGAGTAAGTGCATCTAGCACTGATATTGGTGCGAAACCGCGTGATCGAAGCAACACTGCGATTCATCTGCTTAAAGTAGATGCATTCGGGGATGGGATCGAAGTAGAAGCGCCAAGTTCCAAGAACTTAATTTGTTTCGTCGCGAACGGACTGCTACGTCTGGTTGCATGTATGGAGTGTAGGATGACAGCTGCCGCTGACAAGATGCTTG
>JBCAXQ010000361.1:0-2764 GCA_038534015.1 Pseudomonadota bacterium | reverse complement strand
CAATCGGCTTGGGCGTTTCAACATGAATGATCCCGGCAATCCCGCACATAATCCCTTGGCCGCCATCCTCACAGGAATAGCCGGATTGGTCATTCTCTCTGGCGTTGCAGCAGCGATTGTTCCACCGATCCCGATCGGTTAGGCGGCCAAGGGATTATGTGCGGGATTGCCGGGATCATTCATGTTGAAACGCCCAAGCCGATTGATCCGGTTCGGATTGAGCGCATGTGCGATGCCATGGCCCACCGCGGCCCTGATGGTGCTGGGGTCTGGACCGCGCCGGGGGTGGGGCTTGGGCATCGCCGCCTTTCGATAATTGATCTTGCAGGGTCTCCTCAGCCGATGTCCTCGGCTGACGGACGAGCAGTGATCAGCTTTAATGGCGAAATATACAACTATCGCGAGCTCCGGCGCGAGCTCGAAGTCGAAGGTGCGCGCTTCAAGACGTCAGGGGATACCGAAGTCATCCTTGCAGCGTGGCAGCGATGGGGCGTCGACTGCCTGCCACGGCTCGACGGCATGTTTGTTTTCGCGATTTACGATCTCGACAATCGGACACTCTTTGTTGCGCGTGACCGATTGGGTGTGAAGCCCCTGTTCCTGAGCCGGTTAAGCGATGGCGGGATTGCTTTCGCATCCGAGCTGAAAGGACTTCTGGCGCATCCGCAGGTCAAGCGGCGGATCGATCCGCTTGCGCTGGAAGACTATCTGACATGGGGTTATGTTCCGGATACACGATCCATCCTCGCTGGGGTGGAGAAGCTGGCTGCAGGGCATTTCCTGCTGTTTGAGCATAGAAAACCTGCCCCCGAGCCAAAACGCTGGTGGGATATCGATTTCTCCGAACGCGAACGTGGATCTGAAGCAGACCTATCCGCGCAACTGGTCAACCTGCTTCGAGATGCCGTTCGTTCGCGCATGGTCGCGGATGTGCCATTGGGGGCTTTTCTATCTGGAGGTGTTGATTCTTCGAGCGTCGTTGCGCTGATGAGTGAAGCCAGTCCACAGCCCGTTCGCACCTGTTCGATTGGCTTCGATGTCGAGGAGTTGGACGAAACGTCTTACGCCCAAGCGGTCGCGGAGAGATTCGGAACCGACCACGAGGCACGCATGGTCGGTCAGGATGATTTTTGCGAGGCTGATCGGATTGCGGCGATGTTCGATGAACCGTTCGCCGATGCATCGGCTCTGCCGACATGGCGGGTTTGCCAGTTGGCGCGGGAAAAGGTAACAGTTGCGTTGTCAGGTGACGGAGCTGATGAGGCGTTGGCAGGCTATCGGCGTCAGGTTTTTCATCGCCACGAAGAACGCGTCCGGTCGGTTTTGCCATCTGGCTTGCGAGAACCGGTGTTCGGCGGGCTTGGCGCAATCTGGCCCAAAGCTGACTGGGCCCCGCGGCCTCTAAGAGCAAAAGCGACCCTGCTTTCGCTAGCTGAAAGTGGTCCAGAAGGCTATGCCCGCGGCCTTTCAGTCAACACACCGGAACTCCGCAAGCGCGTTTTGAGCGAGGACTTTGTGAAAGGCTTGAGCGGGTATCGCGGAGAGCAGCCACTGGTTGAACTTATGCAGAAGGCTCCGGCCCGAAGCGGTCTGGACCGGGCGCAATATGCGGATCTGAAGTTCTGGTTGCCTGGCGACATTCTGACCAAGGTTGATCGGACGAGCATGGCAGTCAGCCTTGAGGCTCGCGAGCCTCTTCTTGATCATCGGCTGATCGAATTCGCGGCTCGTTTGCCGGAACGGATGCGGGTGCGGGGCTCGACCGGCAAGTACTTGCTGAAGAAGAGTATGGAGCGATACCTGCCTCGGGAGATACTCTATCGCTCGAAGAAAGGGTTTGTAACGCCGATTGCGGAATGGCTGCGCGGACCACTGTCTACGGAGGCTCGGGGAATTGCGAACAGCTCGATTCTCAGCCAGTCCGGTTGGTTTGATGGCGGTCAGATCCGATCCATGGCCGAGTCACATATTGCAGGGAAAAGCGACTACTCGCGGATTCTTTGGCAGTTGCTGATGCTTGAAAAATCGCTCGTTCAACTAAAAATCAGCCAATAGCAGGACAACTTTAGTCTTAATCTCCGTAGGTTGACCCGAATTGAGACTCAGCTCAGCCGATGGTGGAAAAATTGTATTTGCCAAGCGACTCCGGCGTGGCCTAGTTTCGTCCACATCGGAAGCAAACATGCTTCTAGGGCGTAGGGTCAGCGCAAACTGTGAAAGCAGGCGCTGCAATTTATGGAGCAGTCGTCGATGGATAGCGGCGCGAGTAGAGCGATCCCGTTGACTGACGAAGGTGAACTCCTTGCGGAAAGCGCGCTACACGCTGCGATTCCTCAAGGACTGTTCGAACTCACCGAACTTGATGTAATGTATGAAGAGCCAAAGCAAACCCTTTGGACCTTCATGAACCCGGTTGGACGACCAAGTTTTACACCGCCAATGCTAAGAGATTTTGAGGCTTGGCAAGACTTGATTTCCCGAGGTTTTGGGCCTGATAAAGTGCCGCTGCGGTATCTGGTGCTCGGAAGTCGCGCGCCTGATGTGTTCTGTTTCGGTGGTGATCTTGACCTGTTCCAGAACCTGATCCGTACGGGCGACCGCGATGGCTTGGTGAAGTATGGCCATCGATGCTGCGCGATCCTTGATCGCAACATTCGCACTCTAGATATCCCAATGCTTACAATCGGGCTTGTTCAAGGGGCAGCGCTGGGGGGCGGTTTTGAGGCTCTGCTTTCATTCGACTACACCATTGCCGAAAAGACAG
>JBCAXQ010000360.1:0-2774 GCA_038534015.1 Pseudomonadota bacterium | reverse complement strand
CGCCAACCTGCCCACCTTTGCTGGCAAGCGCGAACACATCGGCATCGCCGACACCGCTGGCGTTGATCGCCTGCGATCCCTGGATGAAAGTCGCCGCGCGCAACCGGTCACGGAGGATCGCGGCGGTTTCAAAATCGAGGTCGTCCGCAGCCTTGGCCATCTGCTTCTCCAGATCGGCTTGCACCTGCGAGCTTTTGCCAGCGAGAAAGTCCTTCGCCTGTCTGACCAGCGCCTCATAGTCTGCCTCATTGATCCGCCCAACACAGGGGGCCGAGCAACGCTTGATCTGATACAGCAAGCATGGCCGATCTCGCCGGGAAAAAAAGCTGTCAGTGCAGGATCTTAGCAGGAACAGTTTCTGAAGGGCGTTAAGCGTGGTGTTGACGCTGCCCGCACTTGCAAACGGGCCATAATAGTTGCCCTTCGCCTTGCGCGCTCCACGATGCTTGTGAATCCGCGGAAAATCATGGTCGGCGCGCAGCAGGATGAAAGGAAAACTCTTATCATCACGCAGCAAGACATTGAAAGGTGGACGGAAACGCTTGATCAGCTGCGCTTCCAACAGGAGCGCCTCGGCCTCTGAATTGGTGGTGATGATCTCCATCCTGCGGCATTGGCTGACCATCCTTTGGAGCCGGCCGGACAAGCCATTGACCTGGGTGTAGTTTGCCACCCTTGCCTTCAGGCTGCGCGCCTTGCCCACATACAAAACATCGCCGCGCGCATCGCACATGCGATAGACGCCGGGCACCGGCTTCAGCGTCTTGACCGTCTCACGGATCGCGGTGACCCCGGCCTCCAGATTGGGCTGCGCGCTGGCGACAGTATAGGCCGCGCGCTCCTCATTGAAGCGTTCGGCCCCGCGAGGGTCGTGAGGAGTTCCGGCGGGTGTCTTGGCCATGCCCTGCAGATAGGGATTGTTCTGCGCGATTGGCAATGCGCGAGCGCGCGCCTATCGCCAGCCGCATGCAGGAATATGATGCCATTGTTCTGGGAGCTGGAGCCGCTGGCCTGATGTGCGCCGCCGAAGCGGGCAAACGGGGCAGGCGTGTCGCCGTGCTCGAAAAGGCGGAGAAGCCCGGCAAGAAAATCCTGATATCCGGCGGGGGCCGGTGCAACTTCACCAATGTCGATGCCGGACCTGACAATTTCCTCTCTGCCAATCCGCATTTCGCGAAGTCCGCGCTCAGCCGGTATTCGCCGCAGGACTTCATCGATCTGGTCAACAAACACGAGATTGCCTGGCACGAAAAGACGTTGGGCCAGCTGTTCTGCGATGGCTCGGCGAAACAGATCGTCCAGATGCTGCTCGACGAATGTGCCCGTGCGACGGAATTTGGAGGTGCAGTCGAGGTGCTTTGCGACGCGCATGTCAGCGAAGTTGTGAAGGATAGTGGCGAGTTCGGGGTAAAAGCCAATGGCCAGTCCATGCGCGCCAGATCGCTTGTGATCGCAACCGGCGGTCCTTCGATCCCGAAGATGGGGGCAACCGGTTTTGCCTATGACCTTGCGCGACAGTTTGGGTTGAAAGTGGTCGAGCCACGTCCGGCCCTGGTTCCTTTGACACTGGGGCAGGAAGAGCTGATGTTCCGCGAGCTGTCGGGCGTGGCTGCGCCGGTTAAGGCTCGAACCGGAACCAAGAGAAACACGGCCGAGTTCGCCGAGGCTGCCCTGTTCACCCATCGTGGCCTCTCCGGCCCGGCAATCCTGCAAATCTCTTCCTATTGGAAGCATGGAGAGGGGATTGGCATCACCTTCATTCCCGAAGCCGAAGAAGACTGGCTGATCGGCCTGAAGCGGGACAAACCGCGCGCCAGCTTGAAATCGGTGTTGCGCGAGCATTTGCCCGCACGCCTGGCCGATGCGCTGGCGGAACGGCTGGGTGTCGACCGGGAGCTTGGCAATGTGTCTGACAAGGATCTCCGCAAAGCCGCAGCACAGCTGGCTGATTGGCGTTTCTCCCCCAATGGCACCGAAGGTTTTGCCAAGGCGGAAGTGACGATTGGCGGCATAGCGACCAGCGAATTGTCATCACGCACGATGGAGGCCAAGAATGTGCCAGGCCTCTACGCAATCGGAGAAGCAGTGGATGTCACCGGCTGGCTCGGCGGGTACAATTTCCAATGGGCCTGGGCGAGCGGATTTGCCGCGGGCCAAGCCCTGGCAGAATGAAGGGAACTGAAATGTCTCAAATGGCAATCACGATCGGACGGGTTTTGTTGGGGCTCTATTTTCTGTTGCCCGGCCTGATGAAAGTCGTCGGGGCTGAGCAGACAATCGCCTATATGGCGAGCCACGGCATACCTTTTACTGAGCCGCTGATGTGGTTTTCGACAGGGGTCAACATTGTTGGCGGATTGCTTTTGATCGCCGGGAGGCATGTGAAATTCGTTGCCTATGGATTTGTGATCTATGTCCTGCTGGTCAATTTCATGCTGCACGATTTCTGGACCATGGGCGAGGACATGGTCGATCGCGAGCGCCAGAATTTCATCAAGAATCTGGGAATTCTGGCAGGCTTGCTGGTTCTGGGCGGGCAAGCGGTTTCTCGCCCGATCTCACTCAAGGCGTGGTGGCGCAGCGACAGGGCATTTGTTTCGCTCCGAGGATGAGTCGCCAATTTAGGCTCCAAATTTGGGCCACCAATACGTAACAAAATTGCGCGAAAACCTTCCCCCACGGCAATGCCTGCCGTTTGCGTGACCTTGTCTCGCAACTGAAACACCCCTAGTCCGATTGGAGAGCTCAAAAATGAGCCGAAGCGAGACCCGTTC
>JBCAXQ010000359.1:0-2782 GCA_038534015.1 Pseudomonadota bacterium | reverse complement strand
GACGCAAAACGACCTATTCGATGCTGGTGGCCGCGACGGTGGGAATGTCATCGGAACCTTCCCGAGCCGTCACGAAATCTATGGTCGGACGTATAACTTCACGGTCAAGAAATCGTTCTGATCTCTCTCAGGGTCGCAACCCAAGGTAAGGGCTCGCCGGAAACGGCGGGCCCTTTTCTTTAGGCGGCTCGGTTGTGAGCTGATGCGGGAACGAACAAGTCAGACCGCGTGCGGTGAGCGGCAATTCTGCGCCAGGAAATCGGCGTGCGCGGGCATCTCAGCTACCGCGTCTCTCATTGCCTGTGCGATTGCCGCAAACCTTTCCGCGACCGGAACCTGATCCCGCAATTCGGCTATGGCTGGCGCGCGCTTGGGCACTATGTTCTGGCCCAGATAAACGGCAATCCAGCTGGGATTGTTGAACAGCTCGCGCTCGTCTGAAACCAGCAGACCATAGTTCCTGAAGTGGTCGATTTTGTATTGTAGGCTTTCAGGGATATCCATCGATGCGCAATAGCGCCACAGCTCAGAATCATCGCGCTCGGTCGCCTTGTAATGCAGGATCAGGAAATCGCGGATCCTTTCATATTCCGCAGTAGTCTGGCGGTTGTATTCCTGCGCCAGAAGCGGTGAAATCTCCTCGTCGGGCATCAGTGCGAGCAAACGCAGGATTCCGTACTGGATCAAATGCAGGCTGGTCGATTCCAGGGGTTCCATGAAGCCGGCGGACAGCCCGATGGCAACGCAGTTTTTGTCCCAGAACTTGCGGCGTTTGCCGGTGACGAAACGCAAGATGCGTGGGTCTGCTTGAGGTTCCCCGTCAATTGAATCCAACAAGGTATCTGTGGCGGCTTCTTCGGCAACGAAATCGCTGCAGTGGACATAGCCATTGCCGGTGCGATGCTGCAGTGGGATGCGCCATTGCCATCCCGCTTCCTTGGCGGTTGATCGAGTGAAAGGCGCAATCTCTTCGCCTTTGGAACAAGGCACCGCCACGGCGCGGTCGCATGGCAACCAATGCTGCCAATTGTCATACCCGGCTTCAAGTGCACCCTCGATCAACAGCCCGCCAAAGCCGCTGCAATCGATGAAGAACTCAGCCGACAGTGTCTGTCCGTTTTCGAGTGTCACGCTTTCGATGAAGCCATCTTCCGAACGTTGGCTCGCTCCGACAACGCGCCCCTCAATGCGCTTTACGCCCCGCGCTTCGGCATAGCGGCGCAGGAACGCAGCATAGAGTGTGGCGTCGAAATGGTACGCATAGTCAAACGTCGATTGGATGCGGCGGCGATCAAGTACTGGGTGCGCAAACTTGCCGGCTTTCGCCATGGCCCAGCACATCGAGAACTCATCAATTGGGGCGCTTGTTCTACCCGCAAGGCTCTCACGCATCCAGAAATGGTAGAATGGCACCTTGTCGAATTCGGCGCCATACTGACCAAAGGGATGGAAATAGCTGTGGCCAAGCCGGGCCCAGTCCACGAACTGGATGCCCAGCTTATAGGAGCCAGCGGTTTCTTTGACGAAGGTTGCCTCGTCAATGCCGAGCCGTTTGTTGAAATGTCGGATCGGCGGGATCGTTGCTTCGCCAACCCCGACTGTTCCAATGACTTCGGATTCCACGAGAGTGATCTCACAGCGTGGGCCGAGAGTGTCGGAGAGGGCTGCAGCCGTCATCCAACCAGCGCTGCCACCGCCGACAATGATGATTTTCTTGAGAGGCGAGAATTCCTCCGTCACATCAGCCGCCGCAGCTTTCCCGGATCAACAGGCTCGTCTCAAGTCGGTCCGATGCACCTTTGCCGCCTTGTGTGTCGATCAGTTTGGAAACCAGCATCCTCCCGGCAAGGTTCGCGTCTTGATCGATGGTTGTGAGGCGAGGGGTGACAAGCCGCGATGCGGGAATGTTGTCATAGCCCACCACGGAGACATCGTCAGGTACGCTCATTCCAGCCCGCGATAAGGCCCGCATTGCACCGATTGCAATCAAGTCACTCGCAGCAAATATGGCATCGAACTTGATGCCTCTGTCGATAGCTGATCGTGTGGTCGCCTCGCCCGAATGAACATCGAAGTGAGCCGCGACGTTCAGTTCTTCATGGATGGAAAGCCCGGCGGCCTCATGCGCCTGCCGATAGCCTCGGTAGCGCTGCTCTGCTTCAGGGGCCTCGGTGTCGCCCAGGAACAGGATCCGCTGGCGACCAAGGCGGGCGAGATGCGAAGCTGCCCGGCGACCGCCGGCAACATTGTCCGACCCAATCGAGCAATATTCAGCGTCCGAGAACTCCGCGCCCCAAACAACAAAGCGATTGTCCCGCTCTGCCAGGGAGTTGAATGCATTGTGCAGCGAGCTCTGGCCAATATAGATTGTGCCTGTCGCGCGGTTGGTTGCGGTGGCATATTCAAGATCCTCGGCCGAGCGGGGGCTGACATGGCTCATCACCAAATCGACTTTGCGGTCGCGGGCGGCCTCCGCAATTCCAGCGAGAAGTTCGAGGAAGAAGGGGTCAGCCACTCGGGTCTCGCGCGCTTGCGGGGCAGGGACCACGACCGCAATCGTCGCTTCGGCACCGATCGGGCCGTTGGGCATATTGCCGCGGAAATCATAATCGTGATCGCGCGCGATCTTCCAGATTTCCTGTTTGGTCCTACGCTTGACGGCCGGGCTGTCGTTTAGAGCGCGTGAGACAGTCGAAATCGAAACTCCGGCTTCACGCGCGATGTCTTCCAACCGCGCGTTCTTTTTCGAAGCTCCGTTCAATTCACTCATCAGTTCTCAAGT
>JBCAXQ010000358.1:0-2790 GCA_038534015.1 Pseudomonadota bacterium | reverse complement strand
CGACTGCCGCTCTCGCCCGCTGGCACAGAACTGCCAAGAACAGCAGCAAAACTGATGAATTTTTCGCCCTTATGCATGATGAAGCTGTGTTTCATTCTTCCGTCGTACACACTCCCTTGCGCGGGACGCCAATAGCGATGGCCTATCTGGCAGCCGCGAGCCAAACCCTCGGCAATGACAGCTTCGCAATGTCCGCGACTTAGTAAGCGCCGGATCGGTTGGGCCCGAATCCACCAACGAAATGGATCGCATCCTAGTCAATGGCATCGACATGATCACATTAGATGAGAGTGGCTTGATATAACGGACTTCAACGTCATGGTCCGCCCACCCAAAGCCGTAAACAGGCTTCAGGAATGATGGCGGGCCAGCTGGAAAAGCAGCAAGCGTCAACCGACTACACCGCCAGCCCATCCCTCTCCTTCGTTCCGGCAACAAACTCAGAGGCAAACTCAAAGACATCTCGCGCACCCTCGGAACTTCCTGCCTCAATCTCAAGTGCGTCGAGGATCGCCTTGCTGTTAGAACCGGCAAGCCGCTTCATTCTCCATTTTTCAAATAGGCGCCCAGGCACATCAGACCGATCCAGTATCTCGATTGAGTGATGCCGCCGGTCGTCATGCAACACTGCAAGAAGATCCGCGATCTGACGCGCCGGCCCCTCAACCATCTGGAAGAACTTCTGATTGTTGAAAATCAAGAAACCAGTGAGCTCACGTGATGGATTGTTCCGGGCGGAGGTCTCGATAATCTCGAAAAGGCCTTCCTGACCCAAATTTTCACTCGCAACACTGGTGTAGATCAACCGCTGCATCAACGCCTCCTTGATGCTCGTGTTGCTAACGCAGTTGGGGAAACAATTCGCTAACGACAGCTAATAAGCCTCACGGAGCGAGCGCTAATTCAGAACGGCAAAATTGATGATCAGCCGCCTCAAAGCTTCATCCATCTGCGCTGGCAATTCGCTCTCGAGCAGCTTCTTGCGATCCGGAACCGATTCCGAAATGAGCACGCGCTTCATTGCCCAGTCAGGACAAGCACGATCCTTAACATCCGCGCTATGAAGGAAGGATATCCCGCTGTGGCGCGGATCGTGGGTTATTCTAACGATGAGCTCGACCAGTTCGGCCTCATCACCTTCAAGCAGCTGCAGAAAGTTGCGGCCGTTATAGAGCAAAAGGCCCGTAATCCCGCGAGCTGGATTCTTCCTTGCACTCGATTCCAAAATAGCATCGACTTCTGAGCGCGCCAGGCTCGGCGCAGTACTAAGATAGAGATATTGCCGCTGCACGCTTGCTTCGATCCTCCACTTCCGTTGCGACCCGAAAAGCTCGTTCTACTGGTTCATCGTGTCGAAAAAGTCTTCGTTGGTCTTCGAATCCTTCATCTTGTCCAGCAGGAATTCCATCGCATCGATAGTGCCCATCTGCATCAGGATCCGGCGCAAGACCCACATCTTGGAAAGCTTGTCCTTCTCGACCAGCAATTCTTCCTTACGCGTACCCGACTTGCCGACATCAAGTGCCGGGAAGATACGCTTGTCTGCAACCTTGCGATCAAGCACGATTTCAGAGTTGCCCGTGCCTTTAAACTCTTCAAAAATCACTTCATCCATACGGCTACCAGTATCGATCAGGGCCGTGGCAATAATCGAAAGCGAGCCCCCTTCTTCGATGTTGCGCGCCGCACCGAAGAACCGCTTTGGACGTTGAAGTGCATTGGCATCGACACCGCCGGTCAACACTTTACCCGAACTCGGCACGACAGTGTTGTAAGCCCGACCAAGACGCGTGATAGAATCGAGCAGGATCACAACATCATGCTTGTGCTCAACCAGTCTTTTTGCCTTTTCAATAACCATTTCAGCGACTTGGACGTGGCGATTGGCTGGCTCATCAAAGGTCGAAGAGATAACCTCGCCCTTCACACTGCGTTGCATGTCCGTGACTTCTTCCGGCCGCTCATCCACCAAAAGTACGAGCAGAAACACTTCGGGGTGGTTGTCGGTAATTGCCTTTGCAATGTTCTGCAGCAAAACGGTTTTACCGGTGCGTGGTGGCGCAACAATCAGCGCTCGTTGACCCTTGCCCTGCGGCGAGATGATGTCGATCACCCGCGCAGATTTGTCTTTGACGGTCGGATCCAACGTATCGAGCGACAGTTTCTGATCCGGGTAGAGAGGCGTCAAATTGTCGAAATTGGTGCGCATCCGCACCGCTTCGGGGCCTTCAAAATTCACCTCACTCAGATCGGTTAGTGCAAAATAGCGCTCGCCGTCTCGCGGGGCCCGAATCTCACCCTCGACAGTGTCTCCGGTACGCAGACCCCATTGGCGAATCTGATTTGGCGAAACATAAATATCGTCAGGACCGGCAAGGTAGTTCGCTTCGGGCGAGCGTAGAAAGCCAAAGCCATCCTGCAGCACTTCGATCGTGCCGATACCCATGATTTTTTCTTCGTAGTCTTCATCCTCCGCCAGTTCGCGCAGAATGCTGAACAGCAAGTCCTGGCGGCGCATGGTCGAAGCGCCCTCAACGCCAAGCTCTTCGGCCATCTTGACCAGCTCGGCAGGGGTTTTCTGTTTGAGTTCTTTAAGATGCATGGTTCGTCATATTTCCGTGTCTGGGAATGGCCGGCGGGTCAGTGCCTCTTTGGACGAGGCGCCATATCGCAAACTATACGATTATGGCCGGGGCTTGGAGAAAGCAGACCTGGCTTCACCAATGATGCGAAGCCGAGAGCCGAATGGAGAACACAAAATACGGGTCCACGACTGACCGGTCAATCTGT
>JBCAXQ010000357.1:0-2812 GCA_038534015.1 Pseudomonadota bacterium | reverse complement strand
GGTGGGCCTGATCCTTGCGAGCATCTGGGTGTGGATGATCATCGTCTCGTTCTCAATGCGGATCGGCGGTTTGGAAAAGAAATCGCGCGGCTATGAAGAGGACTTCTGGGACGCATCCGATTATGAGGCTGTTCTCGGAAAGAGCCAGCAGAAAGCCATTCCGTCCGCTCGCGTCGCCGCTGCAGGAATGACCGAGTGGAAACGCTCGACCACCAAGCAGCCTGTGGACCGCGATGCCGCGCGACAACGGATTGCCGCCACCATGGAAAGTCAGGTCGCCTTCGAAGCGGATGAACTGGCTGAGCGTTTGAACTTCCTTGCTACCACGGGATCGGTCGCGCCGTTTGTCGGCCTGTTCGGCACGGTTTGGGGGATCATGAACAGCTTTTTCCAGATTGGCGCACAGGAAAGCTCTTCGCTCGCCGTGGTCGCGCCCGGCATTTCCGAGGCCCTGTTCGCCACGGCGATCGGCCTGTTCGCGGCCATTCCGGCGGTGATCGCGTATAACCGCTTTAGCCATCGGGTTAACCGGTACGAAGCCCGGCTTCAAAGATTTGCCGATCGCTTTCATGCGGGTTTGAGCAGGGATCTCGATAAGAGATAATGGCTATGGGTATCGCCTCGGGTTCCAAGCGTGGTGGCAAGCGCGCATCGCGCCGTGCGCCTATGGCTGAGATCAACGTCACGCCGTTTGTTGATGTGATGCTGGTGTTGCTGATCATCTTCATGGTGACAGCACCGCTCCTGGCATCAGGTGTGCCAATCGATCTGCCCGAAAGCAGGGCCGATCCGATCGAGCAGCAGGCTGATCAGATCACCATTTCGATCGACCAGGATGGCTTCATTTACATCGACGATACACAGATCGAGCCGGGAGGTTTCCCGCAAGCGCTCGAAGAGCTGGGCGAGGCTGCCGCTGGCGAGCTCCCCACCATAACCCTGCGTGGCGACAGGGCGCTGGATTACGGCAGGGTGATGGCTGTCATGGGTGAATTGAACCGCGCCGGCTTCGGCCAGATATCGCTGGTCACCAGCGGTTCAGTTACACCTCCATAGCCGTGGCTGTAATGGGAGAGATGGCGCTTCAAAGCTCGCGTTTTCGCAGCGAAGATAGCCTCGGCCTAGCGGTCGCGGTTGCGCTGCATGCCGCTGTGATAGCCGGCATTCTGCTTTACAAGCCGGCCCGCGATACCATTCTCGATGCGCCAGAGCGTGTCGCTGTCGGCCTTGCCACCGAGGTCAGCCTGGTTTCGACCGCGCCCGATCCTGTGCCGGAGAGCAGTGCGCAAACGGCTCCGCAAGTTTCGGAAAACCTGATCGATCGCGCTGACGTTGTCCGCGAAGAAGAAGTCTCTTCTCCTGACCGTCCGGAGACTCCGCCGGACCGGCCCAGCGAACGCCTGAGGGAAGAACCGCGCGAGCAGCCTCAAGAGCGAGATGGTGGCGCGAGCGAGGTTGGCCAATGGAACCTCGATGGCGAAGGCGGTGATGCTGACAGTGATGAGAGCGGAACGCCGGGGGACAGACCGGACGCTCGGCAGACGGCTGCGATCGACAGACGGATAACCAGCCAGTTGAAACCGCATTGGAGAGCCCCGACCGGCGCGGATCAGGAGAAGCTCGTCACGATTGTTTCCTTCCGGCTGAACCGCGACGGATCATTAAGGGGAAGTCCACGCGTGGTTAGACAAACCGGTATCACGCCAGCTAACCGTTCGCAGGCAGCGACTCACAAAGAACGCGCAATTCGAGCGGTCCAGCTTGCTGCACCTTTCAACTTGCCAGAGCGCTTCTATAGCTACTGGGACGAAATCGTAGTCGACTTCGATAGAAAGCTTTGAAGATGAGATTCTCTCTGTTCCTCGCCCTTGCACTCGGCGTTTCCTCTGTTTCCGCGCACGCGCAAAATGAAGACCTCGGCGAGCCGGTCGGCGAAGGCGGAGCTGTAGAAAACATCGCGGTCGAAGGGGATGATGGCCCCCTCCGCACGACAGTAACTGACGACAGCGACTGGGATGATCTCGGTATCGCGATCCCGGCATTTGCAACCGATCGCGATCAGCCAACACCGGCCAATGCCGATGGTACAGCCTCGCTTGGCCGAGAGATAGCGCGGGTGATCACCGCAAACCTGCAGAACAATGGGCTGTTCAAACCAAGCGGACCCGATAGCCTGCCACGGCCCAGCTATGGCCAGATTAGGTCACCGGTCTACCCGACTTGGGACAGCCGGGGGGCGGAAATGCTCGTCCACGGCTATGTCCAGAGCCTGTCTGATGGGCGGCTCGAGGTGGGCTGCTATCTTTACGATGTGCTGCTCGAAGACCAGCTGATCCGCGAAGGGTATCGCGTGCGACCCGCCGATTGGCGGCGCGCGGCGCACAAATGCTCAGACCTCATCTATGCGCGCTTGACAGGTGAAGATCCGTTCTTTGACAGCCGCATCGCCTATATCGCCGAGACGGGCCCCAAGGATAACCGGGTCAAGCGTCTTGCCGTGATGGACAGCGATGGGGCGAACCATCGTTTCCTTACATTAGGCAGCGCGACCGCGCTTACGCCGCGATACTCGCCCGATTATTCCAAGCTGCTTTACCTGTCTTATGTTGACGGCAATCCTCGCATCTATGTCTATGATATTGATCGCGGTAGCCAGTCACTGGTTGCTGAAACAGGCAACCCCACACTTGCCCCGCGCTGGAGCCCCGATGGCGAGCACATTCTTTATTCGATGGCTGTAGCGGGCAACACCGATATCTACCGCGTTCCCGTTTCGGGTGGTCGGAGCGTCCGTCTGACCAATACACCCGGT
>JBCAXQ010000356.1:0-2816 GCA_038534015.1 Pseudomonadota bacterium | reverse complement strand
ACCGCGTCGAGCACCAACGCGATCCGGTCTCCGCCAGCTTGCCCAGCTCCGGCTACGGTCGTGCCATCCACATTCACCTTCGCCCGCGCATCGGCGATCTGAACATTGCCCTTCAGCGTCACGATGCGACGTTCTCCGGCAACGGGGGCTGCTGCGATGAATTGGGTGACTTCAAACCGATCAATGTCGATATCGTAATCAGGCAGCAATGGGTCATCGGTCGGGGCGGTTTCGTTGAATTCTGGCAACCGCTCCAGCACCACCGTCTCCGCCGTCAAAGCGTTTATATCGATATGGCTGCCAAGGAAGGCGAACGGATCCCAGTCCATCACCACTTCGGGAGATTGCAAGAACACGCCTTTGGGGTCTGAAAGGGTCAAACCCCGAACAGTCATCGTGCTGTAGAGCGAGCCGCCGATCTCCTCGATACCGATGACCATGCCGTTCTCAAATTCAAGCGCTTCGATCTGCTGAACTATGAATTTGCGGCCCGGATCAGTGTTGATGCCGAACAGAACCGCGCCAACCAGCAGCGCCAGAGACAGCACAACAAACAGCACCGCTTTGCCCGCAAAAGCCCGCCAATTGCGACCCTGATTGTCAGACGGAGACTGCTCGAATTCGTCACCAGATGCGGTTGCCTCGACCATCGGTCAGAACGCCTGGCCAATTGAGATGTAGACAGTGACCGCGCTTTCACCGTCGCGCCGCCCAATGGGAGTCGCAATGTCTAGCCGAAGCGGGCCGAAATTGGTGTAATAGCGCCCACCAATGCCAACGCCGTAGCGGATGTCGGAGAATTCCGGGGCGCTACTCTCATACACTTGACCGGCATCGACAAACCCGACCACACCAAAATTGCCGAAGCGATAACGGACCTCTGCCGCGCTCTCGATCACGCTCGGCCCGCCGATCGGGGTGAGCCTGAACGGATCAGCCGTTTCGTCCGGATCATTCGGATCAAAACTCGGGTTCACTTCCTGAGCTTTGGGGCCAAGCTGCTGGTATCCGAACCCCCGCACCGAGCCACCTCCCCCTGCGTAAAACCGCCGCGATGGGGCGATGTCGGACCGGTCAACACCCTGGATGCTTCCGACCTTCACTCGGCCCGCCAAGACGATTGAATCGCTGATGGGGTAGTATGCAGAACCATCCACTACCCCGCGGACGTAAGGCTCGAACCCGTCCTGCAATGACCCTTCCGGCTGTATCAAAGCGCGAAGGCGAAACCCGGTTTTTGGGTCCAGCAGGCTATCCGTCGTATCGAATCCGACCTGCCCGGTCAGCGCGCCGATGAAGTAGGTGCGATCCACCCTTTCACCCAGATCGAAATCGAAGTCTTCTTCGACCGAGGCAACCACTTCTGCACCATAGGCATAAGTGAAGCGCTTCTGCCAGATCGGGGTGGAGGAATAGCTGATGAGACCGCCCACCCGCCCGGTGATCGCTTCGAACGCGTCGTAGTCTGTGCGCGATGCATTCAGGCCAAGCTCAACCGTCCGATCGCGCCGCCCGGCATTGGAGCGGCGGAAAGTCACGCCTGCGCCTTGCTCCTGCGTTCCCAGTACCGCCGAAGCGATCAGCGCACCTTCGGGCGGGAACAGATTGCGGTGTGTCCAGCTGCCTTCGAGCCGGAAGCCCTGCCCCGTGCCAAAGCCTGCACTGGCCCCGATGGAACGCGGTGGGCCGGCGTTCTGCTCAACCGACATGGTAACAAATTCAGTTCCATCGCCAGCGTCTTCCCCGGTTTGTTGCGGTTGCACGGTGACGGTGTTGAACAAGCCGGTGGCGACTAGCGCATCGCGCAGATCATCGACCTTGCGGCTATCATAAAGCTCACCGCGTTCGAAACGGGCCATCACGCTGACATGCTCGGCATCGAAGGCGAGATCACCGGTGGTGGTAAATCCGCCAAAACGTGAGCGGGGGCCGACATCGACGGGCAATGTGTATACGCCATCCGCCGTTTCACGGTCGAGCAGAATGTCGCGCTGGCCGATCTCAACGAAGGGATATCCCTGCTGCGGCAAGGCGACGGCAACTTGCGCTTCTGCCCCCTGAACCCGCGCTGCGATGATCGGCTCGCCAGTTTGCAACGCGAGGTTCTCGGCAATCAAACCAGCGGGAATGGTCGGTGCAGCCTCGATATTGATTTCAGCGAAGGTGAACCGTTCACCAGGCGCTACATCCAGGACCGCAGTTAGCGGTTGGCCATTGGGCGCTTGCGAACGGTCAATGCGGGTGGTCACCTTGGCATCGTACCAGCCTTCTGATCGGAGGATGCGCTGCAACAGAAAACTGTCTTCCTCCACCCGCGCGGCCAACATGGCGACATTCGCGACCTCTTCACCATTACTTTCGAGCGCGGAAAGGTCTTCGAACATACCGGCCAAATCGATCTCGGTTTGCCCATCGACTTCCGCCAGCCCATTGATGACCGTCCCGTATTCAACGGTGAGTATCTCTTCATCGCTAGCGACCTCCGCGAACTCCACTTCGCGAACCTCGAAGTCCTCGAGCGGAGATAAGGGTTCCAGCAGTTCCGCATCACGGATGGGCGCGTCGGCGATTTCTTCGTTGCGGTCGCCGTCGGCGAGTTCGGGTAATCCGGATGAAGCAACAGCCGTGGCGGGCGCGACAGGGGCGCCGCTGTCTGCGGCATTCTCGTCGGCAAAGCGGCGTTCAAATTCTTCGATGCTCTCAAGCTTGCGCATCAATTCGGGATCGTCTTCGCCCAGCTCCGGGATCGAGCTGTTGAATTCCTCGTCCGAGATGATCTCTTCTACCTTAGGCAATTCCGTATCTTGCGGCGGCGG
>JBCAXQ010000355.1:0-2821 GCA_038534015.1 Pseudomonadota bacterium | reverse complement strand
TCTAGAAGAGATCGAGTCCATCGATCTCGAAGCGATTTCTGACACCGAGATTGAACGTTCGAAGGAGCCGGTCGAAGCTGACACGGTCAATAAGGCTGCTGGTGACAGCAATTGCTTCGAGATCGATGGACTCGATCTCTTCTAGAGCGAGAGTTTCTGTCTCGGCTTCCGCCTCGACTTCGTTTGCAAATGCGGGTGCTGCCGAGAGGAGCAGGCCTGCAGAAAATGTTGCGGCGGTAAGGCCGCGGATGGACGTGAGCATGACAACTTTCCTTGTTGTGTGTTGTTGCTTCGTCCCACCTGCGTTCCCGGCGGTCGCCTATTTATTGGGCGATCTCATCCGGAGACGAAACTTCGTTGCCCAAAAATACCGCATCGCACAAGAGAAATTGCGTGAAATCCACTGATCGCATTCAAGTGTGGGGAATTTGCACCACAAGAAACCAAGACGCCACATTTGGTTGCCGTTAATGCGGCTGTGGCATAAAAGCCTGCTCCAGCCGGGCCATCCCATCCACTTCCCTTTCGCCCGCTGGTCCGATTCATCATCGCCGATCACAAACAATGCTTAATTCACTGCGGCAACTCTTCCGGTCCAAACCTTCCACACGTCAGCCGGCCGTGCCGGAAGGCTCGCGCTATTACGTGATCGGAGACATCCACGGCCGACACGATCTGTTTCGCGCTATGGTCGACGCGATAGAGGCGGATGACGCCGAGCTCCCACCCGCCGATACGACTGTGGTCCTGCTTGGCGACCTGGTCGATCGTGGACCGGACAGTGCAGGCGTGATTGCGACCACCAAAGAGTGGCAGAAAAAACGCAATATTCGCATCCTTGCAGGCAATCACGAAGAGATGTTCCTCGAAAGCTTCGAAGACATCGATGTTTTGCGACACTTCCTTAAGCACGGTGGCCGCGAAACGGTGATGAGCTATGGATTGTCAAAGAAACAGTTCAACGCGATGACACTGGAAGAGCTGTTCGCCATGCTGCCTCAGCTCGTATCGCAGGCAGAGCGCGATTACGTCGCAGGATTCGAAGAGTTGATCGTCGCGGGCGACTATCTGTTTGTGCATGCGGGCATCGATCCTTTGATACCCATCGATGCTCAAAAACGCAAAGATCTGCTATGGATACGCGACCGATTTCTGAAGCATGAAGGCCCACTGGAAAAAGTAGTCGTGCATGGTCACACAATTTTCGACCGTGTGATGGACTGTGGAAACCGGATCGGGATCGACACTGGTGCTTTCCGCTCCGGCGTGCTTACGGCACTGGTGCTGGAGCAGGATCAAAGACGCATTCTGCAAGCCATCGATGAAGATGGCATCATTGAGATATTCAACGGGGACAAAGCGCGATGAAGGACTGGGTGCAATGAGGGACTGGGCGCAATGAAGATTGCCATGGTGGGTTCGGGTTATGTTGGGCTCGTTTCGGGTGCCTGTTTTGCCGACTTCGGCCATGAAGTGGTTTGTATCGACAAGGATCAGGGCAAGATCGACCGTTTGAAAAGCGGTGTCATGCCGATATATGAGCCTGGTCTTGAGGCGCTGGTCAAAAGCAACGTCGACACCGGCCGGTTGAGCTTCACCACCAGCTTGGCAGAGGGAATCGAAGGCGCTCAGGCGATCTTTATCGCCGTCGGCACACCCAGCCGCCGGGGGGATGGCCATGCTGACCTGACATTTGTTCACGAAGTCGCGCGCGAGGTCGGTGAGAACCTCGCCAATGATGCTGTCGTCGTCACAAAGTCGACCGTGCCGGTAGGAACAGGCGACGAGGTGGAACGCATTCTGGCCGACACCGGCACCGTTCATCGGTTCTCGGTGGTATCAAATCCTGAGTTCTTGCGTGAAGGTGCGGCCATCGGAGACTTCAAGCGCCCCGACAGAATTGTGATCGGCGCAGAGGACGAGTTTGGTCGCGAGATCATGCGCGAGGTTTATCGGCCATTGTTCCTCAATGAGTCGCCTATTCTGTTCGTCGGCCGCAGGACAAGCGAGCTGATCAAGTACGCTGCCAATGCCTTCCTTGCGACCAAGATCACTTTCATCAACGAAATGGCCGATCTGTGCGAGAAAGTCGGAGCAAATGTTCAGGATGTCGCGCGCGGAATCGGTATGGACAACAGGATCGGACCCAAATTTCTTAACGCTGGCCCCGGATACGGTGGTTCATGCTTCCCCAAGGATACACTGGCGCTGCTTAAGACAGCCGAAGACTATGACAGTCCGACGCGAATTGTCGAAGCGGTTGTGAAAACCAATGATAGCCGCAAGCGCGCCATGGGGCGGAAGGTGCTGGAGGCGCTGGGTGGTTCTGAGAATGCGCGGGGCAAGAAAGTCGCACTGCTTGGCCTGACCTTCAAACCCAACACCGATGACATGCGCGACTCGCCCTCTATCGCGATTGCGCAGACACTTGACGATGCCGGGGTTTCGATCAGCGCCTACGATCCTGAGGGGATGGAGATTGCGGCACCGCTAATGCCCGAAGTTGCCATGTGCGATGACCCTTATGCCGCTATCCAAGACGCGGATGCGGTGGCGATCGTGACGGAATGGGACGCGTTTCGGGCCCTTGATTTCAACCGTGTAAAGGAGCTTGCCAAGGCGCCAGTGCTGGTTGATTTGCGCAACATCTACAATCCGGAGGACATGCGCTCGCTCGGCTTTGAATATGACAGCGTTGGCCGTGCCTGACGGAGGGTTGCGCCTGCGATTGTAACCTGTGCTAGCCTGATCCCGTAACTACGGATGACGGTTGCGATGGGAGGAACAAATGGCAGCGACACTCGGCTTGTTCCTCCCATCG
>JBCAXQ010000354.1:0-2822 GCA_038534015.1 Pseudomonadota bacterium | reverse complement strand
GACCCACCAGAGCGCCATATGCGCGGTCTTCATCTGCGGGAACCACTTCGCCCGCCGGGCCATGATGTTGGCGTGGGCGGTTGTGTAGACATAGGTGCGCAGCGTTTCGATGCTCTCCCAGACCGACATGTTCACGAGAATTTCAGCGCCCGGCGTAGCGTCGAACCGGAGGTCCATCGCGTGTCCGGCGTCATCCTTCAGCCGCCAGACAAATCCCGGAGAGCGTTCGGCGAGCGCGTTGATCGCATCGAGCGCGCCCATGAAATCTGCCATCTCCGGCGCATCATTCGGGAAGCGCTGCTCGGCAATGTTCACCTGTGCTAGATGTTTCTCGGTCATCAAACGGCCTCCACTTCGCGCAGGACGTCTGTCCAGAGTTCAGCGGGATCAGGCTCCGGGCTTTCCAGCGAGAAGTCCGCCGACGCCTGGACGATGGCCTTAATCTCCTTGTCGATGGCCTTGAGTTCTTCTTCGCTCGCGTGACCGGCTTCGACAATCATGCCTTTCAGACCCTCGATCGGATCATGATGGGAGCGGATGTCATCGACCTCTTCGCGTTTGCGATATTTCGCGGGGTCGGACATGGAGTGCCCACGGTATCTGTAGGTTTCCATTTCCAGAATGTACGGGCCTTTGCCGGAGCGGGCGTATTTCACGGCCTTTTCACCCGCAGCTTTCACGGCGAGGACGTCCATGCCGTCGACTTCCTCGCCTTCGATTTCGAAGGAGATGCCGCGCTTGTAGAGCTCGGTTTCTGCCGACGCGCGAGCAATGGATGTGCCCATGGCGTACTGGTTGTTCTCGATCACATAGACGACCGGCAAGTCCCACAGCGAAGCCATGTTGAACGCTTCGTAAACCTGGCCCTGATTGGCGGCACCGTCGCCAAAATAGGCCACGCAGACATTGTCGTTTCCTTTGTATTTGTTGGCAAAGCCGAGGCCCGTACCGATCGGCACTTGCGCGCCGACAATGCCATGGCCGCCGAAGAAGTTCTTCTCGCGGCTGAACATGTGCATCGAGCCGCCCTTGCCGCGGGAATAGCCACCTTCCCGTCCGGTCAGCTCTGCCATGACGCCGTTCGGGTCCATGCCGCAGGCGAGCATATGTCCGTGATCGCGGTAGCCCGTAATCACCTGATCGCCATCCTTGAGGCAGGCCTGCATGCCGGTCACCACGGCTTCCTGACCAATGTAGAGATGACAGAAGCCTGCAATCTTGCCCATGCCGTAGAGCTGTCCGGCCTTTTCCTCAAAGCGACGGATCAGCAGCATCTCGCGATAGTATCGCAGCAGATCCGCCTTGCTTGCCTTTGGAGAGGTCTTCTTGGTTGTTTTCGGCTTCGTGGCCATGCGCTCGCTCCCGGAACCTTATTTTCGGCGATACTGTTACAGCGTCGCGGAATGGTCCAGTCAGAACACTTATGTCAAAATGCAGGGCTGCCCGAGGGCTCCGTCAGCACAATTTCGTCAGGGTAGACGAAATAGAGTTTCTCGCGCGCCAGAGCTTCAACGAGATCGGGATCAACCGAACCGGGCGCCAATCGGGCGATGTCATTTTCAAGACGGGCGATTTCCGCATCGAGACTCGCAAGCTCGGCTTTTCGATCCGCCAGAACGCGCTGCATGTCGCTCCACTGGCCCAGCCCTTTTTCACCGGCAAAGGCGTGGTAGGCGAAATACAGGGCAAGCAGGCAAAGCCCGGAAGCGGTCAGCCGTGACGTCATCTGGCAGGGTTCCAAAAATCGAATCAGACAGGGACTCGATCAAGGTTAAAATTATCTTACCAGTCTACTGCGCCTGCAACCGCCCTCTGATCCACAAGCCAAGGATGATGCAGGCGATCAGACCAATGGCAACCACCGGCAACCAAACCGTGAGATGCTCCCCCATGGCGGCCCCAAGCGCATGAAACACCACGAACGCGATTGCGATATATAGCGCCGCCGATAGGGCGACCAAGGCCGCGAACCGCAGGAATGGCGCATTGAAAAATCCACTGGCGATATAGAACGGAATACGCGTGCCCGGAATAAAGCGCACCGCGAACAGAGTGGCCCCGAGACGGTGGACGACCCGGTCGCGGGCATTGCGCACGCTGGGCTTGTCTGCGATCCGCTTTGCCCAGTCCCGTGTCAGCGCCGCGCGGCCGATCCAGTACTTCCAGGTATCGCTGAAGAACAGCCCGGCAAGGACAGCGCCGAACAGCAGCGCCGGCTCCCCGGTTCCGGTGGACGAGGCTGCCGCGGCGCCGATGATGGCGGCATCCTCCTGCACGAACGGGGTCAATGCCACCAGCGCGTAGATGCCCCATGGATAGAGCGCGAGGGCCTGTTCAAACGCTTCCATGGGTGCCGTCTTTCATGTTCAGCGCGCCGGGTCAGGCGTTGATCAATCCACGCCCAGCATAATAGCCCTGCCCACCCAACTCTTCTTCGATCCGGATCAGCTGGTTGTACTTAGCGAGCCGGTCAGACCGCGCGAGTGAGCCGGTCTTGATCTGTCCGCAATTGGTGGCCACCGCCAGATCAGCGATGGTGGCGTCTTCGGTCTCGCCGGACCGGTGGGACATCACGGCGGAATAGGCATGGCGCTGGGCCAGCTCTACCGCGTCGAGGGTTTCGGTCAACGTGCCGATCTGGTTGACCTTCACGAGGATAGAATTGGCTGCGCCCTTTTCCAGACCCATGGCGAGGCGCTCAGGGTTGGTGACGAAGAGATCATCGCCAACCAGCTGGCACCGGTCGCCAACCATTTCGGTCAGCGCGAGCCAATTCTATCCTCGTGAAGGTCAACCAGATCGGCACGTTGACCGAAACCCTC
>JBCAXQ010000353.1:0-2834 GCA_038534015.1 Pseudomonadota bacterium | reverse complement strand
TTCCTGATCCCGTGCCCAGATGGCGGAATTGGTAGACGCGCTACGTTCAGGTCGTAGTGTCCTTACGGACGTGGAGGTTCGAGTCCTCTTCTGGGCACCATTTTGTGGGGCTATTGACCTGTAACTTAACGATTTTCTCACAGAATTCGCGTTGAGTTGCTACACAATTGCTACACAAACCAGGAGAGGCGGTCGGCCAAAATCGACCATGAAACTAGCCGTGAAATACTTGTTCCAACGTGGCGGCAGCTGGCTATTCCGGCGGCGCGTGCCTGACGATATTCGCCATATCGTGGGCAAGCGCGAATGGGTCGCGAGCATCGGTGACATCTCTCAACAGGGTGCCATCCAACTCGCGTTGCGACACGCGGCGGGGACAGACCAAGCCATCATATCTGCCCGCGCCAAAGCGGGATCAGAGCTTACTTGGGCCGATGAAGTCGTTATTGAAGACAATGCCATCGAGCGGCTTGTAGCAAAGCATGGCAGCATTGAAGCTGCCTCAATCGCATACGAAGGCAACCGAGACCGTGCCATCCAGGCCGGTGCGACGCCTCGAGAACGCGCCCTTCTGACCGGAAAGACCACGCTCAGCCAGGCATTGGCGCGGGACCAGCAGCTCTACCCTGTTACCTTTCAAAAGCATCAGGCCATTGGCTTTCGTAACTTCATTGCCGTGAACGGTGATGTGCCGGTCGATGAGGTCACGCGCGATCAGGTGATGGCTTATGTCACCGACTGCAGACACCGGGGCCAAGCAGAAAGCTCCACGAAACGCCGGCTCGGTGCCATGGGGGCGGTCGTGAACCGTTACTATCAAGACTTCGACATCACGCGGCGCAATCCGTTCAGTCGCGTACCGCTTATTGATGCGACCGCATCCATTGAAGACCGCGTTCCGCTCGACGAGGCTCAGGTCGCGGCGCTCGATGAATACCTCCTAGCGTCAACTCATCTTAGACCGAGAACGCTTGCGCTTCTCTGGTTGGTGCGATCATCGACCCTCGGCCCGTCTGAGGCCGGCGGCCTGATGGCCGACGATGTCGTGTTGGACCACGAGGTGCCGCATGTGATTGTGCGACCCAATGAAATTCGCCGGCTGAAGGTGAAAAGCCGCCGGCGGGTGTTTCCGCTGGTCGGCAAAGCGCTCGAGTATGCGGAATTTCTTCCAACGAAGACTTTTTCTTCGAACTCGACCAGCGCGGCGCTGAACAAGCACCTGAGAAAGGGTGTTGAGTTGCGGCCCCGACAATCGGCTTATTCGCTGAGGCATCGAATGCGGGACCGTCTCTACGCCGCCGGTGCTAGCAATGACCAAGCTCGATATCTCATGGGTCACGCGGCGCGGTCGGCGCATGATCGCTACGGCTCCAATTCTCCAAGGCTGAACGAACTCGCGGTGATAGTTCGCGCGGCCCTTTAGGAGGCCTGCATGATCACAAAAACCAGCCATTAGCTCGTGGGCGGGAATGGTGCTTCTCGCTTCAAGCCGCTTGCACGCTGTGTGATCCACGCGAATGATGTCTTAGGCTTCGAACAATTTCAGCCTTTCACTCACTTCGTTGCGAAGCTCCAGTTTGTGAACGCTCGCGCCACACCGCCGCACACAAACTGCGAGGCCATGACTATTCGCCCGTTTTTACTCTGTCGGGTTGCTCGGGCAAAAATCGGTTGTGGACGAAGTTGGGGAAGACCATTATTCTTTCCATCACCGCCTCAAGGTCGAACTGTGATTAGGCAGACACCGACTGCGAATTTCGAACCGGTCAATGTCGTTGAGCTCGTCATCTGTAAGTGTGGCTGCAAATTGCAGGATCTGATGGAAGGACCGATTGATGCCAGTTGCCTCGGTATCGTAGAACATAAACCTTAAGAAGGGTGCGTTCAACTCAGCCAAGAATGCAATAGGTGACTGGCTGCGTTTCCGCAATCCAGACAGAGAATTTTCGATTTTTGTTTTGATTCTAACATTGCGGACGGTGGAAATAATTGCATAAAACTGCACTCAACTTTTAGTCTTTCGGGCACACATTGGCTACTTGGAATTTATTCAAATATTTTTCACCGAAGTCGCGCTCTTCCGGCGGCGATGAGCAGTTTGTCACTGGCACAAAGACTCTCATTCCAGATCCACGAGTTGCAGGCGGTTTGGGCCGCAATCATAGTTTCGAAACGGCCGTTGCGGAAATCGTCGACAATTCAATTGATGCCGGTGCCAGCCAAGTATTAGTCAGGTTTATAACCGACACAGATAAGCCCGCTTGCCTGTATGTTGTCGACAATGGATGCGGAATGACGTCCAAAGAAATCGATGTCGCAATGACGCTCGGAGGGCAGAGGGGTTACAAGAATACAGACATCGGTCATTTTGGTGTAGGTCTGAAGGCGTCCTCTTTGGGGCAGGCAAAAACACTGATCGTTGCCTCTAAGCAAGATAGATCCAAACCCGTTGCTCGCCGACTCGTCGGAGAGCGAATGGCAGCAACCTATGAATGCGATCTTTTGTCGGAAGATTTTGCCAGATCAGTCCTTGGTCGCTCTTGGGGTCATTTTGAAGACGATGCGGGGACTGTCGTATTCTGGGAGGACATTAAGTCCTTTCCTCGTGTTTTTCACGGCGGCGATCTGGATGGTTTTATAAGTTCCAAAATTGAAAACTTGGGACGGCATCTTGGACTCATGTTTCATCGCTTGCTGCAGCAAGGCGGTCTGGCAATAACCATCGATCATGAGGATATGGCTGTCGGCGAAGCAGGTCCTCCGTTTCCAATCATGCCGGTAGACCCTTTCGGTTACAATAAATCTGGCCATGTAGATTACCCCAAAACCCTTAT
>JBCAXQ010000352.1:0-2845 GCA_038534015.1 Pseudomonadota bacterium | reverse complement strand
CGCACCTCGCGAGCTGCGGCATCGAGGCCAACGACGTAGAGCGGCTCCGGCTGGCCGCCAATGTCCAACCCCTTGCGCTGGCCAACTGTGTAGTGGACGATGCCCTTATGCTCGCCAAGCGTCTCGCCAGTGGCTGCGTGCACAATGGCGCCGGGAATGCCGCCTTCCGGTCGCATCTTGGTGACGATCTTCGCGTAGTTGCCATCGGGCACGAAGCAGATGTCCTGGCTGTCGGGCTTGGCCGCATTGCGCAGGCCCGCCGCCTCGGCCAGCTCGCGCACCTGCGACTTGGGCAGTCCGCCCAGCGGGAAGCGGATATAGTCAAGCTGTTCCTGCGTGGTCGCATAGAGAAAGTATGACTGGTCTCGCGCCGGATCGACTGCGCGATAAAGGTAGGGGCCGCTTGCGGTATCTTTGGCTGCTTCTACTCGGCGAACGTAGTGTCCGGTCGCCAGGCAATCCGCGCCCAGTTCGCGAGCCATGCGGAACAGGTCGGTGAATTTCGGACCCATGTTGCAGCGAATGCAGGGGACTGGCGTCCGCCCGGCGAGATACTCATCGGCGAACTGATCGACCACGTCTTCGCGAAATGCGCTCTCGTGATCGAACACGTAGTGCGCGAAGCCAAGCCGGTCAGCGACGGCGCGCGCATCGCGGATATCGTCGCCAGCGCAGCAGGCGCCTTTGCGCCCGGTTGCCGCGCCGTAATCGTAAAGCTGCAATGTAATGCCAATCACTTCCGCGCCCGACTGTGCGGCGAGGGCCGCGACAACCGACGAATCTACGCCGCCAGACATGGCCACAACGATGCGGCTTTCGCTTGCCGGCTTGGGCAGGTCGAAAAGGGATTCTGCATCGAGCCCCAGGCTGGGGCTGGCATCGAGGATGGATGTCTCGTCCATGGAATGTGCGCGCTTTACACAGGCAGGCCTTCCTGATCCAGCGTTGTGAAGATGGCTGCAGGCTGCGCAATTTCAACGCCCCAACTCTCACCGAAACTCACCAAACCGGTGCGTCACTTTCCTAAGGCCAGGTAAATTCGAGTTTTACCACATCTTGACAAGCTCGCTTTAGAGACAGTGGCATGTTCGAAGATGTTTCACCCTTCAAGGCCGCCAAAGAGGAGGCCTTTGTCGTCTCTGTCGCGGACGATTCGCGCGCCGGAGATGCCTTGCGCGCGATCGGCTGGTCGGAGCTGGCAGCCCGGATCAACGCGGCGCGCGATCTGCGCGAAGTGTTGCGTCGCGATGCCATCCACGGCTCTGTCAGTGAAGCAAGCTTCAGCGATGGCGCAGCAAATTACTTTGCCGCGCTGGGAACTGAAGAACGAGACGTTAACCCTGTTGTTTTAGAGGGTCGCAAAGCCTCGCCAGCCATAGTCTCCGGACAACAGCAGGAAGCGGCAAGAGGCGACGCGAGAGAAATAAATGATTGAAAATCAGGACATTCGCCCAGCTCAGGTGATCGGCCCTCTTGGAGAGCCACTCACGATTGATGATTTGCCGTCGCCCAAGACGAAGCGCTGGGTCGTGCGTCGCAAGGCAGAAGTCGTGGCCGCAGTGAATGGCGGTCTGCTCACAATCGACGAAGTGCTTGAGCGTTACTCTCTTACGCTTGAAGAATTCGCATCGTGGCAGCGAGCTGTTGATCGCTCCGGAATGCAGGGTCTTCGCGTCACCCGCATCCAGCACTATCGCGATCTGTACGAACGCCAGCTCAAATACTGATTGAACCAGTTGGGGATGCGCGACTCGCATCCCTCCCCAAAATCCCCTAATGCTCATGCCGTGCCCGTTGCTGATTAAGTAATGGGCTGATCTGTCTCTATGTGGAATGCACCGGGAGACAGGTCTCTGGCTTTACAGGAGGGATCAAAATTATGGGTTGGATTATCGCACTTGTAGTAGGCGGTGTGGCTGGCTGGCTGGCGAGCTTGGTGATGAACCGCGATGCCTCCATGGGCATCTTCTGGAATATTGTCGTCGGCTGTGTCGGATCGATCATTGGCAACATGATTGTTGGTCCGTTGCTGGGCATCACAGGGAGTGTTCAGGAATTCTCGATCACAGGGCTTGTCGTGGCAGTGGTCGGGGCGACTGTCCTGCTCGGCATCGTCAATCTGATCCAGCGCGGGCGGGTTCGCTAAACCACCCAGATGACCACTGGAATGAAATTGGGGGGCGGGGCAGCATCGGGCTGTTCCGCCCCTTTTGGCGCGATCATTGAAAGTATCTGGTTGAATTCTGGCGACTAAGCCGGAAATGTTGCTGGTCTAGGCTCAAAGTCGTCAGTCGAACCATGCATTGCCACCTAATAGGGCGAAGCCTAAGAGGGATTGCGCTTGGTGACTTATGGGTATAATACACCGGTCTTAGTCAGGGAATGGCAATGAATTACGAGACCAAAATCACATCAGAGGCGGCCGACAGCATACCGGCGGATCTGACAGAAGTCGGATCCGGGCGTCCCAAGGTTTCCATGCGCATGGCGATCATCGGGTTTCTGATCCTTGGTCTCCTGCTCGCGATAGGTGCCTATTTCGCACTTGCCAGCGGAGGGGGAACCGAAGCTGCGGATGACAATTCGCAAGCCCCGGTGGTGAGTGTAGTCGCGCCAGGTCAGACAACGGTCGAAGGGCGCATCAACGCTCCTGGCACTCTGGCCGCCCGGCGCGAAATGCCTGTTGGCGTCGTGGGTGAAGGCGGGCGTGTCGTCTCTGTGCCCGTCGACGCTGGCGACTGGGTGCGGCAGGGACAGGTGCTGGCTGTGATTGATCGTTCGGTCCAGACACAACAGGCCCAAGCGCAATCGGCGCAGATAGCGGTGGCGCAATCCGATGCAGATC
>JBCAXQ010000351.1:0-2853 GCA_038534015.1 Pseudomonadota bacterium | reverse complement strand
TTCGAATGTCGCAATGAAGTCGCCGGTTGGATCTTCATATTGCAGCACAGCCGACCAGGCTTCACGGTCGCGATCGAGATCGGTTGTGCGGACTCCGGCACCCTTTGGCACGAGGACTGATCCATCAGGTGGGAAGTTCGAAGCATCAAAATTGGGGTCGCCGACAAATCCGCCTGAACCAACTGATAGCGCACGCAAGCATGGTACATCGAGCGTGGCCGCACGATAACAGGGATCAGCAACTTGCGATGCGTCCGTACGGCTCTTGAGCTCTGACTTGGCATAGGCAAGCTGAACCCCCAACGAGCCGCCCGGCGTATCGACCGTGGTCGAACCGAGCAACGAGAATTCCGGCGACCATTCACCGCGAAGATCACCATAATTGACACCCACCGTGCCAGCGAGACGCGTACCCGGGTTATCGAGCGGCTTGCGAGTGACGAGATTGACGGTACCCGATGGTCCTCCTTCAATCATGTCGGCGGTAACGTTTTTGAAGACCTCGACGCGGCCAAGAAGCTCCGGCGAGACATCATTGAAGCTAAGGACACGTCCACCCGTCGCGGAAAAAATATCCCTGCCATTCAGCTCTGAGCGTGCGAAGGGAAGACCTCGGATGATTACGCCAGTACCCTCGACCGAGAACCGGTCGGGGTCGGTCGGCTTTTCAAACCGGCCAATGGTGATGCCAGGAATACGCTGCAAGGTCTCCGCGACCGAGCGGTCTGGCAGCGCGCCAATATCCTCGGCGGTTACCGCGTCCACGAACGTGTTTGCGTCGCGCTTGATGTTCTGCGCGCTCTCCAGCGACGCGCGGAAGCCGGTGACGACGATGATATTGTCATCATCTGTCGAACCATCATCAGCGGGTGCTTCTGAGACCCCCTCTTCAACGTTCTGATCTTGCGCCATGGCGGAAGGCGCCAGCGCCATCGATATGGCCAAACCAGATGCAGTCGCAAGGATTGCCGATCGGCCCGAATCGAGCTCGAGCGAAAGCGGTGTTTTAAGTATCACAATGATTTCCTCCCCAGGAAGGTGGTTCTGCTCCACCCTTATAGATTAGAGCGTACCGCTAATTGTTAGCGTTCACAAGCTTTAAAATGAACGTTCACATTTCTCCCCGGCCGAGCTGGATCGACGGCCATTTTTGACCTAAGCACTATAAAAAGGTGGCAGGAGAGGCACGCGCATGCCCATTGAGAGAATCGTAATTGTTGGCGGCGGCACCGCAGGCTGGATGGCGGCCGCCGCGCTTTCGCGCTTGGGAAAAAGTCGCAAGGTCGAGATCACTCTGATCGAATCAGAGGCCATCGGAACCGTCGGGGTCGGCGAAGCCACTATTCCGCCCTTCGTCGAATTCAACGAATTGCTCGAGATTGATGAGCGCGAGATGATGAGCGCGATTCAGGGCACCTTCAAGCTCGGGATTCAATTTGTGAACTGGGGCAACCAGGGCGACAGCTACATCCACCCGTTCGGCGCCTATGGCTACAATATGGGCGGTGTCTCGTTCCACAATGTTTGGCACCGTTGCCGCGAGGCTGGCGACAAGCGGCCGATCCAGGCCTTTAACGTCGAGACGATGGCAGCCTATTTCGGGCGGTTCTCGAGGACGCAGGATCACCCGCGCGAAGACTTGCCGCCAGTCAACTATGCGTATCACATCGATGCGGGGCGCTATGCTCAGTTCCTGCGCAAATATGCCGAAGCGCGCGGTGTTGTGCGCCGCGAGGGCAAAGTCGTGGATGTGGCACAGGACGGCGAGAATGGTTTCGTCACTTCTGTGACAATGGATGACCAGGACGAAGTCTCAGGCGATCTCTTTATCGATTGTTCGGGCTTTCGCGGGTTGTTGATCGAGCAGACGATTGGAACCGGCTATGAGGATTGGACCCATTGGCTGCCGTGCGACCGAGCCGTAGCCCTGCCTTGCAATCGCGATGATGGCAGCCCGCCACTGCCTTATACTCGCGCAACGGCTCATTCAGCTGGGTGGCAGTGGCAAGTTCCGCTGCAAAATCGCAACGGCAATGGCCATGTCTATTGCAGCCAGTTTATGGAAGCTGACGAGGCGCATGACATCCTGGTTTCAAACCTTGCTGGCAAGCCAACGGCTGACCCCAATCACCTGCGGTTCCTGACCGGACGGCGCAAGAAGTTCTGGAACAAGAATGTCGTCGCTCTGGGGCTATCGGCGGGCTTTATGGAACCGCTGGAATCGACCTCGATCCACCTCATCAACACTGGCATCAACAAGCTGATCTCGGTGCTCTCACTCGATGGGATCAATCAGACCCAGGAAGATGCGTTCAACCGGCTCACGCGCAAGGAATACGAGCGGATTCGCGACTTCCTGATCCTACATTATCACCAAACCTCGCGCGATGATTCTGAGTTCTGGAATTATTGCCGCACCATGAGCGTGCCCGACAGTCTGACGGAAAAAATGGAGCTGTTCCGTACCAATGGCCAGATTTTCCGCGAGGAAGATGAACTTTTTACCGAAACCAGCTGGGCGGCAGTGATGATGGGGCAAGGGCTAGAAATGCAGGGCAATAACGCCATGGCCAGCTCGCTCAATCTGGCTGAATTGAAGCCAGAAATTGACGGGATGGAGCAATCGATCCGTTACCTAGTCAATCACATGCCGACACACGATGCGTATTTGAGCAAGTACTGCCCGGCTGCGGCCAATTGATCGGCCAGCGAGTCAGGAGTGTGATCGATTGCACTTTTAGCCGAGATGATAACGCCCGTTCTTTAGTCTAGTCACCCTCGCACAGTGTCCGCTTCCGCTCCCGTTGGCGTCATTCAATCTCTATCCCACCCGTCTGCTTTCGTTGACGTGCT
>JBCAXQ010000350.1:0-2854 GCA_038534015.1 Pseudomonadota bacterium | reverse complement strand
GGCGTCTTCTGCCTGGGTGAAGATGTCTCCGCCAAACAGGGCGGGGGGGTGTTCAAAGTCACCGCCGGTCTGACCGAAAAGTACGGCGAGCACCGCATTCGCGCTACGCCGATCTCGGAAACCGCGATCATCGGCGCGGCGGTTGGGGCGGCCCTCGCAGGCCAGCGGCCGATTGCCGAGATCATGCTGATGAACTTTGTTGGCGTGTGTATGGACCAGATCGTCAACCACGCGGCCAAACTGCGCTTTATGTCGGGCGGCCAGACACCCTGCCCGATCGTGATCCGCACGACCACTGGCGTCGGTGTGGGCTTTGGCGGTCAGCATTCGGATATGCTGGAGGCATGGTTTGCGCATGTTGCCGGCATGCACGTCGTCACACCAAGCAATGCTGCCGATGCACGTGGCCTGATGCGCTCGGCCATCGATGCGAACGATCCGGTCGTCTTCATCGAGAACATCCTTTGCTATGGCCTGACCAGCGAGGATCCGGGGCCAGGTTATCGCGTGCCGTTGGGCAAGGCGGCCGTGCCCAAGGAAGGCAGCGATATCTCCCTCATCACTTACGGCAGAACCGTTCTCGATGCGCTCGAAGTCGCAGGCGAGTTGGAAAAGGAAGGCGTCAGTGTCGAGGTCATCGATCTGCGCACGATTGCCCCTTATGATGAAGAAGCCGTGCTCGCTTCGGTGAACAAGACCGGTCGTGCACTCACTCTGCACGAAGCGGTTCGCCCCTTCGGGACCGGCGCAGAAATCGCCGCCAACATTCAAGAAAAATGCTGGGACAATCTCAAAGGGCCAGTGCGCAGGATTGGCGGGACATTCTCTGCAGTGCCGTTTGCGACACATCTGGAACAGGCATGGATCCCGACCAAGGGCGAGATTGTCGAACAGATCAAAGCCTCGGTAGGAAAGGACTGATCTTTGGCTGAAGAGATACGCATTCCCAAGCTAGGCATGAGCGCGACCGAAGTGACGCTGTCCGAATGGATGTTCGGCGCAGGGGAGGAAGTTGCAAAGGGCGATATCATCTACACCGCCGAAACCGACAAGACGACGGTGGAAATCGAAGCGCAGGCCGCCGGCGTGATAAACCCTACCGGCGAAGAGGGAACGAAATACAAGGTTGGCGATGTCATCGGGACGATCGAGTAGCAACATGCCCTCAAACAGCGGAGCGGTAGGGCAACGGAACCACACGCCCCGCGAATTGCTGTCCGCTGTCTATGCCGCGGCTGGTGCGCGTGACTGGGACAAAGTCGAAAGCCTGCTGCACCCCGATTTCGTGCTGTACGAGGCCGAATGCCTGCCCTTTGGCGGGGAGTGGCGCGGACAAGACGCGTTGCAGCGTTGCGCGGCGGCAATGTATAGCACCTGGGCCGAGGCGAAGGTCGACATCCACGACATCACCGGCGGCGACACCTGGGCGGTGACGGTGCTGACCCTGACCATGACTTCGAAACGCACTGGCGAGACATTCAGCCAAACGGTCAACGAGGCGGGCACGTTCGAGGACGGCCTGCTGAAAGAGCTGCGCATCCATTATTTTGACGCAGCGGAGGTGGCGGCGAAGGCTTAGAAAGTCGGGCGCAAAGACCGCCTTCGCGTCAGCAGGAGCGAGTAGGAAATACCCAATTCTGGTTTGGAATGCGGTACATTCACTTGCTCAAGACTGGGGCGCCTTCCTTTCGATCATCATTCAGCGATCACGGATGCTCGGCCGTAGCCGACCGATATGCGATCCTTGGCCCAATCTGCCATCAGGTTGTAGAACCCCGGTGTCACGCGAAGATATGTGCGCGACCCATCGTCTTTCTGATCGTATTCCCACATACCGTGATCAGTATCGGGAAACATGTATATCGCGATGTCCTTCCCCTCTCCGCGAAGAATTGACAGCCTTTCCAAGGTGAGGCCGGTTGGCGCTTCGCGATCTTCACCGGCGAGAATCCACAGTTGAGGCGCTTCGACCCCACGCATCACGCTCATGGGATTGAGTGACCAGTCGATGTCCAGATTGTTGAACTGCGGCACGCCGTTGGTGCGCAGCTCGTCTGCCGACATCCGAAGGAAGACGCCAGTGTAGCTGCCTTGCATAATGGAAAACCATGGCTCTTCGGAGTACCGCTGCTGAAACTCGGTCAATTCATCCAAACCATCGGTGTAGTCCGAAGCGGCAATCCGCGCGGTAACGCTGGTTATGTCGCGTGCCTTTGCCAGCACATCGCCTCCGAAACCGGCATCGCCCAGCTCTTTCTGAACTTGCGCTGCATCCTCTTCCCGGATGTCTGCAACCAGCCCATACCCGATGCCAATAAAGTCAGCCTGCGCGCGGTCCGCAGCGAGCGGTGCGATCCATCCTCCCTGGCTTAATCCTACGATGCCGAAGCGACCGAAACGGTTGCCCGCCAGTCGTTTCGCTTCCTGAGAAGCCGCGACCAGATCGTCGGCCAGCAAAGGGAAATTCTGTGTGTACTGACCCTCGGATTGCCCAGTGCCGCGTTTGTCATACACGAATACGGAAATCCCGCGGCCGACCATTTGGTAGGGGTCGCGACCGCGCTCGATCCAGCCGGTAGGCTCAGAACCATGCGCATGAACGAGGAGCGGTGTGGCGTTGCTCGCTCCAGGGGGTTCGATCAAGCGGCCCACCAGCATCGCGTCGCCAGAGCGAAAACGCGTGTTGGTTTCGAGGAGAGGAACCTTGGGCCAGACTGAATTGCCATTGACCAGTACACTGCCGTTGCCACACTGGACCTTAGCGCCCACAGCTTCCGCATCCCCAAGCCTGCCATCGTCAAACGTATAGCTGTAGCCGTCGCGAGACCTCGTTATCGCAACAAATTGGCTCTGA
>JBCAXQ010000349.1:0-2862 GCA_038534015.1 Pseudomonadota bacterium | reverse complement strand
CGAACCGACGGTTTCGAACAGTTCACCATCGAACAATACGATAGCGCTCTGCGCTTCACCGACCGCAATCGCTTCAACCGGCGACGGAGCCAAACGGCCCGCAACCGACGCGTTGCCCAGTTCGTTGAGCAAACGCTTTGACAGCTTCGGCTCGGCCTCGACATCGATCACATCGACCGCGATCTCATCGAGAACCTTCCAGACCCGCGCAACATCACCGCCGCGCACAATCAGCGTGGCACGGCCATCGGTACGGACGATCGCAACCTGCCCCTGCTGAGGCGCGACGATCTCGAAATTTGCCTCCGCGAGTTCGGTGTGGCGCTTCTCGATACCGTCTACCTGCGGCAGATTGCAGGCGCCGTGTGCAAAGTCGATCTCGACCTGCATCCGGCGGCTGTCCCACAGCCAGTAGAAGTGGCGTCCCGGTCCCAAGACCTGAACGAGGCGGCCATCCTTGACCAGGAGACCGCGCTGGTTTTCGGCAATAATGAAAGTCTTCATCTTGCGTCTCCTGTACTCGCTTCAACGGGCCAATCCCGAAGAAGGGAGCGCGCGGCTAGACGCGATTCGTTTCAGATGCAACCAAATTCGATTGAAAAAGCCAAGGAAGCCGTAACGTCATCGAAGTGTAATGGTTTGAAATGGGTCAGCCGGGAGGCAATTCCCCGTCATCGCGCCGGGCCCTCGGTTAAGGCAGGTCAGGCCCCAAGTCCCGCAATGCCCGCGTCCGGAAAGCCAGTGGCTGTTCCGCCGGTGGGCACCGCGTCATCGGGTGCCATGCCTGCCGGTATCCCCAAGAGCGCGAAGGCCCGATACCGGTGCCGTGGACTTTGGCTCGCTTTGCCCGAAGACGCAGCTCGCCGCATGTCCGCGGCTGGATTTGCCTGCCCGGCCTTCCCTTTTTTGAGAAGCCGTTTCAGGGCTTGTGGAGCGGGAATCGAACCCGCGTCAGTCGGATTAACATTCCGATGCTCTACCGCTGAGCTATCCAGTGGTGATGGATTCGAACCATCTTGGCTTGCGCCGTTCCCGTGGAGACGAGTGTGAGTCGTCGCATGGACCTGAACCATGTGCCGTGACAGGGCAGCCTCCTCCTGGGAACCCGATATGGCAGAGCCACTCGTGACCTGCGGCTGCAACACCGCACGGAAGAGGACGGCGCGGATAGAAGTGTGATTTTGCGAAGTAAAGCCAAAAGTGCGGACCTAAGGCCGCTTGCCGAGCTTCCGAATGATCCCGGTGAAACTCAGCGCGGGCTTGCCATCGCCGGTGACCAGCCCGCGGACAAAGATCGTCTTGCCACCCCCGCGTGTCACCTCCCCTCGGGCCTCGACTAGAGCACCCTCCTCGACCGCGCCGAGGAAATCGCCTGAAAGGTTCATGGTGACTGCATGGGCACCATCAAGCTCGTCTGTTGCTATTCCGAACAGGGCGAAATCCGCAAATGTAAGCAGGCATCCCCCATGCATGAATCCGCCGCCATTCATGTGGCGAGCTTCGGCACGGAAGGCGCTCAGATAGCTTCCGTCGTCCTGACGCAGCATAAAGAACGGGCCGGATCGCGTTTCAAACGGATCGTGGTTCCAGTGATACCAGCCTTCGAACTCGCCCTCTTCACAGCGCACCGCACTGCCATAGCCATATTCGGTTTCACTCATGGCTACGCTCCCTTGGCGCTTCGCGCGGGGATCAGATTGATCGCGATCGAAATCCTTGTGCCGGTTCCATGAAATGGCCTGACTGCGTGCTGCAGCCAGCTTGGAAACATCACGATCAGCCCCGTATGCGGGCGAATGGTCGGCTCATTGTTTTGTGGCTGCCCATCGATATCTTTCGTGCGCAGGTCCGGAGCGGTCATGCGGATCATCGGCATGCGTGGATCAAGCAATTGGAGTTCCCCGCCGAGCGATGAATCGTTCGAACCTTCATAGCCATCATCGATATAGGCGACGGCAGACCAGAAACTCCCCGGATGAGTGTGGTGAAAATTGGCATTGCCCAAACCGCTGACATTGGCCCACATTTCCGGGATCCAGCTATACCGGCTCGCCTTTGGACTGCCTGCATCGACGGTCTGCTCATCCGCCAGTGTCATCGCCTTGTGAGCAAGTGCGCGAGCCGCCTCCCCGCCCCATTCGATCATGCTGGTGTTGGAATGCCAGCCACCGATATTGGAGATGTTCACGCCCGTTGCATCACGCGCCTGCTCTGCCAGGATCAGATCGCGCAAAACGCGAATACCTTCAGGGCTTTGAAGCCGATCAATCACAAACGGTGTGGAGAAAAGACGACGGGCATCAGCCAAGGCAGTAGCTCCTCAATGCCACAGCTGAAGCTTGTGAATCTTGCCGGATAAAAATCGGTCAGCATCCATCATGGCGATGCTGCGTTCGGCAAGCAGCCAGTTGCGCCTGATCCTCGATTTGCGCCAGAGATCGGTAAGCATGAAATGCCCGTTCCAGTCTTGTCCGCCCAGCCTCAGTTCAAGCTCTGCATGCCCGACAAACCAGGCGCTGCGCCCATGTTGTCTGGCGGCCACCTGGTGAAATCTGAACCTTTGGCAGGCGAAGCCATCATTCATGGCTTTCAGAAAACTCGGCCGATCAAGAATCTCTGGCGGCGTGGTGGCAATCATGAAGATGCAATCACGCGCTATAACCTTGCGCAATTCCTTCTCATCACCGCGCATCCAGGCGCGCATGAGCTGATTTTCGAGCGCTTCGAATATGGCCGAAATTTCTGCCATTGCTAGCTGGCCAATGCCGCAACGCCGGGCAATTCGCGCCCTTCCATCCATTCAAGAAACGCACCGCCCGCGGTCGAGATGTAGGTAACATCTTGGCTTACCCCGGCATGAGC
>JBCAXQ010000348.1:0-2881 GCA_038534015.1 Pseudomonadota bacterium | reverse complement strand
CCGCGACGATACCAGTGACCGGGATACGGTCCGTATCCCGGAAGAAAACTGCAACTATCAGCGCGGGATGAGGGCAGGATTGGTACCACCGACAATTGCTCACCCGAAATGCAGGATACTATCCATTCCAGACCACCATCTGCTTGCGTCCACGTCCCCCGCGGCATTGACGTTAGGCGATACACCCCCGGCGTCAGCGCCATGACTTGCATTGCGATTTGTGGCCGGCCTCGACCAAAATACACAACGTAAAGCCCTCCGGCTGGCATGAACTCGGCGTGCCGACTATCAATGACCCAATTGAATGGCTGGGCGGCTTCCTTGCCTTGGAAAGTGTTGTCGTATGGTTCGTTCAAGCTCTCCGGTGAGATCGATGTTTGAAACTGCAACCAAGCAAGGTAGGCCGCATCTGGCCGCCCTGCTCTAATAATTTCCGAAAGATACTTTCGCTGGAAGTCCGGATAGAGCTGGTAAACTCTAAAAGCAAAATCCGGCGATGCCGCAGCTACGGGAAGCCGGCTTGCAAACTGGCGTCCCCAGGCAGGTTCTTGTTCGAGTTTTCGCAATAGCGCGTCGCGCGCGGACGGATCTGCGGACAGCCCTATCAACGTGTCGACGATGTCTACCAGGCGCGGGCGCCAGACTCTTGAAAGCTGGTCAATCTGTTCCATGGCATCGCTGAGGGTGCCAGCAGATACCGCTTCTTGTATCAAGAAGAGGCGCGGCGCAACGCGTCGGGGGTCACGCGCCAATGCGTGCGATGCAGCTATGGTCGCCCGCGCCTTACTCTCTTCTTCCAGTTCCAAGGTAAGCACCACTTCAAAAGGTAGCGGATGAAGCGGGTCGAGCTCATTGAGATGCTTGGCCAATAAGAGCAAATGCGATGGGGTCGTACTGCGATCTAAAAGCGCCTGTTCGATACCGACTTCGAGCGCTCGCTTCGCGCTATTGCCTGCATGTCGTTCGAATGCAGCATTTGGTTGCGAGCCGGACCATTTTTCTAAGGCACCGAGCATCCCCGCGGCGAAGATGGCGATCGCACAGCTCCCGCGAACCAGCCAAGAAATCATCCGAACCGTTCAACATCATCGGATGTGACTTGCGCAGCAGGCTCTATTCGAATTTTTCGCCGCGCTGACGCATCCGATCCGTTGCTTTCGACATAGGCTGTCGATGTTCCATAAGCATCATAGTAGTAGCCGTAATCGTAACCGGCTTGTTTCGCGTCAAACCGCATCAAGATCGCACCGAGAAGGTTGGATCTGCTTTCTAGCATTCGGCTAATTGTGCGCTCAGCGGCCGGTCTACGCACGCTCCCCGCCTGTATCACGACAAGTGTCCCTTCGCAGACAGAACCCAATAGCGGTCCGTCGGCAAAACTGAGCACAGGAGGAGAGTCGACAATCACAAGATCGAACAGCCCCTCAGCTTCCTCAATCAAGTCTCGCAGACGCGCACCAGACAGTAACTCCGCCGGGTTCGGCGGCACGGTGCCGCTCGGCAGTAGTGATAGACCTTCGATACTCGATTGAATGACAGCATCTTGCAATCGCTGATCCGTCGTCAGGAGGCCAGATAAACCTATTGATGCATCGCGGTCGCTCACAAAGGAAGGCTTGCGCATGTCACCGTCGATTATCAGCACCGTTCTGCCCGTCTTGGCATAAGCCCGCGCCAAAGAAATCGTGGACGACGTTTTGCCTTCACCCGGCCGGGTACTTGTCAGAAGCAAGCTCTTCGGCGTCCCATTCTGAGTGGAAAAGTCCAATGCCGTTCTCGCAGACAGGAATGCCTCTGAGAGGGTCGACTTTGGATCATCCAAGGCATCAACGACCCGATCTGACTTCTTGCCAATCTTCGGAATGATCCCGATCGGCGCAATGCCGAGCTTGGAGCGAACGTCTGCAGGGGTCTTTATCGTATCGTCAATGTAATTGAGCGCGAACGCCAACCCGATCCCGGCCGCGAGGCTGAGAATAAGCGCTTGTATCAAAGTGCGAGGAACATTCGGTTCAAATGGAAACGTCGGCGCAAGAGCCCGATCGACCACAGAGACCTGGCTCGATCCGATGCCACTGGCAATGCTTACTTCTTTCAGTCTCTGAAGTAGTGCGTCGTATTGCGAGCGATTGGTATCAACTTCACGCTGCAAGATGGTGTACTGGATGCGCCTGTTGCGTTGATCTTGCAGCTCGGCTTTCAACTGTTCGACGCGCTCACGCAAAGACTGTTCACGCGCCAACGCCGCGCGATAGTCTCCATCAAGTGCCGACACGACGGAAGTGCGCACGGTTTCGCGAACCTCATTCATCTCCGCATCGACCGATGCCATGCGTGCCTTCAATTGCTGCATCGCCGGATACTCGGCTTTGAACACACCTCGTTTTTCTTCGTATTCCGCGGTGAGATCGGAGCGGCGCTCGCGTAATCGCCGAAGATCCTCGCTTTCCAACATCTCCCGCGCCACAGCATTGTTTTGCGCTTCACCGAGAAGCTGTTGCGCTGAGATCCGCTCGCTTTCCGCTTTTGCCAGCTCATCATTCAGAGCAACGACCGAATTGACATCTAGTGATGTGGAGGCGTTTTCGGTGGTCGCGAGTTCCAGAATTCCTTCGGTCTCCGCATAGGATACGAGTTCGCGCTCCTTCTCCTCTAACGTGGCCTTAGTTGTCGTCAGGCGTTCTTGAAGAAACTTGCGCGCGTACGCCGTCGTGTTGTAACGACGCTCCAAATTGGACTCGATGAAGTTCTCAACAACCGCGTTTGCAATGCGCGCCGTTTCGAACTGGTGTGGACTTTCGAACCGAACGTTCACAACGCGGCTTCGCCCCTCCGGACTTACTTGCAAGCCGTTGACAATGATCGCGGCCGCCTGCTGCAA
>JBCAXQ010000347.1:0-2884 GCA_038534015.1 Pseudomonadota bacterium | reverse complement strand
GAGATCGCCTAAGGGTCTCGCGCGATGGAACCAAGATCAACGGAATGGCCCTGATACAGCGATACCGGAATCAAGACGGCGCTCTTGTGCTGGTGACCGAGGGTGAGGGAAGGGACGATAACAAGCCTGCGAATATCCGGCTCACCTATGTCGTTTCAGCCGATCGTTTCATCGTCCGCAAAGATGTGCGGTTCGAAGGCCAAGCCTACATTAACCGAAACGAGTACAGGCTATCGCGCTAATCTTCCGATGCGGGTGGGGGTGGGGACCAGCTCCCCGTCTCCATCCAGATCAAAAAGCGCCTGAGCGGCAGCAGCCAGATAACGCCGAGAAACAGATAGACGATCGTCTGCAGCCAACCGGGCCAGGTGCTTATCGTGGTAGGCGCAAAATGCGCGATCAGCAGCCCATACGCGATCAAGGCGATGAAAAGGCCCAGAATGCCGGCTGGTATCCGCCAGGTCGGTTCTTCACGCATGGATCAGTCTACTCCGTAAATCCGCGTCGGGGTTACAATCGCATCGAGCGCAGCATCGTGCGGCTCCATTGGCAATTTATCGCAAAGCTGCGCATCCCACGCCAGTCCAATCGCCAAACGGCCAGGATGTTCCTCAAGCCAGCGATCATAGTGCCCGCCGCCCTGGCCTAGGCGATCACACTTGGCCGTGAATCCGATCAACGGAACGAAAAGGATATCCGGTATGGCTGTTTCTGCAGCCGGGTTTGGCTGAAGCATATCGAAGGGGCCGTTTTCGAGGTCGGTTTCGTGATACGGGTCGCTATGAAGCGCGAACTCCATTGGCGCCTCACGTGAATCAAACCGCGGAAGTGCGATCAAATGACCGCTGTCCTGAAAGAATTTGGCGTAGCCGGCTGCGGGGGCCTCGTATGCTTCGGCGTGATACAAACCGATTACCGCCTCCTGACCGATCTTCGCGAGCAAGGGGGCCGGCGGTCGGTGAAACAGCAGGGCGCGGATGGAATCCGGCTGAGCGTTGACATGTTTGCGACGTGCATCGCGAAGGGTCTTGCGGAGTTCCGATTTTGGCTGGCTATTCACTGTCGATGTGACAACCTCTGCTAGGGCTGGACCGATCGCGCTTGAAGGGCGAAGCGGCGGCGCAAATTGAAAGTGACGGAACCACCATAGGTCGTTGCCAGAGAAATCCTCTGACGCGAAAACGTCAGGTGGGCGCCGTATGCTTTGGCCCCCAGGACGAACCCGTAAACCGAAACAGGGACAGCTCCCATGGATTGCTTATAGCCTCAGGGATATTCAGCAGCTCGTGCCGGGCAGCCCCGCCAGTGACGGACTTAGGGTGTCGGCGCGCCGCTCTCAAGGGCCTCTGCAAAGCTTTCCGCGCGGTCAGCCAGAGCCTCAAGCCGCGCAGCGAGCACATCATCGCCGAACATGTCCACTTGCGCTCCGGCCCCTGGCTGTAATGTTCGCAGCTCTTTTGCAAGCGCGTCACGCTCCGCTTCAAGCCTCTGGGATTCTTGCCGCAACTCTTCGATCTCAGCCCTAAGCTCGGCCTTCTTGCCTTTGGGCTTCTCTTCATCTGGTGCCTCGGCGACGGGTGGTGGAGCTGGAGCAGGAGTGGAACCGGGTTGAGGAGTCGATTTGATCTCGTCCAATTCGTCAGCAAGGAACAAGGCTGCGAAAACGAGATTTTGTGTCTCTCGCGGCGCTTTGCTTTCGCCCAGTTGCGCATACTTTTCGTCTATCATGGCGCCAAGTCTGGCGACATGCGCTTCCTGACCGTCGGCACAGGCCACAGTGTACGATATGCCGCCAATGTGCAGCGTAACCTGACTCATTGTTCGAGCTCGCCAATGACTTCATCAAGCTCGCGCAGCGTCTCAGCCACTTCCTCACGCAGTTTTTCGTGCGTGTTGACCAACGACATAACCCGTGCGGAATTCGCGGTGGACGCTTCGTCGCTTGATGCGCTGGCCTGCAAGCGAGCCGCATCAATACGGCCAAGTGCGGCTTCAATCCGCGTTATGGCTTCGTCTATTCGGGCAGAGCTCATCCAGCATAAATATCAACAAAGCGAGGCGGCGCAAAGTCTTGGCTTATCCTGTTGATAAATGCTCTGCAGCGGTGAAGCGCGCAAACCAATGAAGCCAAAGTCGTGGGGTGACGCTGCGTCCAGCTTGACCTGCTTGGGGCGCTCGGCAAAGGCTTGATGAAACGCCGAATCGCCAGCGCATAAGCACAAAATAGCGAGGGTGGATACGCATTCCGCGTCGGCCAGGAGGAACCGTCAGCCGCATGTCGATCGATCCAGCACGCCTGCAACAGATGGCGAACGCCATTCGCGCCCTGTCGATGGATGCCGTCCAAGCGGCCAATTCTGGCCATCCTGGAATGCCGATGGGAATGGCGGATGTTGCCAGCGTGCTGTGGTCAAACCATCTTAAATTCGATCCGGCCCGGCCTGACTGGGCCGATCGCGATCGGTTCGTTCTGTCTGCCGGCCACGGCTCAATGCTGATCTACAGCCTGCTGCATTTGTCGGGGTATTCCAGCCCGACAATGGATGACATCCGCAACTTTCGCCAGATCGGCAGCCCGTGCGCCGGACATCCCGAAAATTTCCTGATTGAGGGCGTCGAATCCACGACTGGCCCTCTTGGTCAGGGGGTGGCGATGGCTGTGGGAATGGCAATGGCCGAGCGGCACATGAACGCAGTCTTTGGTGATGAGCTGGTTGACCACCGCACTTGGGTGGTTGCGGGCGATGGCTGCCTGATGGAAGGTATCTCTCACGAAGCTTGTTCTCTAGCGGGTACGCTAGGTCTTGGCAAACTGATTGCGTTCTGGGATGACAACGGCATCTCTATCGATGGTCATGTTGAAGGTTGGTTCTCTGACGATACA
>JBCAXQ010000346.1:0-2891 GCA_038534015.1 Pseudomonadota bacterium | reverse complement strand
CACTGGCAGACAGTTGCACACCCTTGGATGTCCGACCAATCGCAAGAGCTGAAAGGGTCTGGAGGACGTCATCACACCACTCTTGGGCGGCATCGATTGGCTTGCCATCCAGGATTACCCCAAACCGCTGATGGCCAAGATGAGCGATTTCGAGCTTATGGAGCCCCATTGCATCAAGAAATTGGGCGAATGCCCACAAGAGTTCATCGGCAGCCTCTTGCCCGTATTGAAGATGCAAAGCACGGAACTGGCCCAGCTCGAAAACCGCGAGTGTATCATCAGTGTCAGCGGCCACGGAGCGCTGCAGCGAGGCTGCAAAGGAACGCGAATTGCCCAGCCCGGTAAGCGGATCAACGCTCGATTGTGCGTGGAGTTCTTGCTCGAGCTCGCGCAAGCGATCAACTGATCGAAGCAGCGCGATCCCACCCGATTGCTGCCCTCCTGCCGACTGCCGTGATCGGGCATGCAAGGCATACCAAGGAGAATGGATATCGCATGTGCTGGCAGAGCAAAGCGACAGGGGAAACTCTATCCATTCGGTTGATGTCTCGTGGATCAGGGCACTCGCAACAAAAGTCGCAGCCAAGTCTCGATGAGTAGCCTGTGCCAAATCGGCCAAGTGTGGCTTGAGCAACATCTGGGTTGGATCGAGCCCGATCGCATTGATGCTTGGCGAAGCCTCTTCGATGTATCCATCACAATCGAATGTGATGACTATGTCGCCCGCGATGTCCGCAAGCATACCTTTCAACGCTGATTCCTCAGCGCAGCTAAACCCGATTTCCATGCCGTTTTTGCCCCCGGCCTTGACCAATACCCCCAGTCAAGTCGAATTTTAGTCAATGCAGTTAAACTAACTCAGATCATAAAAATCAAAGATCTTGATAAACAATCTCTCAGAAATTCATTTCTACTTGTTAGTTTTGTCAACTTACTTAACTAAAAAACGAATCAACTTCTTGGTTCGTTTACCATGTTATTGGCCTATCGAATATTTTTCATCAGGTATTTCATGAATACAGCCTCAAAGCTCGATCATGATGCGCACCCTGTCAGGGCTCGTCCCATAAGCCGTCGCAATACGTATGCGGCTTTCGTCAAGGACAGCCTTGGCATCTCCAGGCACTCCTGCATCGGTAAGTTCTTCAATCGCGACATCCAATGCCGCAGCGATTGCCTCCAACCGCTCGGGTAGAGGTCTTGCCTTTGATTTCTCCCAGGCCCAGACCGTTGGCTTGCTGACTCCCAGTTGATCGGCGATTTGCGCCAGCGTGAGCCCTCTCTCGCGGCGCAGCTTGTTTAGCTTGTAACCGAGCGCATCTCCGCCTGCACCAAGCGCGGGGAAGGGTCCGGATGCCGGCGCGCTGGCACGAAGCTGGGCAGCAGCGAGCGCATCACCACCAATTTCGACCGGAAATTCACATCCGTACCAGTTTCCGCTGACCCAGACGACTTGCGCTGAAATCTCTCCTGCCTCCGGAAGATCGAGTGCGAGGATTTCGCCTTCGTCCAATGGCAGCGCTGTCTCAAGCAAGAGGCCGGTGGAAGAGAGGTTGTGTACGGTTACATTGGCTGCAGCACCGCCCTCCAGAACCCCACTTGTTTCAAGCAGCAACTCACGGCGTTCAGAGCGTCGTTGACCTTGATCAGGTTGCGACGGATCCAGATGTGCTTTCAGGACCATAATTCGCGACTCCTTTGTCAGAGCCGCAAAAATTCGTAATCGGAGTTAAGTTTTGGTTAGCATACAGCCGTGCTGCGTCGAAGCGAGCCGAAACCCCGACGAGCACAGATACTAGGCGACTTCGTCTTCCGCATCGAGGCCATACGCCGTGTGCAGCACGCGAACCGCCAGCTCTGTTTCGTCCTCATCGATCATGACGCTGACCTTGATCTCCGAGGTCGAGATCGCCTGAATGTTTATCCCGCGATCCGACAGTGACTTAAACATAGTGCTGGCGACCCCGGCATGGCTCTTCATTCCGACCCCGACGACGCTGATCTTGGCAATCTTGCTGTCAGTGATCACCCGGTTGAACCCGATTCCTTCCCTCCGATCCTCTAACAGCGCCTGCGCACGGGCGAGATCGGCCTGCGGAACAGTGAACGTCACATCGGTTTCACCTTTGTCGCGACCCACGTTCTGAATGATCATGTCGACATTGATGCTGGCATCCGCGAGCGGCGAAAAGATATCTGCCACCGCGCCGGGTTTGTCCGGCACACGGGTAAGGATGATCTTTGCCTCATTCTTGTCGTGGGCAATTCCGGTAACCAATTGGCGTTCCATTTCGCCATTCTCCACCATTTGATCCATTTCTTCGTCGGATACGATCAGCGTGCCCAGCAGGTCATCCGCCGTGGCATTGCTTGCTTCGTCGACAAAACTCGAGAGCACTTGAACCCGGACACCTTCTTTCATCGCCAGGCCGACCGAGCGAGTTTGCAAGACCTTTGCCCCGACCGATGCGAGTTCGAGCATTTCCTCGTAGGTGACCGCTTTCTGCTTGCGAGCCTTGGCGACGATGCGCGGATCGGTCGTATAGACTCCGTCAACATCGGTGTAGATGTCGCATCGATCGGCCTTGATCGCGGCGGCCACAGCGACAGCGGAGGTATCCGAACCGCCGCGCCCCATTGTGGTAATGCGGCCGTCTTCGGATATGCCTTGGAAACCAGGGATAACCGCGATTTCCCCGCGCTCCATTGAAGCAATCATCTCAGTCGCTTCGATCGTCTCGACCCGCGCTTTCGCATGGGCTTCGATCGTTTGGACAGGAATCTGCCAGCCGAGCCAACTGCGCGCCTTGCAACCAAGAGACTGCAGCGTCAGCGCCAAAAGCCCGCTGGTGACCTGTTCACCGCTTGACTGGTGACCTGTTCACCGCTTG
>JBCAXQ010000345.1:0-2900 GCA_038534015.1 Pseudomonadota bacterium | reverse complement strand
CACCGCAACCATGCTGATGGATGAAAAGGGCTACACAAGAGATTGGGAGAGCCTCGACAATATCGATCCCAACCTTGTAGCGGCTGTGATTGCAGCGGAAGATTCCAAGTTCTGTGAACACAACGGCTTTGACACGGAGGCGATCGAGAAAGCGCTAGAGTACAATGCCAAAGGCGGGCGTATTCGCGGCGGCTCCACGATTACCCAGCAAACCGCCAAGAACGTGTTCCTGTGGCAGGGCGGCGGATACTTCCGCAAAGGTCTGGAGGCATACTTCGCGTTCGGTATCGAAAAGATCTGGGGCAAGCGGCGGATCATGGAGGTCTATCTCAACGTCGCAGAGACGGGAATTGGAACTTATGGCGCAGAGGCCGGTGTACAGCGATATTTCGACAAGTCTGCCGCGAAAGTGAGCACATTGGAGGCGGCGCGCATGGCCGCCGCGCTGCCACTGCCGAAAAAGCGCGCTGTTGTGAGCCCCAGCGGCTGGCTGCGCCGCCACGGCAACACGATCAACGCACGAATTGGTGTCGTAAAACGTGACGGGCTGGACGACTGCATATACGAATAGCGCGGTCTCGATCTTCTCAGGTCGAATATCGGACGCAAATGTCCAGAACTGTTGACGCGGGCGTGCAGTGGGGCCATTTGACAGCTCAGCGGGGAGTATGAGTTGCGCAACGTCCTGACATCGCTACCCAAAGCCAGCCGGGGCCCGCAGTGACGCAGGCGGCCTCTGCCGAGGCGCGCGAAGCCCTTCGCGCGGCCATGGTCCGGCTCGCCGACGGCGATCGCGCGGCGCTCGAAGAAATCTACACGGCAACGCGAGTGAAACTGTTTGGAATCTGCTTTCGTATCTTGGGAGATCGAAAGGAGGCTGAAGACGCCTTGCAAGATGTCTATGTGAATCTTTGGCAGCGGGCGGATCGGTATGATCCGGATCGTGCGAGCCCGATATCCTGGCTCGCCACGTTCGCGCGGAACCGCGCGATCGATCGACTGCGCACGGGCAAAGTGCGCGGCGGCGCTGTGCCTGTGGAAGAGGCGGCTCCACTGCCTGACGAGGCACCGCTGGCCGATGCGCTCCTGATTGATGCGGAAAAGTCCGCTCAGATTCACACTTGCCTTTCGAAGCTTGATGAGAATGCGCAGACGCATATCCGCGCGGCCTTTTTTGACGGCAAGACTTACGCTCAACTGGCCGAAGCCGCCGATGTGCCTCTTGGCACAATGAAGAGCTGGATCCGGCGCGGCTTGCAACGCTTGCGCGCCTGTCTGGAGGCGAGCGAATGAGCGATAACAGCATCCCGGAAAGCGAAGTGAAGCGCGACGATCCGATGTTGGCTGCGGAATATTCTCTTGGCCTGATCGAAGGCGAAGAACTGCTTGCCGCGCGCGGGAAGCTGGCGAGCGATGGCGCCTTCGCCTCACGCAAGGATTGGTGGGACAATTGGTTTGTGCCACTCACGGATGATATCGCGGGCGTTGAACCCGGCGGCAATGTCTGGGCGCGGATCGAAGCCGAGATCGGTGCTCTGGCTGGCGAAGATGACAACCGTATCGTCGAGCTTCAGAGCAAGGTCCGCCGTTGGCAATGGACAGCTGGCCTGACTTCGGCTGCGGCCGCCATTGCCCTGGCATTTGTTGCGCTTCCAATGGGCGGTGAACCTGTGGCTGATCCCAGCCCGCTCGGCGGCCAGAACATGGCAGCAGCTGATCCGCTTATGGCGACAGTTCCTATCGGCGACTCGGGGCTAAGGCTCGACGTGACCTACATCCCGGAAAGCGAGCGGATGATGGTAACGGCTATCGGTCTTAGCGCTGATGGCGTTCACGATCATGAACTGTGGCTGGTACCGGCCGACGGCAGCGAACTGCAATCCCTTGGCGTAGTTTCGCCTGGTGAAGTGCGCAGTATGGAACTGCCCGCAGATATCGCCCGCAATCTTGGCGAGGGTGTCGAATTGGTTCTTACTCGCGAACCAATTGGCGGCAAGCCTGAAGGTGAAGCCGCCGGTCCAGTTGTTGCACAGGGTGCATTCTTGACGGTCTGACCGGTTGGGCAGTTCATCGCTCGAACTGGGCGTTTCATCTTTAAAATCAATAATTTGATATTTTTTCGCATCCACTGCGATGGCCCATGCGTAGCTCTGCATGCAAGACCGGGAGGCTTGCAGACAAAGGAGAAACCAATGCCTGTTAAGACCCCTAATCTCAAAGCTGCTGCGCTTGCAGCTCTTGCCGCCACAACCGGATTTTCTGCAATCGCGACCGCACCGGTTGCCGCCCATGAACGTTCAAGCCAGACCCAGGCGCCAGACATCGTTCAGACTGCCGTCAGCACCGGCGTTCACACAACCCTCGTTGCCGCCGTTCAGGCCGCCGACCTTGTTGAAACGCTGTCGAGCCCAGGCCCCTTCACCGTTTTCGCACCGACCGACACCGGCTTTGCCAAGCTGCCCGAAGGCACAGTCGAAACGCTTGTCCAGCCGGCCAACAAGGGCACGCTGACCAACATCCTAACCTACCATGCAGTTGCCGGGCGCGTGACCAGCGCTGACCTTGTCAATTTGATCAAGAAGCACGGTGGTGAAGCCTCGATCACAACCGTATCTGGCGGCAAACTTACCGCGCGCCTCTCCGGTGACACAATCGTGATCACCGACGGTGCCGGTCGCTCAACCGCTGTGACACAGGCAGATGTCGGCACCTCGAATGGTGTGATCCACGTGACCGATGGAGTGTTCCTGCCGGCCTGACTTCTACGAGTTATCCCGCTCGCGCTGCCCCACTGTTCCCCCCTCCCACTCCGGGGCAGCGCTCTAAAGAGCCCCGCTCAGCCATCCTCCGGCTGGGCGGGGTTTCTTGTTTAGGGAAAGGAGATATGCATTGCTCCAGCG
>JBCAXQ010000344.1:0-2926 GCA_038534015.1 Pseudomonadota bacterium | reverse complement strand
ATGCGCTCTTCGTCGCTGATGACGGGCGAGGGCGCCTCTTCGAGAACCTTCTGGTGCCGACGCTGAAGCGAGCAGTCGCGTTCGCCGAGATGGATCGCATTGCCATTGCCATCGCCGAACACCTGAAATTCGATGTGGCGCGGATTGCCGAGATATTTCTCGATATAGACTGTGGCGTCACCAAAGGCGGCCTTTGCTTCGCTGCCGGCCTGCTGCATCAGCGTTTCGAGTTGGTCTTCGCTTTCGCAGACCTTCATGCCGCGACCGCCGCCGCCGCTGGCGGCTTTTATGATGACCGGATAGCCAATTTCAGCCGCGATTTTCCTGCCGTCTTCGGGATCCGAAACTGCGCCATCTGAACCCGGAACAAGAGGCAAGCCAAGATCGCCGGCGGTCTTCTTGGCCTGAACCTTGTCGCCCATCGTGACAATGTGCTCAGGCTTCGGGCCGATCCATTTGATGTCGTGCGCTTCCACAATCTCGGCGAACTTCGCGTTTTCTGAGAGAAAGCCATAGCCCGGGTGGATCGCATCGCATTGTGCGACTTCAGCGGCAGAGATGATGTTTGCGACATTGAGGTAGCTGTCGGTGGCGGGCGGAGGGCCGATGCACACCGCGTGATCGGCAAGCCGGACATGCATCGCATCGGCATCTGCCGTCGAATGGACCGCGACTGTCTCAATGCCCATCTCGTGCGCCGCGCGGTGGATGCGCAGCGCAATTTCACCGCGATTGGCGATCAGGATGCGGGTGATGCTCATATCGGCTCGCTCAAGCGATAACGACCAGAGGCTGGTCGAATTCGACCGGCTGCGCATTGTCGACGAGGATGGCTTTGACCGTACCAGCCTTGTCAGCAGCAATCGGGTTCATCACCTTCATCGCTTCGACAATCAACATCGTGTCGCCGGCGCTGACCTTGTCGCCAACCGATACGAAGTTGTCCGCGCCAGGCTCGGGCGCAAGATAGACCGTGCCTACCATGGGGGAGAGCATCGCGCCTTCGTCGCTGTCGCCCGCGGGTTCCTGTGCTGTTGGTGCACCAGACGCTGGTAGGGGCGCCTCCGCTGGAGCAGCAGCTATCGGAGCGGCCGCAAAGGTTGATGCCGCGGCTACACCACCACGAGCAACCCTTATCTTGCGATCATCGTCCTCTACCTCGATTTCTGTGAGTCCGGTCTCGTTGAGCAGTTCAGCGAGCTCGCGGACCAGTTTTGTATCGACATTCATGCCGGAAGATTTTGCGCCATTTGCCTTTGCTGGCATGGTGACCCCTTGTTTGCCTCTGCTTGCGCAGAAATAGTTGCGCGTGTGACTATTCACGCAAAATGCGGCTGGCAAGTGGCAATGCTTGCAATGAACGCAATTCGCAGGTTTCAGACCTCGCCTGCCACAACTGCATCAAGGGCGATGAGGTAACTCCTAGCCCCGTGGCCTTCGACAGTCCTGGCCGCTGCCATCCCGACATAGGAGGTGTGGCGGAAGTCCTCGCGCGTTTTTGGATCAGACAGGTGCACCTCGATAACCGGAACGGTTATAGCCTTGATCGCATCAAGCAGCGCGATCGACGTGTGCGTGTAGGCGGCTGCATTGAGCAAAACCGCCCGCGCACCCTCTGCCTGTGCGTCGTGCAGCCAGTCGACCAACATGCCTTCATGGTTTGTCTGGCGCATATCGACGGTGAGGCCGTGTTCGCGCGCTGCGTCTTCGAGCATGCCCGCAATATCGTCGAGCGTGTCCGACCCGTAAATTTCCGGCTCACGCAGGCCCAGAAGGTTCAGATTTGGACCGTTGAGGACATAGATCGTGTTGCTCATCGGCGTGCGATAGCGCCTTAGCGAAGGGCCGAAAAGCCCATTGATCCGTCTTCAGTATTTGCGCTGGATCAATTTCAGGTCGCTGTTTCACGCCTATCCTGAATCACAAGTCAGGAGCAGAATCGATGGATGCAGGAGGCAATATAATGACTGAGTATGCAGAGATGGCCGAGCTGCTGGATGCACGACTGGCGGATTTGCTCACCCGCGCTGAAGTGATTGAGGATGACCTGAGGCATCCGCTTGATGCTGATTCGAGCGAGCAGGCGGTCGATCTGGCCGACGACGAAGCGCTTGAAGGTATAGACGATGTGCTCCGGGCAGAGATCCAACAGATTCGTCTGGCACTGCGGCGCATTGAGAACGGGGCTTACGGCAAGTGTTCACAATGCAGGGAGCCAATAGGTCGCGATCGCCTGAAGGCTCGCCCTATTGCCACGACCTGTATCAAGTGCGCGAGCGAGGGGTAGTGGCGAGTTACTTCTCGACGCCCTTTACCTTGCCCCACTGTCTTGCAGCCGTGTATCCTAGATAGCCGGTGCCGAACAGCGCATAGAGCGGCTCGGGCAAGCCGTTGAGATAGGCATTCATCCCGCTGGCGATTTCCTTCGCGACTGAGGGATTGAAGGCCGCGAGCACGCCCATCGGCAGCGCCCACAGGATCATGGCATACATGACATAGAGGAAGCTCGGGCGAGCGCGACTGGTCCAGGGATCTTGCGATTGCGCCTCGGCGACGATGGCCTGCAATTGCGCCTCAATCATCCGCATTTCCTGCGTGCCTTCAAGCTTGATCAACTCCAGCTTGGCTTTCGCACGAGCTTCTTCATCCGGGATGATCTTGTCGATGATCGATGTGATCGGTCCGATCAGAGTTTCTAGAACTGCCATTCCTATGGTTTTCCATTTTGGTTAGTCAAATTGGAAAGATAACCAAATTGGGTGATGTAGGAAAATGACATGTATTGGGTCTGATCGGCGGGCTATCGACGTCGTAGATGACTATGTACTTTCCCTATTCCGGCACGTATCCCACGCGGGCAACGTTGGGGAAAAATAGTGAAGAATCAAAACGACAGCCGCCAGGCATGGGCAAAGCCTGAGCTGGT
>JBCAXQ010000343.1:0-2935 GCA_038534015.1 Pseudomonadota bacterium | reverse complement strand
GACTCATTTTTCGGCGAATGCTGGTGCGCTGCCCTGCCCGCTCTATGTTATTCCCTCGGAATATGAGTCACGAGCGGGCCTGGACTGCCACCCTTCGCAGCGCCAAGGATGAGTGCGGCGACTTCGTTGTGAGTGCCAAGAAAATCAGTAACGATGGTTTGACCCTTGCCGACCTTTACCGAAATCGTGGGCATGATGCCGCTTTCAGCCAGCAAATTTCCTGCAACACCGTGCGCCAGCATCTCAGCACGGTCACGTGCTTCTTGCTCGATCGTGGCCTGCACTCCACCAAACGCGCTGACATTCTGCTGGGTTACCAGAGCCAGAATATGCACCGCTCCGTCCACGGCCACTGCACGGCGCGCCGCATAGCGCAAAGCCGCTCTTGCCTCATCGGTTTCATCCATAATCACCAGGAACGTGCGCATCTGGCCCCTCCAATCCGTCAGCTATCCTTTCAAATGGTTTCGTATGCAAGGCCTTGCCCGTTAGAACTGAATTCGCCAGACGGATGAAAGACGCGCGAAAAAAGGGATCGTCCACATCATGCCGATCGAAATCAAGATGCCTGCCCTGTCCCCCACGATGGAGGAAGGCACGCTAGCCAAATGGCTGGTCAACATCGGTGATAGTGTAAGTTCCGGCGATATCATGGCGGAGATCGAAACAGACAAGGCGACGATGGAGTTTGAAGCGGTCGATGAAGGCATTATCGCCGCAATTCTGATTGAAGAGGGTACTGAGAGCGTTGCCGTTGGCGAGGTGATTGCTGTGTTGGCTGAAGAGGGTGAAGATGCGAGCGAGGTCGGCGCGCCAGCTTCGGATCCCGCTACCGAATCCACTCCTGCTCCAGCAGCAGCTGCTGTTGCCGATGGACCAGCAGCAACTCCCACGGCACGTAAATTGGCCGAATCCAAAGGTATGGACCTGAGCGCGATTGCGGGTACTGGCCCCAAGGGAAAGATCACAAAGGGTGATGTCGAAGCGGCAATAGGTGACGGTGACACCAGCGCGATTGGACCGATCCCATCCCCAGAGCCCAGTCCCGCTCCAAAACCGTCTCGACCATCTGGCGACAGAATAATTGCATCCCCGCTTGCCAAGCGGATTGCGGAGCAGAAGGGTGTTGATCTTGCTCAGGTTTCTGGGACTGGGCCAAACGGCCGGATTGTCAAAGCCGATGTAGAGGCTTTCGATCCAGCGGCTATACCTGCACAAGCTGCGACAAGTGCCGCATCAACGCCCGCGGCAAGCACTCCCGCCGCGCAGCCCGATAGTGAGTTCGATGCGCCTTTCGAGGCGATCAAGCTCAACAATGTCCGAAAGGTAATCGCGCGACGCCTGACTGAGGCAAAGCAGGAAATCCCGCACATCTACCTCACGGTCGATGTACGGCTCGATGAACTGCTGAAGCTACGCAAGCAACTCAACGCTTCGCTAGAGGCTGATGGTGTAAAGCTCTCGGTAAACGATCTGATTATCAAGGCTTTGGCCCGTGCACTGCAACGCGAACCGCAATGCAATGTGAGTTTCCAAGGCGACGTGATGCACCAATACTCCCGCCAGGACGTATCGGTGGCAGTGGCTGCACCATCGGGTCTCATCACACCGGTGATCCGCGATGCAGGGCGCAAGGGCCTTGCCGAGATATCGACTGAGATGAAGGAGCTCGCAGGGAAAGCGCGCGATGGCAAACTAATGCCGCATGAATACCAGGGGGGCACGGTTTCGCTGTCCAATCTTGGCATGTTTGGCACCAAGAGTTTCGATGCGGTCATCAATCCGCCACAAGGCATGATCCTCGCAGTCGGCGCAGGCGAACAACGACCTTATGTAATAGATGGCGCGCTACAGGTTGCCACTGTGATGAGCGTAACCGGCAGCTTTGATCACCGCGCGATCGACGGCGTGGATGGCGCCAAGCTCCTCGACCAGTTCCGCAACCTCATCGAGAACCCGATGGGGCTTGTGGTTTGAGAGGATGACCCAGCGCGATCCCATGATCCGCGTTACGGCAATGCCCGCTGACACCAACCCCTATGGGGGAGTGTTCGGTGGCTGGCTGATGTCACAGATGGCGCTTGGCGCAGGAGCATTGGCAAGCCGGATCGGGCAGGGCAAAGCCGTTGTGGTCTCCGCCAGTGACTTTGCCTTTCCCGGTGCGATGAGCGTGGGCGACGAACTCAGTATTTACTGCGATGTAGTGACGACTGGAAAAACATCTCTGACTGTTTCGGCGATCGGCGTTTCGCGTGGACGGAATAGTGAGGAGACTTCCACCGTTTCGAGCGGCACTTTCAAATTCGTTCTGCTTGATAAGGATGATCGACCCCGCGCAGTCCATCGAGCAAATCTAACCTAACTCTATTTCTACCAGCAAGGTTCAAACACCATGGCAAACTCGTATGACGTGATTGTTCTCGGCTCAGGTCCCGGCGGCTATGTGGCGGCGATCCGCTGCGCGCAGCTTGGCATCAAGACCGCGATTGTGGAACGCGAAGAGCTGGGGGGTATCTGCCTCAATTGGGGCTGCATCCCAACCAAGGCGCTGCTGCGTTCGGCAGAGATCAAGCACTATATGGACAACGCGAAAGATTATGGTCTTTCGGTCGCAGGCAAGATCGAAGCTGATCTTGATGCAGTTGTTAAGCGCAGTCGCGGCGTGGCCAAACAGCTTAATCAGGGCGTCACGCACCTGATGAAGAAGAACAAGATCACCGTGCATATGGGCGAGGGCACACTAACCGGACCGACCTCGCTGACGGTGAAGAGCGAGAAGGGTGAAGAGAAGCTCACAGCCAAGCATGTAATCGTCGCAACGGGCGCGATAGGTCCATACGCGTTTTCCATCTGCCGGAGCGAAAGGCAAATCGCGTGCTCTCGCGCCCGTTGCGACGATTACATGCTTGGCTGTGAGCTTCTCTTCACCCTTCTC
>JBCAXQ010000342.1:0-2943 GCA_038534015.1 Pseudomonadota bacterium | reverse complement strand
GATATTGACGGCATGGCGATGGATATGGACGCGGCCGGCTTCTTCCAGTCGGACCGCATCACCGTCGATGGCAATATCGTGATCGAGGATGCGACTCTGGCGATCTCCTCGCTCACGGCTGAAGGTGATTTTGACCGGTCGGCGCAGTTCCTTATCCTCGATGCAGCGGGCACGCTGACCGGCGAGTTCAGCATGATCGATGCGGACCTGCCATTTCTCGACCTGTCAGTCACCTATGATGCGGGTCAGGCGATCCTGAATGCCGGGCGAGAGGGGCCGGTGGTGCCATTCGCATCGCTCGGCCTGACGCCAAACCAGCGTGCCGTTGGTGCAAGCTTCGATGCGCTTGAGATGGATGCAACGGGCGATCTGGATGATGTGGTCGAGCAGTTGATCTTTGCCAGCACCGATCAGGCGCTGACCGCATTCGACAGCGCCTCGGGCGAAATCTACGCTTCACTTCTCGCTCAAGCGGGCAATGACGGTCTGCGTCGCTCGCGTGAGGCGCTTGCCAGGGCGCGCAACGTTTCGGGAAGCGGATGGGGCATCTGGGGCGGGGTCAGCTTCTCTGACAGCTCGATCGATGCCGATGGCAACGGTGCGCAAGTGGAACAGGATGATTTCGGCTTCGATTTCGGGTTCGACTATGTCGGCGATGGCAACGCCTGGGCGGCAGGCATCTCTGCGGGATGGCGCGATGGTGATCTGAGTGTGGCCGACCGTTTCAGCGCAGCGGACTACGATGCTTGGTATCTTTCCGGCCACGCTCGCTATGGCAGCGGCGGCGCGGGCGCGACGTTCAGCGGTGTGATTAGTTATGGCCAGTCCGATGCCAGCGTGACCCGCACTCTTACAGTAAACGCGCTGACCCGCACGGCGATCGGACAGGCCGATATCGACACGTTCTCACTGGGTGGAGAGGCGCGCTATGGCGTTGACGTTGGCGGAGGCTGGGCCATTGGTCCAGTCGTCTCGATCATGCACTCAGACAGCGATCTTGCACTAGACGACGAGACGGGGGCGGGCAGCGTCGCTTTGACCTCCGCCGATGCCTCGGACGGGCAGACGCGATATGGCAGCGGCCTGTTCGCCAATCTCCGAAGCGATACGGCACTGTTCGATCTGGCCGCGCAATATGTTGATGGATCGTCCAGCGAAGTGGGCGCGCGACTGGCGTTTGCTGAAGGAGGCCAAGCGCCCTTCACGGTGCTCGCGCCCGTCGCTGATCAGTCCGGCGTGCTCACGTCAGCATCGGCAAACGTCGATCTTGGAAACGGCTGGACGATTGGCGCGCAGGTAGAGGCATTGTTTGGCAGCGATGTCGATGATGTAAGCGGATCGGCTGTGCTCGGCTGGCGGTTCTAAGGCGATCGATAAGGAGGCATTTGCAATGCCAAGACTCGATCTCAATTCTGAGCGGGAGTGCCTCCAACTGCTGGAGGAAGCTCTCGCTCAACCGCCGGACCAGCGCCGTTTGTGGCTAGAGCGCAAATTGCGCGAACGCGACCAGATCGAACGAAAGTTGGAGGATCTTTTGGCCATCGCTGAGCACAACGACATTCGGTTATAAGGGCTTGGTTGGCCGAAGGGCGATTCGCGTGTATTTATTCTTTGTGCAACAGGGGGTTGAGCCGTGGATCATGCCGAATTGATGTCAAGCTGGCAGTCTGGCGACGCGACTGCGGGCGATTCACTCGTCAAGAAGATCCACAGCGAGCTGGAAGCGATTGCCGCTGCCAAGTTATCTCAGGAATTCCATTCCTCTTTGTCGACCGGCGATCTCATCAACGAGGCCATGATCCGCTTGTCTCGCCTCGACCAGATCGAATTTCAGGATCGCGCCCATATCCTCGCTCTCGCATCGCGCATCATGCGGCAAATACTGGTCGATCAGGCGCGCAAGCGGAACGCAGACAAACGTTACCATACCAAGGTGACGCTGCAGACGAATATTGGTGAATGGCAGATGCCGATAGAGTTGCTGGCACTCGATATGCATTTGAGCGAGCTGCGTGACATCGATCCACAGCGTGCCGATATCGTCGAAATGCGCTTCTTTGGCGGGATGTCCCTAACCGATATCTCGACCGTGCTCGATGTCTCTGTCGCGACGGTCAAGCGGCGTTGGCAGGCTTCACGCATCTGGCTGCACGACAGACTTGCGAGCTAGTCATGGACCGCACGGATCCGGCTATTGAACGGGAAGCGATGGCTGCACTTGAAGAGGCGCTGGACCTCCCCTCCGATGAGCGCCGCGATTTTGTTCGCTCGAAACCATCGCTATCACAAGCCGTAAAAGATCGGGCAACCGCATTACTCCAGAGCATCGACGCTCCCGTCTCCAGCTTGCTGACAGGCGGGGCAAGCGCCGAACTGGAAGACGAAGCTGTTCCGGACCAGATCGGCGCCTACCGCATCCTGCGATTGATCGGACGTGGCGGTATGGGCAATGTCTATCTGGGCGAGCGGGCAGCCCAGGACTTCGATCATGCTGTCGCGATCAAGGTTATCAAGAAGCGACTGATCAATCCCCACCTCATCGAACGCTTTAGAGCCGAACGCCAGATACTCGCGGACCTGAATCATCCGAACATCGCTCGATTGTTCGATGGCGGCGAAACCGAAGCTGGCGCTCCTTACTTTGTGATGGAGTTTGTCGACGGCGTTCCGCTCAACCAATGGATCGAGCTTGCCTCTCGTTCATTGGAGGAGCGTATCCAAGTCTTTCTCCAGATTTGCGCCGCAGTCGAGACCGCACATCAGCGGCTGATCATCCATCGCGACCTGACACCTCCGAACATCCTGATTACTCCTCAGAATGTCGTGAAGATCATCGATTTCGGGATCGCTCGGTCTGAGCAGTCCGATCATGAGGGGAAAGACTCATCGTTTGGGCATACGCCGGGCTTTGCCGCGCCCGAGCTGGCGTCCCATGGTGCAGCA
>JBCAXQ010000341.1:0-2950 GCA_038534015.1 Pseudomonadota bacterium | reverse complement strand
GGCTGGATGAGGGCATAGCGGTGTTCGGCGCGAACGGCCTGCTTCAGTTCATCAACCAGCCCGTCCAGCGTTACACGCCGCAGATCGATCGAGTGCCGGTACCGTTGCTCAAGCCGCATGCGTTCGGTGACGTCATCGAATATGAAGGCAAGGGATCCATGTGGATGCGGCCTTGCCAGAACCCGAATGTTCGATCCGTTTGCCAGGTGCCATAGCTCTTCGTAGTCGGCGGCCTCGGTGTTCTCGAACAGACTCAGCAATTCTGAACGCCACTTGTGGAAATCCTGCAATTCCGGCAGGCGCCGCGTTGCGCGCAATTCATCGACAATATCTCTGAGCGATGGCCGCCGGGCCAACCAGGCCGGTTCGAGTTGCCACATCTGAACGAGAGCCGGGTTAAAGAGTGCGAGCGTCTGGTTCCGATCGAAAATCGCAAGGCCGACAGTAAGGTGAGCAAAGGTTTCCGTCATTGTCTGAACAAAGCGCGTCAGCGTCCGTTCGGCAGACGCCGCGGTGCTGGCATCGGTCGCGAAACCAATGCGATCGCCGTTCGCGCGTACGACTTCGGTGACGTGCAGTGAGATCGTGTCCGACCCATCGTTGATGACAATCTCGATCCGGGACTTCTGAGGCTGGCCGACCAGAGCGGGTTGATTGTTCAGTTTTGTCCGCGCGACGATCAGGTCGACCGCCTGATCAGCAGAGACTGACCCGTTTCGCATACGGATTGTCCCGTCGGCCCAGTTGATCCCGCCATCGGCTGTGCGGTTCCAGGCGATGATTGGAGCGTCAGACATCAGGCCGCGGAGTGTTACGCGTTCCCAGTTGCGCCCCTGCACGAGCGCGTCGGCCGCATTGATCCGTTCTTCCGCGGCCTTGAGCCGGGTATCGAGATATCCAGCGTCTCTGAGAACCAAACGTATCAGGCTGCCAGCCGGCGCTCCGATAAGTTCGAATGCACGGGCGTCACGATCGTAGACCAGCATATTGACCGGGTCGCCGGTCATTTCCAGCCGGTTCACGGCATCCCGTACATCGACAGAGTCGTCTTGCAGGAAATCTTCGAGCACGCGCACGATCGGCTTACCGACGCAGCTCCCAAGGATGTCCGAGGCCTCTACTGAGATCTCTTGTACAAGACCGTCCGCGATGACGAGCACAGCGCCATCAGTGAGGAGATCCCGTGCGGATGAGCCCGCAGGGACATACAGCATTCGCCACATCGCGAATGCCAACCCAATCACGCCGACCGAGGCGATCACCAGGATATCGGTCGCACCAAGTTCCACTTGGTTAATTCCACCTCAAAGACACATCTAACCCGTTCACTGATAACCACACGTCACGTTCATCGCAACACCTATAGGTTGTTCTGTTCCCAGTCTTCACCTGCTTCGATTTTGAGCCCCGCTCCTATGGCATCCGAGGCTTGGCTATTGCTCGAATCTGTCGTTCGGTCCAAGCGCGCCTCGAACCTGTTCTTTCCTGACGACAAGGCTTTCGATCGGCCATGTCATTTCAATGATTGCGCCTGGGGGATGCTGCAAGTCCCCGTCGCTGCGGTACCGCCCGGTCCGGCGCCGCGCGTCAGACCCATTTGCAAACGCCAAGGATGCGCCTGTCCGCTCCAGAAGCGTCCGCGCGATGAACAAGCCCAATCCCATTCCTTCGTACGATCCATCGCGGTCGCGCCGGTCTCCGCGTGCGCGGGTCGACACATAGGGTTCTCCAAGCTTCGGCAGGATGTCTGGGCCAAAGCCCGGGCCGTCATCCCCGACCGCAATACGAAGGCGACCCTCCACGATTGTTGCATCGATCCAAACCGTTGCTTCGGCAAAGTCGACGGCGTTCTGGATCGCATTCCGCAGCCCGTGGATCAGTTCCGGACTCCTGCGTATGGTTGGCTGATCGCCCGTTGTATGTTCGGCGAGGACACCGTTGATGCGGATGTGTAACTGCTTGCCGCGTGTCGCATGAGGTTGCGCCGCTTCCTCGATCACTGCGGAGACTGGCGCCAATTTGACGTGCCGATCATCCCGCCCGCCTTGGCTCAGGTCAGCCATGATGGCACCGCATCTGTCGGCTTCCGAACGGATCAAAGCGACGTCTTCGGCCAATTCCGAATGATCCTCGAGTTCATTGGCCAACTCGCTCGCCACGAGCTTGATCGTCGCAAGCGGTGTTCCGAGTTCATGTGCGGCCGCCGCGGCAATGCCACCGATCGCGGCAAGGCGCTGCTCACGCGACAGCGCGATCTGCGTTGCCGACAAGGCCTCCGACATGGCATAGCTTTCGACTGTTACGCGCCGTGAATAAAGTGCGACGAAGATCACGCCGATCGCCAAGGCCGCGGCAACACCGTATCGCAGCAGACTTGGGATTTGCAGTAAGTTGCCGTCCGCCTGAACCAAGGGCAGATACAACAATGCCATAAGCGGGATGCTGAGCAACGCAGCTATGCTGACGACAATTGTGGAACGCAGGCGCAGCGCTGTTGCGGCGATCGTGACGGGGGCCAGGATAAGCACCGCGAAGGGATTGCTCAGACCGCCACACAGCATCAACATGATCGCGAGTTGCGACAGGTCGAAAAGAAGCGATAGCAGCGTTCCACGTTCGCTCAACCGCGTCTCAGACGGATACACAATGTGCATGATGATGTTCAGCGAAACCGAGGCTGAAATCGCCAGCGCGCACACAGCGAGCGGAAGCTGAAAAGACAAGACTTGTGTCGCGAAAAGGACCGTCGCGGCCTGGCCCGTGATCGCCATCCATCGCAGTACCAGCAAGGTACGCAGCCGGACCCAGTCGCCGCGAGCGCGCAGATTGAAAAGCGAGTGATGTTGGGCTTCTACCACGATGTCTCTTTGCAAGGTGCGGCTATTCAACAATTGCTGATTCGTCTTCTGACGCCTTGATGCGCCAGATTGCAATCCCAGCTACGCATTAG